>JBHHXO010000270.1:0-3668 GCA_046757125.1 Thiogranum sp.
TGACCGGCTGCGGGCGAAAGCGTCATGGTCCTGTGTTTCACGGTCTAACGGCCCTGGTTCTTCGCTCACGGGGAATAGCTGATTGATGACTTCGGTTAGTTCCGTCAGCACCCGTTCGCCAAAGGCCCTGGCATCAGGATAATCTTTGTATACGGGGAAACCGCTGGACTCTATGCGTTGCTTCAGCGCTTGTAGTTTTACTTTGGCGGCCGCGGGTTCTGGCCGGTAGTCGGGTTGTAAGGCCAGCTGAGCCTCAATCCTGGCAGAGGTAACGGAATCACGTAAATAAAAGAATGCGTGATTTGTCATCTTCGGGTTATTGAGTACACCATGCAGAATCTCAAGTTCTGTCACTGAGCGGCCACTATAATTTTCGAGCCAGGTCTCCCGTTCGATCAGCTCCGGGTCCACCGCATCTGGTACCCAGCCATAGCGCTCGCCCAGCAGGCCAATGAAGTAGGGTCGGGATTTTTCAATCTCCGCCAGGCAAATGGGCAACACCTGGTCTTCCGCCTTCTGTTCGTCGGTGATGCCCCAGCGCAGGTCGACTTCTCCCCAGGTCACACCACGTTCGGCACAGAGTTTGCGAAGTAACGGGAATACCCGCTTCACCAGCTCCTCGCGCTCCGCATGCATATCGCGAAAGGTGGAGGATATGAAGACGCGAACAACGCGGTCTTGATATGTCTTTGTCAATCGCACTTTTTCTGTTCTTGCACTGGAATTATTCTATAGAACATTACTTGCTGAAGCATGTGTTGGCCAGCCCTCCAGGAAAGTATTTTCCGCCTTACAACAATACGTTGCCGTAGCATTCCTTCATCAAACCACAGCAAAGCACTAATTTTATGCGGTGAGTTTTCCACACATTGGGTGCAAGGCAAGGGCATCCGAAGTTTTGGTGCTCATGAAAACCGGTTGGTTGTACATATGTAGTGAGTTGGGATGGATGTGAGTTTTCATTTCAATCGGTGCGTGCGACGCCGGCCGGTTCACAGGCGTTCTTGCGCCTGGTACCGGGACATCGGCCGGTTCCGGGCCTGTCAGACCGGGCTGTTCAGGGCTTCGATCAGCGCGCAGCCGGCGCATTCCGCCTCGCTTACCCGGCAGGCTGAAATCATCGCATCCAGTGTGCCCTGTATGCGGCGCAGATCGCGTACCCGTGCTTCTATCACGGCGCGCTTCTGTTCCGCCATGGCGCGCGCCTCGCCGCAATCCCCGTCGTTCAGCGCCAGCAGGTCGCTAATCTCCCTGAGCGTAAACCCCAGGTCCTTGGCGCGCCTGATGAAGCGGATGCGTGATACCGCATCCGCGGGGTATATGCGAAAACCCTGCGCCGGTTTTGGCGGTTCGTCGATCAGGCCGATGCGCTGGTAGTAGCGCACGGTCTCGATGTTGACACCGGCCTGTTCGGCGAGGCGACCGATGGTCAGCTTGCGGGGTGTTCCTGCCATGCGAACGAGTTTACCCGCACTCACCGTGCAACCCAACCGGCTGATCTGCTTTTATGCCGGTTTGTCGCCCGGTCTGGAAATGCGGGCTACCCCCTTTTCTGTCCGGAATCCCGGCACGTTTCCAGTCGTTGTTCGATCTCGATCGTGGTGTGGGCGAACTCGTAATCGGCGAGCAGGTCACGCACGGCCTGTTTTATCTCGGTCTGGGCGCCTGGGTCGATGGGGGTGTCGAGGATAAGGTGTGCTGTCAGTATGTGCCGTTCACCGTCCAGTGACCAGACGTGCAGGTGATGCACGTCGGCCACGTGTTTCAGGGTGAGCAGTTTTTCCCTGGTTTCCGAGGCGATATGGTTATCCGGCGCCGCTTGCAAAAAGAGGCGGATAGTCTGGGAAAACCTTTTCCAGACATTAAAAAGAATAAAAAGAGTAAATGCGATGGAGAGCACGGGGTCCAGAACAGGCCAGTCGACAAACAGCAGTATGATACTCACGACCAGCACCGCCAGCCAGCCCAGCACATCCTCCAGCAGGTGCCAGTTGAGCACCTTTTCGTTCAGTGTTTTCCCGCCACTGAGTTTGTAGGCCGCATAGCCGTTCACGCTGACACCCAGAATGGCCAACCCGATCATGCCTGCCGCATCGGGCATTTGCGGATCGATCAGGCGAGGGACAGCCTCGCTCAATACCCAGGCACTGCCGATGATGAGTACCACGCCATTGATCAATGCACCCAGTAACGACAGCCGGTGATAGCCGTAGGTGAATCCGTAATCCGCTTCTTTTCTGCTGATACGGGCCAGTATCCAGCCGAGGCCGATGGAAAGTGTGTCGCCCAGGTCGTGAACGGCATCCGCCAGTATGGCAACACTGTTGGTCAGCAGGCCGCCGATGAATTCGATGATGGTGAAAACCAGGTTCAGTGCAAAGGCAAGCCCGATGCGTTGCGTACTGTGATGATGTTCAGGCACGGGAACGACCGGCGCGCAAGCCGTTGATGACCGCCAGCAGTTCGCTCGCCTCGTGCGCCAGCACTGTCGCCGCAATACCGATGAAGCCGCCGACACCGGCCGGAATCAGTATGACAAGCACCAGGATAGCGAACACGATGTTTTGCAGGCTGACCTGTCTGGCCTTGCGACCCAGTCGCAACGCCTCTTCCAGCTTGCCGAGATCATCGGCCATCAGTGCAATGTCAGCGGCTTCAATGGCCGCATCGGTACCGGCCGCTCCCATGGCCACGCCACAGGTCGCGGCAGCCAGGGCGGGCGCATCGTTGACACCGTCTCCGACCATCAGCACCGGGCCGTCTTCCAATAACGCGGTGACAGCGTTGACCTTGTCTTCGGGCTTAAGGTCTGCGCGCACGTCGTCGATACCGAGTCGCGCGGCAACGCGTTCTGCAGTGCGCCGGTTGTCACCGGTAAGCATGACGGTGCGTATGTTCATTGCGTGCAAACCTGCGATGATGTCCTGCACGTCGTTGCGCAAGGTATCCTGCAGGGCGATCAAACCCTGTATCTGCATTTTTGAACCCAGCAGCACCACGGTCTTGCCGGCAGACTGAAGTTCCCTGAGGCGGGTTTCAAAATCCGCCAGTGACAGGCCCATGTCGCGGAACAGCTCGGGGTTCCCGATATAGCGCATGGCGCCGCCGATCTCTGCCTGTGCGCCGGAACCGGTGAGAGACAGGAACTCTTCGGGTTGCAGCGCCGCTATCCCGCGCTCGGCGACATGATCGACAATGGCGCGTGCCAGCGGATGACCGGAGGAGGATTCCAGTCCGCCCGCCACCGCCAGCAGCGTGGATTCGTCCCCGTCGAAGGCGATGACATCGGTTACCCGTGGCTTGCCGTGGGTGAGGGTGCCGGTCTTGTCGAAGGCGATAGTGTGAATCACGCCCAGGTGTTCGAGGTGGGCGCCGCCCTTGATCAGGATGCCGCGCCGGCCGGCGCCGGCGATGCCGGCGGCCATGGTGATGGGCAGGGAGATAACCAGCGCGCAGGGCGCCGCGGCGACCAGCAGAATGACCGCGCGTTCGGACCAGGCGGCCATGTCGCCACCGGTCAGCCAGGGCAGGAGCAGGAACAGTGCGGAGGTCGCCAGTACGACCGGACTGTAACGGCGTCCGAAGCGTTCCATCCACGCCTGGGCGCGACCTTTCTGGTCCTGGGCATTTTCCACCAGGTGGATGATGCGCGACAGGGTGTTGTCGGC
>JBHHXO010000271.1:0-3638 GCA_046757125.1 Thiogranum sp.
ACGTCAGCCATCGCGTCGCAGACTCCCCTGGCTGGTTTCGGCGACACCACCGGCCAGCACCGAACGACGCGGACGCCAGCGTGGTTTTATGGGTGTCAGCGTAGCAACGCGCTTGCGCGCCACCAACACCCAGGAAGCCGCCAGCCACGGCCATCGATCACGGTGTAAACGCTGCAACAATGTCCCTTTTGAAGATCCCGTGCCGTACTGCCACGGCGGATGCGGAAAAAGATAACGTGAATGAATAGTGTCAAACCCCAGCAGGGAAAGCCAATCCTTCAGACGCGCAAGGCCGAAGAATTTCAGCGACCAGGGCACGCGTCCGCGCCAGCCGAACAACAGCCGGCGCAACCCCCACCAGCCGAACGGGTTAAAGCCCAGGATAATGACGTGCCCTTCGGCCACCAGGCAGCGGTCGATTTCGCGCAGTACCTGGTGGGCGTCACCGGCCAGTTCCAGCACGTGCGGCAACACAAAAGCATCGATACTGTCGGATTGCAGCGGCAGGTGCTCGCTGCTGGCGAGTATGCCGGGCGGTGACTCCAGGTCCTGGCCGGTGCGCGATTGCACCACCCGGTGCATGATGCGGCTGGCACCCAGCGCCTGCGGCTGGCAGGTCGGGTCCAGCACCACCAGGTGATAGCCGAATATGTCGCTCAACAGCTCGCGCAACGCGGCCTGCTCGGCCGTGGCGAGCTGCTGACCCAGGGCTTGCCGACACCAGAGCCGGAGTTCGGGCAGTTGCCGGGCGTTATTGGCCGAAGACTTTGAAGTTCCCATAAGTCATTCAATAATAACGTATCCGTTATTCAGGTCCACCATGCTTGACGCTTTATTCCGGCCCTGTCAGCATTGCACGCTCTGGCAAAAAAACACCATTCTTCACCAACTTGAGGTAAAAGCCTCGGCTGTCGGGCCGATAAGCACACATGGCTACCCGTTATACACTGCTCGTCGCGCTGCTGCTCAGCGCCTGCACCACACTGCAACAGGCACCGGAGGCCCTGCAAACAGAGCGCGGGCACATCGACCCGGCAAAGAAAACCGGACCGGAACAGTCCCGGCTCACCATGCTGGCCGCCACCCGACCCGTCAGCGGCGTCATCGTCGCCCCCTACGAACAGCCGGTGCCCGCCGACCTGTGGGCCAGGCTGCGCCAGGAATTCTCGTTACCGGACCTGGACAACAAACGCGTTCGTGTACAACGTGACTGGTATGCCAAACACCCGCAGTACATGCAGCGCGTCACTGAACGCTCGCGCCGCTACGCCTGGCACATACACAAGGAAGTCAGCAGGCGTGGCATGCCGGCTGAAATCGCGCTGCTGCCGATTGTCGAAAGCGCCTACGATCCCTTCGCCTATTCACACGGCCGCGCCGCCGGACTCTGGCAATTCATTCCCGCGACCGGCAAACGCTTCAAGCTGAAACAGGACTGGTGGTACGACGGCCGCCGTGACCTGCTGGACTCCACCAACGCAGCACTGGACTACCTGCAGTACCTCAACAAGCGCTTCAAGGGCGACTGGCTGCTGGCGCTGGCCGCCTACAACTCGGGTGAGGGAACCGTCTCCAAAGCCGTGCGCAACAACCTCAAGAAGGGCAAACCGGCGACCTTCTGGGACCTGAAGCTGCCGAAGGAAACCCGCGCCTATGTACCCAAGCTGATCGCCTTGAAACAACTGGTGAACACGCCGGACGCCTACGGCGTAAAACTCGACCCCCTGCCCGACGAACCCTATTTCGAAATCGTGAATACCGACGGCCAGATCGACATGGCTATCGCTGCCGACCTCGCCGGTATCGAACTCAACGACCTGTACCGGCTCAACCCGGGTTTCAACCAGTGGGCCACGTCACCCGATGGTCCGCACCGGCTGTTGATCCCTGTGGACCGGGCCAGCGAATTCCGCCAGGCGATCGCCGCGCTACCCCCGGAAAAACGTGTGCAATGGCTGCGTCACAAAATCAGGAAAGGTGAAACCCTCAGCCATATCGCCAAACGCTATCACACCACCACCGCTGCGCTGAAAACAGCCAACGGTATCGGCGGCAGCTCGATCCGGGCCGGCAAACACCTGCTGGTACCGGTGTCCAGCCGGGGACAGGACAGTTACAGGCTGAGTGCGCAACAACGCCTCAAGAGCAAGCAGTCACACCAGCGCAAAGGCTATAAAACCCGCCACATCGTGTCCCCCGGCGATACCTTCTGGGACCTGTCCCGGGAGTACAAGGTCAGTGTGCGCAAGCTGGCTTCATGGAACGGCATGGCGCCCGGCGATCCATTGCGCGTAGGACAGAAACTGGTGGTCTGGACCGGCCGGTCCGCGACCAGGAACTTCCACCCCGGCTCGCAGATCCGGCCGATATATTACCGGGTGCGCAAGGGCGACTCGCTGTCGCGGATTTCCAGCAAGTTCAAGGTATCGGTGGCAGACCTGCGCAAGTGGAACACCCTGAGGGGGCGCTATCTGCAACCGGGCCAGCGTATCAAACTGTATGTCGATGTCACGCAACAGGCGGGCACCTGACCCCGATACGGGTTGGTTCCCTGCCGGTCTCCGGCCTGCTCACCAGTGCACGTGCAGGGGCGCCTGTTCAAGTTCGTCGATGATCGCCTGGACAGATGCCGCTTCGCTCAGGTGCGGCCACGGCTGCCAGCCGCCATCCTGCTGTTGCCAGTACGGGAACCACCTGTCCTCCCGGTAGACCAGCTTGACCAGCGGCCGGAAACCCCCGGACTCCGATGCATCACCGGACCCGGCAAGCTCGCCGATCAGCAGGCTGTCACCTTGCTGTTGACAACTCAGGCGCGTATTAGATCCGGGGACGGCACTGCGCCGGCGGCAAAACGACGCCAGCAGTTTATGCGCACGACGCAATTCCAGGAGGCTGACTGACATTGTGCTTTATACCGGTCAGGAACCGGTTGCCTTGTGCTGCTGCCAGCACGCCCGCACCTGCTGCAGAAACAGCTCACGACGCGCAGTATCACGCAGCTGTTGTTCGTCGGCGACGGGCAGGTTTGGCAGCGCCGTCATTATCGCACGTGCGTAGATACCCGAAGTCAGGCCCTGTTCACAGCCGTCGACGTCAAACAACGGCGTATCCACCAGGCCACAGCTGGGGGAGCGGCTCTTGAATATATACCCGCTCACACCCTGCAGCTCCTGCAACACGCGCTGCGCATAATCGTGCAGTGCATCGGTAACATCCAGGCTTTCGTTCTCGATGCCCAGCGCCGCCGGCCGGTCGCTGGCCCCGACCAGCCGCACGGGTGGGCGCGGCACACCCAGTCCTGCACCGACTTCCGGGCAGACCGGTTTCCAGTCAACATACGCGGAGAGATACCGGGCAATACAGGAGTCCCGTTGGTGCCGGCCATCATAGCGTACGTTTTCACCCAGCAGACAACTGCTGATCGCAACCACCGGTCGCTCACCACCTGCCTGCGCGCGGTTGCTCATCGTGCTATTGTTTTGCGCCAAGGGCCAGTGCGCGCTTGCGACGTGCGGCCAGCTCTTCAGGCATATCGTCCAGCGCGGGCTGCCAGCCCTGCAGTTGCGCATCGATCAACTGCGCAAGCGCATCCACGTGCTGCACCCGGTCATTCAGCGCCGCAATGTAGCTGAACCGCT
>JBHHXO010000272.1:0-3631 GCA_046757125.1 Thiogranum sp.
GACATCAAGACACAGCTCGCCGCCTTGCGGAACAGGAAGAAAACGCAGTCACTGGCCCTGCAGGAGCAACGCCGGCAGATAGCCAGCGAGGCGCGCGCGACCTATGCCATGGGGCGTCAGCAGCAGGTCAAGCTCCTGCTTAACCAGGAGCAGCCTGCGGCGGTTGGCAGGATGCTGACGTATTTTGGCTATTTGTCGCGGGCACGCATGGCGCAGATCGATGCCATACACGCCATGATGGATGAGTTGCACGCGACCGAGACCTCCATACAGGACACGACACGCGCGTTGACGGAATTGCGCGGTCGCCAGCAACTGGCGTCACAACGCTTGCGCGAGAAAAAGCAGAAGCGTGAACAGGTGCTGGCCCAGGTCAAGCGCGAACTCGAAAGCCAGAATAACGAGTTGCAGCGGCTCCGCTCGGATGAAAAACGACTGCAGAAACTGCTCGCCTCGTTGCGGGAGATGCTGGCGGATATTCCCCTCGATGCCAGCCAGCAGCAGCCTTTCAGGTCGTTACGGGGCAAGCTGCACTGGCCGGCGCGCGGCAGGCTGGTCACGCGCTTCGGCAGCCGGCGCGGCAGCAGTGGCCTGACCTGGCAGGGTGTCATGATTTCCGCGCCCGAAGGCACCAGCGTACGCGCGGTTTCCCAGGGCCGGGTTGCCTTCGCGGACTGGATGCGCGGATTCGGCCTGCTGCTGATTGTCGATCACGGCGATGGCTATATGAGCCTGTACGGTCATAACCAGGCGCTGTATAAGGAAGTGGGTGAATGGGTCGATACAGGGGAAATGGTGGCAACGCTGGGCGCCAGCGGCGGTCAAACCCGGCCGGGGCTGTATTTCGAACTCAGGCATAAAGGGCGCCCCATCAATCCGCTACGCTGGTGCGCGGGCAAACCGGCAGCGCTGTCCTGATGTACGGCGGCGGTCCAGCTATGGTAAGGTCAGCATTATCCGTGTAGCCGACTCATATGTAAGGCTTTTATTAATCGCATGAAAACAGGTGATCGATCGGGTCATCAGGTTGGAATTGAATGAGTGTAAAGAGAAAGAACGTTTTCCTGGTACTGGCCGGCGTATTGACCGGCCTCTCCATATCGATCGGTCAGGGCGTATTCGCCGAGCGCGAAGCCACGCCAACCGCCGGACTGCCGGTCGAGGAGCTGCGTACCTTCAGTGATGTATTCGGGCGCATCAAGAACGACTATGTCGAGGAAGTCCCGGACAAGGACATGCTGGAGAATGCCATTCGCGGCATGCTGTCCGGTCTGGATCCGCATTCGGCATACCTTGACCAGGAACAGTTCAAGGAATTGCAGGTCGGCACCACGGGTGAATTCGGCGGGCTGGGTATCGAGGTTGGAATGGAAGACGGCTTTGTCAAGGTTATAGCCCCCATCGACGATACGCCCGCGCAGCGCGCCGGCATCGAGGCGGGCGACCTGATTATCCGTCTCGATGACACGCCGGTAAAGGGACTGACGCTGAGCGAGGCGGTAAAGATCATGCGCGGCAAGCCGGGCTCCGTACTGAAACTGACGGTAGTGCGCGAGGGTGTCGATCAGCCGCTGAAAATCGATATCAAGCGCGACATCATAAAGGTGAAGAGCGTCAAGCACCGTGTCCTGGAAGAGGGTTTCGGCTATGTGCGTATATCCCAGTTCCAGTCCAAGACGGCAGAGAACATGGCCGACGCTGTCGAGAAACTGAAAAAGGAAGCCGGCGGTTCGCTGAAGGGCATGGTGCTGGATCTGCGCAACAACCCCGGCGGTGTGCTGAATGGCGCAGTTGAAGTTTCCGATGCGTTTCTGAAAAAAGGGCTGATCGTCTACACCGAAGGCCGCGTGAATGATTCCAAGCTGAGGTTCAACGCCACACCTGACGATATTCTGGATTCAGCGCCACTGGTGGTGCTGGTCAACCAGGGTTCGGCATCGGCATCGGAGATCGTTTCCGGAGCCCTGCAGGATCACAAACGGGCCATCATTGTCGGGTCCAGAACCTTTGGTAAAGGTTCGGTTCAGACCATATTGCCGCTGAGTAACGGTACGGCAGTGAAACTGACCACGGCGCGTTACTTCACGCCCTCCGGTCGCTCTATCCAGGCGGAAGGGATCGTGCCGGATATCCGGCTGGAGCCGGTGCGGGTCTCGGCTGTGGAGCGGTCCTTCGAGCCCATCAAGGAAGCCGACCTGACCGGTCACCTGTCCAACGGCAACGGGAAGAAGGGGAAGAAAAAAATGAGCGCCGGGGACAAGGAGAATGCGAGGGAAAAAGAAGAGGCGTCGCTGGCCCAGTCGGACTACCAGCTCTATGAAGCGCTGAACCTGTTAAAAGGTCTGGCGATTCAGCGGGAGAAAATGCAGTGACACTACGAACCGGCCTCTGGCCGGTTCTTTTTTTATGCGCCGGTTTTTTCCAGTCGGTCCAGGCGGAAGACGGCTATCGGGACATGCCCGCCATCAGCATCATTATTGATGACATGGGCAAACGCCTGGAGAGCGGACACCGGGTGCTGGCGTTGCCCGGGCCGGTCGCCTGTGCATTTCTGCCCCGCGCGCAGCATACCGATTACCTGGCTCGACAGGCGCACGCTGTCGGCAGGGAAATCCTGCTGCACCTGCCAATGGACAGCGTCGACGGGCGGCGGCTCGATGCGGGAGCGGTCACGCTGGATATGACGGAGCGACAGTTTGCCGCTACCGTAGTGGCCGATCTGGCTGCCGTGCCGCATGTCAGCGGTATCAACAATCACATGGGAAGCTTGCTGACGCGTCATCCCGGGCATATGCTTTGGTTGATGCGGGTGATGCAGCAACAGGCGCCGCTGTTTTTCATCGACAGCCGCACCACGGTAGCTACCGTGGCAAGAAGGGTCGCCATGGAAAATGCGGTGCCCAACATGGAGCGTAACGTGTTTCTGGACAACGAACCGGGTGCGGATGCCATTGCATTCCAGTTTGAGCGCTTGCTCCGGCTGGCCGAGAAGCAGGGTACAGCACTGGCCATCGGCCACCCTCACCCGCAGACGCTGGCGTTTCTGGAGCAACGGCTGCCACGGCTCGGGCAGCGAGGTCTCCGTTTGTTGCCGGTACGTGACTTGATCGATATTCAGCAGCAGGGTGAAAATACATGGCAAGCGTCCTGGTCCCCCTCGCGCAGGGGTGCGAAGAACTAGAAGCCGTCACGGTGGTGGATTTGTTGCGGCGTGCCGGTATAGACGTGGTTACCGCCGGCCTGGATGACAAGCCGGTACGCGCTTCCCGGGGCGTGGTACTGATTCCCGACACCACACTCGACGAAGCATTGAAGCAGCAGTATGACATGGTGGTTCTGCCCGGTGGTTTGCCCGGTGCAGATCATCTTGATGCGGATACACGCATACGCGACCTGCTTGTGCGGATGAATGAAACAGGCCGCTACACGGCTGCGATTTGTGCGGCACCCAGGGTGCTCGCCGGCATGGGGCTTCTCGATGGCCGGCAGGCGACCGGTTTCCCGGGTGTGCTGGATCACTTTGCGGGAATCGAGTATTGCGCGGATGCCGTGGTACAGGATGGCAAAATTATTACCTCGCGCGGCCCCGGAACAGCGATGGATTTTGCGCTGGCGCTGGTAGAACAGCTGG
>JBHHXO010000273.1:0-3621 GCA_046757125.1 Thiogranum sp.
GGGTAGCCCTCGTACTGTTCACGAACGGCGTGCAAATAGTTGCTGCTGTCATTTTCCATAAAACTGTTACTCCCGGGCTTCAGGAATATACACGGTTTCACCGCACCGCCCGCTATTCAGTGAATTCCCACTCTTTATTTGGCCTGAACACCTCATTTAGGTCAATTGTGTTCTTTAATTCCGACGAATAGCAGATTTATACTGTGTGGGCATATTCCGGAAACCACGCAGCAAGAAAGCGAGCCTGAAAGGAAATCGCCATGAACAACCCGACTCCAGCGCTGGCCCGCGGCCTGAATAAGCGACTGGTTCGTGAATTATCAGACGGAGCCCGTTCGCGAGTCGACGCCGCCATTCAAAAGGCCATGCAACAAGGCAGCACCCACAGGTCCCGCAAGCGCTGGTATAACCATGTGGTATCTGAATTGTGTGGTTTTGTGCGGGAGTCGTATGTTGGAACGGCCGTATTATCAACGAAGCCCAAATATCCGGCCTGCCTGGTACTGTATCTCGATACCTGCGAGTTCGAGGGCCGATTGCAGCTTGTCTGCTTTCAGATCGACTCGAAGAAATTCACTATAGACCCCAAGGTGGTGGGAGTGTATGTCGCCAGGCATGCGTTGGAACGGGTATTCCAGCGGCTCAGGCTAAACAGTCCACAGGAGGCGATGCCGGAGATCTTGCCGGCCATCCAGGAGTTGCTCCTGAACCCGGTACTGGGCGAATTCAGTATCAATGCCGAACACGGCCTTTTTCTTGGCACAAGCGAAGAGAATGAGGACGGCAACATTTCAGCGGTTATTAGCACGTTCGTGGACAACGCCAAACTGCGACCTGAGCAGCGAGAAGGTATTCACAGCGAGTCAACATAACTCACGAATCCGGAGGACTTTACAACCGGGCGATGGCGCGGTGTCCGATATCACGCCGGTAATAGACATCCTTCCAGCGGATTTTTCCAGCCGCGTCATAGGCACGCCGCTGCGCAGCGGCGACATCCTCGCCCAGCGCACACACGCATAACACGCGTCCGCCGCTGGTCACTACAGCTCCATCCTTTAGCTCTGTCCCGGCGTGGAATACCTTTACGCCTTCCGCCTGAACGGCATCGAGCCCGCTGATCACGTCGCCCTTGTCGTAGCTGCCGGGATAACCGCCGGCGGCCAGTACCACACCCAGGCTGGCGCGCGGATCCCACTCCGCCTGCACCTTGTCGAGACGCTGGTCCAGTGCCGCATCGCACAGTTCCACCAGGTCCGATTTCAGGCGCAACATGATGGGCTGGGTTTCCGGGTCGCCAAAGCGCACGTTGTACTCCAGCACTTTCGGGGTCCCGTCGGGGGCGATCATGATGCCGGCGTAGAGAAAACCGGTGTAGGGTTTGCCGTCGGCGGCCATGCCGCGCACCGTTGGCCAGATCACCTCTTCCATGATGCGCCGGTGCATGGCATCGTCGACCACCGGCGCCGGTGAACAGGCGCCCATACCACCGGTGTTGGGGCCGGTGTCGCCCTCGTCGCGCGCCTTGTGGTCCTGCGACGTTGCCAGTGGCAGTACATGCTGCCCGTCGACCATGACGATGAAACTGGCTTCCTCGCCAACCAGGAACTCTTCCACTACAACACGGTGACCGGCTTTGCCGAAAGCATTCCCGGCCAGCATGTCCTGGCAGGCAGCGACGGCTTCCTGTTCGGTCTGCGCCAGGATCACACCCTTGCCCGCCGCCAGCCCGTCGGCCTTGATTACGATGGGCGCACCCTGCTGCTTGATGTAGGCAACGGCTTCATCCAGGTCGGTAAAGTTGCCGTAGGCAGCGGTAGGAATATTGTATCGCGCAAGGAAATCCTTGGTGAACGCCTTGGATCCCTCCAGTTCGGCAGCCGCCGCGGAAGGACCGAATATGCGCAGACCGGCAGCCTGGAAACGATCGACAACGCCGGCAACCAGCGGCATCTCGGGCCCAACGATAGTCAGGTCGATGGATTCTTTCCGGGCAAAATCCAGCAGCGCGCCGATATCTTCGGCACTGATGGCGATATTTTGCAGTTTGTCTTCGGCAGCCGTGCCGGCATTGCCGGGCGCCACATAGACCGTTGTCACCCTGGGTGACTGAGCGGCCTTCCAGGCCAGAGCGTGTTCGCGGCCACCCCCGCCGATTACCAGTACTTTCATTTATTCAGTGCCTGAAGTGACGCATGCCGGTGAACACCATGGCCATGCCGTGCTCGTTGGCGGCGGCGATGGTTTCCTCGTCGCGCATCGAACCGCCCGGCTGAATAACAGCAGTAATACCGGCCTCGGCGGCCTGGTCTATACCGTCGCGGAACGGGAAGAAAGCGTCCGAAGCCATTACCGAACCCTTCACTTCCAGCCCGGCGTGGCCGGCCTTGATACCCGCGATGCGCGCGCTGTTGATACGACTCATCTGTCCGGCGCCGACACCGATGGTCATGCCGTCCTTGCCGTAGATAATAGCATTGGATTTCACGTACTTGCAGATGCGCCAGGTAAACAGCAGGTCGTTCATTTCGCCATCATCGGGCGCGCGTTCGGTAACCACGCGGGTTTCATTGAATAATGCCAGGTCCGCTTCCTGCACCAGCAGGCCACCATTGACGCGCTTGAAATCCAGCCGCGCCGCGCCCTGTTGCGACCAGTCGCCGCAGGCCAGCACGCGCACGTTTTTCTTTTCCGCCAGCACGGCGCGGGCGTCGGCATCGATGTGCGGCGCGATGATGACTTCCACGAACTGGCGGTCGATGATGGCCCTGGCCGTTTCCGCGTCCAGCGTCTGGTTGAAGGCGATAATGCCGCCGAAGGCCGATTCGGGGTCCGTACTGTAGGCACGGTCATAGGCTTCCAGCAGTTTGCCACCCAGCGCCACCCCGCAGGGGTTGGCGTGCTTGACGATGACACAGGTCGGGCCTGCGTCGAACTGCTTCACACATTCCAGCGCGGCGTCGGTATCGGCCACGTTGTTATAGGACAGTTCCTTACCCTGCAACTGCTCGGCGCCGGCAACGCTGGCGTCGCCGGACTGGTGCTCGATATAGAAAGCGGCCGCCTGGTGCGGGTTCTCACCGTAGCGCATGTTCTGTACTTTCTTGTACTGCAGGCTAAGCGTCTGCGGAAAGGTTTCCTTTTCTCCTGCGCCGCTCAGTGTGCCGAGGTAGTTGGCAATAGCGCCGTCATACCGCGCGGTATGTTCGAACGTCTTGACCGCCAGGCGGAAACGCGTGGCGTCGCTGACCACGCCCTGGTTCGCCGCCATTTCCTCCAGCACCTGCGCATAGTCGCCACTGTCGACCAGCACGGTCACCGCCGCGTGGTTTTTAGCGGCTGCACGAATCAGCGTCGGCCCGCCGATGTCGATATTCTCGATAGCCGTGGCCAGGTCGCAATCCGGATTTGCCACAGTCCGTTCAAAGGGATACAGGTTGACCACCACCATGTCGATGGGTGGAATACCGTGCGCCTGCATCACTGCGTCGTCGGTACCGCGACGACCCAGGATACCGCCGTGGATTTTCGGGTGCAGGGTCTTGACCCGGCCCGCCATCATCTCCGGAAAACCGGTATGGTCGGAGACTTCGATCACCGGCACCCCGTTGTCAGACAACG
>JBHHXO010000274.1:0-3611 GCA_046757125.1 Thiogranum sp.
CAGGCCTCCGAACTGCTGGGTGTCAGCAGACCGACCATGTATGACCTGATCAAGAAATATAACCTGAAATAATACCAGGGAAGCTTTGATTAACCCGTCATTGCGAGCGTAGCGCGGCAATGACGGGGTGATTATAAATCCCTTGGGGCTATCTCAGCACCTGTACATGTTCCACGAATTCATCCGCCGGCTTGAAGCCGACCAGGCTTAATTCCTTGCGCTGCTTGCCGCTGGCATCGAAGAACAGGTAGCTCGGTGGCCCGATCAATTTGAAACGTTTCAGCAAGGCCTTGTCGGCATCGTTGTTGGCGGTGACGTCAGCCTTCAGTAACACCATACCCGCCAGCGCCCGGTGTACTTCCGGTCTGGCAAAAGTGTACTTCTCCATCTCCTTGCAGCTCGTGCACCAGTCAGCGTAGAAGTCGATCATTACCGGTTTGCCCTGTTGCGCGGCGGCTGCCAGTTCACGATCCAGGTCGTCAACGGTCTTGATGGGCCTGAACGGCAGTTCAGCCTGTTGAGCCCGGGAGACGCTGCCCGCTGACTGGGCTGCAAAAACGTTTTGCAGGGGCTGCAGCGGATCGTGTGCGCCGCTCGAAGCCCCGATCAGCAACAGGATGCCGTATGCCAGTGACACGACGCCCACGCCTTTCCACAGGCGTGACCAGCCGGTCGCCTCGACCGCCAGGCCGTCCAGCGCGCGCAGGTAAACCGCACACAGGATCAGCAGGGTCGCCCACAGTCCCAGTGTTACCGGCCCCGGCAGAATGCGCTCCAGCATCCAGATCGCCACGGCGAGTAGCATGACGCCGAACACGGCCTTGATCTTGTCCATCCAGGGGCCGACTGTCGGCAGCAGTTTACCGGCACCGGTGCCGATGGCGATCAGCGGCGCACCCATGCCCAGGCTGAGCGCGAACAGCGCCACCCCGCCCAGCACGGCGTCACCGGTCTGACCTATATAAATGAGTGCGCCGGCCAGCGGTGCGGCCACGCAGGGACCGACAATCAGTGCCGACAGGAAGCCCATGACCGCGACACCGGTCAGGCTGCCGCCCTTTTGCCGGTTGCTGACATCGGTCAGCTTGCTCTGTATGAAAGCAGGCATCTGCAGATCATAGAAGCCGAACATGGACAGCGACAGCAGCACGAATACCGCGGCGAAGGAAGACAGGATCCACGGGTTCTGGAATGCCGCCTGCAGGTTCTCGCCGAATATCCCGGCAAATACCCCGGCAACCGTGTACGTCAGTGCCATGGCCAGCACATATATCGATGACAACACGAAACCCCGGCGCGGCGTGATCTTTTCCCCCTGGCCGACAATAATCGACGAAAGAATCGGGATCATCGGGAACACGCAGGGTGTAAAGGCCAGCAGCAGGCCGAAGCCGAAGAAAGCCAGCAGGGTGGCGAGCAGATTACCCTCGGTCAGGCGCCGGGCAATCCGGTCCTGTTCACTGAGCAGGATGTCCGTCGGCGCCGCCAGCGTGGAATCCGCCCCGGCAGTGACGGCAGTTGCCGCCGCTGCGGCCGGCAGCAGCAGGTTCAGGGTCTTGCTGATGGGCGGGTAGCAGACCCCGCGTTCGGCGCAACCCTGGTATTTCACGGTTAGGGCGATGGGTGTCGCGGCAGTACTGCTGCGCTGTAGCGGGATCGTTGCCCGTGCCTGCTGGTGATACACCTGGATCTCGCCGAAAAACTCATCGGTCTTGTGTTCGCCTTCCGGCATCTGCACGGGCAGCAGCACGACGCCATCGGCAGGTTCGATCTCGAATCCGAAGCGGTGGCGATACAGGTAATAACCCTCTGCGATGTTCCAGCTGGCGGTCAGGGTGTTGGCGTCGGTCACCTCGACATCGAGCTGGAACGCCTGGTCCGGTGGCAGCAGTTCATCTTCATCGTTGCCGAAGCCGAATCCGGCTCCAAGGTCGCTCAACGCCTGCAGGGCGCCGCCGGATTCTTTTTTCGCCGTGCCGGCGGCGGGCAGATCCAGTGCCGCCGTCTGGGTGTGTGGCGGGTAACAGACGCCGAGATCGGCGCAGCCCTGCGACGTCACCTTCAATTCGAAACCGGTCGCGGCACCGGGTGCGCGGATAACGGGAATCTCGACAGCAACCTGCTGGCGGTAGGTTTCCACTTCGCCGAAGAACTCGTCTTTCTTGATCTTGCCGGGCGGGAACGTCGGGTTACCGAAGCGGATACCTTCTGCGTCGGTATCAAAGCGGAACTTGTTGCGGTACATGTAGTAGCCGTCCGCAATCGTCCAGACGGCGCGGATGCGGTCATTCCCGGCCATGGAGGCCTCGAAAGCGAATGCCTCGTCGGCCGGCAGTAATTCGTCGTCACCGAACAGGCCCGCGTGGGCGAACGAAAACCATCCTGCAAGTAGTACAAAAAGCCAGTGTTTCATTGTGCCTCGTTTTTGACAGAGCGTACCCAGTCCAGGTACCCGGCCAGGCCGTTATTCAATGGGACTGCGATGATTTCGGGAAGTTCGTAGGGGTGCAGCTTCCGTATCGTACTTTCCAGATCCGTATAGTCGGCAGTCCGGGCCTTGATCATGAGCAGGGATTCGGAATCCGTGCAGATCTCGCCTTTCCAGCGGTACACGGATTTGACTCCGGGTAACAGGTTGACGCAGGCTGCCAGCCGGTATTCCACCAGGTGGCTGGCGATGCGCTGCCCGCAGTCCGGATCCGGGACTGTGCAGAATATGATCTGGATATCATCGGCGCTGCTCATGGTAGGGTACCTTACCGTGTCGTCCGCTTGTCTGCGACCTGACCAGCAGTTATGGTGCGCCTATGAATCCGATCGGCATCCTGTTTCTGCTTTTCCTGCTGATTCCGCTGGTCGAAATCTACTTTCTGATCCAGGTGGGTAGCGTGATCGGTGCGATTCCGACCGTCGCGCTGGTGGTTTTTACTGCCTTGCTCGGTGCCATGCTGCTGCGCCTGCAGGGCCTGACGACCCTGCAGCGGACCCGCTCAGCGCTGGCGCAGGGGCAGGTTCCGGCCATGGAGATGTTCGAAGGCGTGTTGCTGGTATTTTCCGGCGCGCTGTTGCTGACGCCGGGATTTGTAACCGACGCTATCGGCTTCCTGTTCCTGGTTCCGCCGTTCCGAAAGTATATAATTCATTGGTTTTTAAGCAGATCCACCATATATACCCGGCAGCCCGGCGACATTCCCGGGGCGCCGGGGTCGGGTCCGCACACGATTGAGGGGGAATATCGTCGCGAAGACGACTGAGCGGGCAGCGCTTTCCCCTTGACTCTCAAAGTTTGCTGACTATTATTAGCACTCACCAAGGGTGAGTGCTAATAATGCGCTCGTATCTAACCAAAGCATTGCAGCGAAAGGAGTAATTTCTGATGAACCTTCGTCCCCTTCATGATCGAGTGATCATCAAGCGCATGGAAGAGGAGCGTACCTCTCCGGGCGGTATCGTAATCCCTGACAGCGCCACCGAAAAACCCATCCGCGGATCCGTGATCGCAGCGGGTAACGGCAAGCTCAACGACAGTGGCAAGGTCGTGCCGCTGGACGTCAAGGTCGGCGACACCGTGCTGTTCGGCAAATATTCCGGCACCGAAGTCAAAGTCGAAG
>JBHHXO010000275.1:0-3607 GCA_046757125.1 Thiogranum sp.
GATCGAAAATGGCATTGGCGATACCCAGATTGCCTTCGGCGTTTTCAAAGTCGATGGGGTTGACCTTGTGCGGCATGGTCGAGGAGCCGACTTCGCCGGCGACAGTTTTCTGCTTGAAATAACCCAGCGATATGTAAGCCCATACGTCGCGCGCAAAGTCGATCAGGATGACATTGAAGCGGGCCAGGGCGTCGAACAGTTCGGCGATATAATCGTGCGGTTCGATCTGGGTGGTATAACTGTTCCAGTCCAGTCCCAGCCCGGTGACGAAGTCGCCTGCAAATGTCGGCCAGTCGACATCCGGGTAGGCCGTCAGGTGTGCGTTGTAGTTGCCCACCGCGCCATTGATTTTGCCCAGCAGTTCGACAGCGGCTATCTGCTCGCGCTGCCTGCGCAGGCGCCAGACGGTGTTGGCCACTTCCTTGCCGAGCGTGGTCGGGGAGGCGGGCTGACCGTGGGTGCGCGACAGCATCGGCAGCTCCGCGGTAGCGTGCGCCAGCGCGGTCAGCGTTTGTATGAGTTCGTCGACCTGCGGCAGTATCACCTGGCCGCGCGCCTCGCGCAGCATCAGGGCGTAGGCCAGGTTGTTGACGTCTTCGGAAGTGCAGGCAAAGTGAATGAATTCGCTGACCGCTTCCAGTTCGTCGTTACCCGCAATCTTTTCCTTCAGGAAATACTCGACAGCCTTGACGTCGTGGTTGGTGGTGCGCTCGATGTTCTTGACGCGCTGGGCGTCTTCCTCGCTGAACTTGTCGGCGATGCCGTCGAGCACCTTGCAGGCGTGTTCGCTGAGCGCCGGTACTTCCGGTATGCCGGCGTGTGCGGCCAGCGCCTGCAGCCAGCGTACTTCAACCAGTACGCGGTGTTTGATGAGGCCGAATTCGCTGAAGATCGGGCGCAGCCCCTCGGTCTTGCGGGCATAACGGCCGTCAACGGGAGATACCGCGGTCAGTGATGTCAGGTCCATGGCGGGTTTGTGTTTCCTGTTATTCAGGCGGCGAGTTGCCGCAATACATAGTGCAGAATACCACCGTGCCGGTAGTATTCGATTTCCTGGGGCGTGTCGATGCGTACCCGTGCCTGGAAGCGGGTTTCCCTGCCGTCTGCGCTGAGCGCACGCACCGTGACCTGTTTTGCCGAACCGTCACCCAGCCCGTCGATGCTGTAGCTTTCCGTGCCGTTCAGGCCCAGCGAGCCGGCTGTATCCCCGTCCAGGTACTGCAGGGGCAGGATGCCCATGCACACCAGGTTGGTGCGGTGGATGCGTTCATAGCTTTCGGCAATGACCGCGCGCACGCCCAGCAGCCGCGGACCCTTGGCCGCCCAGTCGCGCGACGATCCGGAGCCGTATTCCTTGCCCGCAAGCACCACCAGCGGGGTGCCCTCGTCGCGGTAGCGCATGGCGGCGTCATAGATGCTCATCTGTTCGCCACCGGGCTGATGCACGGTTACACCGCCTTCGGTGCCGGGCGCCATCAGGTTACGCAGGCGGATGTTGGCAAAGGTGCCGCGCATCATGACCTCGTGATTACCGCGCCGCGAACCCAGTGAGTTGAAGTCACCCTGTTGCACGCCCTGCGCCAGCAGGTATTCACCCGCGGGGCTGTCCGCCTTGATGGCGCCTGCCGGGGAGATATGGTCGGTGGTGACCGAGTCACCCAGCAGCGCCAGTGCGCGCGCGCCCTGGATGTCCGTGATCTCGCCGGGTGTTTTGCTCATGCCTTCAAAATAGGGCGGGTTGCGGATATAGGTCGAGTCGTCGCTCCAGCCGAACAGCTGGCCCCCGGGCGAATCGAGTTGCACCCAGCGTTCGGCGCCCTTGAACACGTCACGGTACACGCCGGTGAATTCTTCGCGCCTGACGCTCTGTGCGACCGTGTCGCTGATTTCCTTCTGCGTCGGCCAGATGTCCTTGAGAAAGACGTCGTTGCCGTTGGCATCCTGGCCGAGCGCTTCCCTGTAGACATCGATGTTCATGGTGCCGGCTATGGCGTAGGCGACGACCAGCGGTGGCGACGCCAGGTAGTTCATGCGCACCTCGGCGTGTACGCGTCCTTCGAAGTTGCGGTTGCCCGACAGTACCGAGCAGGCGGACAGGTTACCCTCGGCAATGGCCGCGGATACCGCTTCCGGTAACGGGCCGGAGTTGCCGATGCAGGTGGCGCAGCCGTAGCCGATGACGTGGAAACCCAGTGCTTCCAGGTCGGTCAGCAGGCCGGCTTCTTTCAGGTACTCGGTGACCACCTGCGATCCGGGTGCCAGCGATGTCTTTACCCAGGGTTTGACTTTCAGGCCGATGGCGGCGGCCTTTCTTGCGACCAGTCCGGCGCCCAGCATGACAGAGGGGTTCGAGGTGTTGGTGCAGGAGGTAATGGAGGCGATCACTACGGCGCCGTCGTCCAGTTCGAAATCCTGTCCGTCAATCGAGCCCCCGGCCGGTTTGCTGCTGAGGTTGCGCTCTGTTTTCAGTGCGTTCAGGGCCGTGTTGAACATGGTTTTCGAAGCGCTCAACGGAATGCGGTCCTGCGGTCGCTTGGGACCGGCAAGACTGGGCACCACCGTCGACATGTCGAGTTCCACGATGCTGGTGTATTCGGCCGCTGCCTGGCCGGGTGTGCGGAACATGCCCTGTTCCCTTGCATAGGCTTCCACCAGCGCGATCTGGTCTTCGTCGCGTCGGGACAGGCGCAGGTAGTTCAGGGTCTCGTGGTCGACCGGGAAAATGCCGCAGGTGGCGCCGTACTCGGGCGCCATGTTGGCCAGCGTGGCGCGGTCGGCCAGCGACAGGTGATCCAGGCCGTCGCCGAAGAATTCCACGAACTTTCCGACTACGCCGTGTTTGCGCAGCATTTCGACGACCAGCAACACCAGGTCGGTAGCGGTAGCGCCTTCCGGCAGTTCGCCGCTCAACCTGAAACCGACCACCTGTGGAATCAGCATGGAGACCGGCTGGCCGAGCATGGCGGCCTCGGCTTCGATGCCGCCCACGCCCCAGCCCAGTACGCCCAGGCCGTTGATCATGGTGGTGTGTGAATCGGTACCGACCAGCGTGTCAGGGTAGGCCTGCAGTACACCGTTGTTTTCCTGGCCGAACACGACACGGCCCAGGTATTCCAGGTTGACCTGGTGCACGATGCCGGTGTCCGGTGGCACCACCTTGAAGTTGGAGAAGGCTTTCTGACCCCATTTCAGGAAGCTGTAACGTTCCCGGTTGCGCTGGTATTCGATCTTCGCATTCAGGTCGATCGCATTGCTGTTGCCGAAGCTGTCGATCTGTACCGAGTGGTCGATAACCAGTTCGGCGGGTTGCAGCGGATTGATTTTTTCCGGGTCGCCGCCCAGTGCTTTCATGGCGTCGCGCATGGCGGCCAGGTCGACGACGGCCGGTACCCCGGTGAAGTCCTGCATCAGTACGCGCGCCGGCCGGTAGGCGATTTCCTGGACCGGTTCTGCTTTCGGATCCCAGTTGATCAGTGCCTCGATGTCGTCACGGGTAACGGTCTTGTCATCCTCGAAACGAAGCAGGTTTTCGAGCAGTATCTTGAGCGAATAGGGCAGGCGCGAAATGTCTTTTGCCAGCGCCGGCAGACGGTAGATCTCATAGCGG
>JBHHXO010000276.1:0-3594 GCA_046757125.1 Thiogranum sp.
CCCTCTGTTTTGCTCCCGATCTAAAGAATCCCTAAAAACTGCCGAAAATCAACCTGATAACCAATTTTAACGGAGCCTTGTTCGGGTTCTGTGTGGTTTGATGGTGTAATAATTTGGGCGGGATTTGTGATTTTGCGTTACAATTCAACGCTTGTCTCGCGGGATAACCAATGCCCCATACGCCACTTCGGGACGGCCGGAAGCCGTGTTGTCGGCCAGCCGGGCCACTTTAGCGATGCCGGGAAACTATCTGAATGGATAATATCGGTGCAATCAGTTATTCCATTGGTTCCGGGGTGTTTCTGATCCTGTCCCTGGTGTTAATGACAGGACAGCGGGGACGGCCGCACAAGGTGGCGCTTATGCTGGCGTCACTTGTCAGCGCTGTATGGATGGCCGTTACCGCTTACTCTGCCGGTCATGAACAATCGCTGGCTGTACCCTACCTGCTTGAGCCCCTCCGCGATCTTGCCCTGTTGGCATTTCTGGTTCATATTTTAAGCGCGGCTTACTCTGAACCGGCAGAGGCGGCCCGTTATCGCTTGCATACACTTAGCGTCCTGGCTGCTTATTCGGTTTTCCTGATAGTGCTGGTGGCGCTTCGAGTCATTCCGGGTGGTGCGGTATCTGCGCCGGGAGGAATTGATTTTCTGCTGGCGGGCTTCCTGGTCATGGCCATCATGGGACTCGTTCTGGTCGAGCAGCTGATACGCAATGCCAGGTCCGAATCCAGGCGCTCGGTCAAGTACCTTTGCATGGGGCTCGGTGCCCTGTTCGTTTACGATTTCTACCTTTACTCCCATGCCCTGTTATTCAAGGGGGTCGATCCCGCGCTCTGGAATGCGCGTGGTTTCATCAATGCGCTGGTCGTTCCCGTTATCGGCATTGCCGCGGTTCGGGACCCGCACTGGTCTCTGGACATCTTTATCTCGCGCCGTGTGGTATTTCACACGGCCGCCCTGATGGGGGCGGGCATCTATCTTCTGGCCATGGGCGCGGGTGGTTACATTATCCGGGAGTATGGCGGCAGCTGGGGCACGATCGCGCAGGTGATATTCCTGTTCGGCGCAATACTGATGCTGTCGATACTGCTGTTCTCGGCACAGCTGCGTGCCACCCTGCGGGTTCTGATCAACAAGCACTTTTTCCATTACAAATTCGAGTACCGCGAGGAGTGGTTGCGTTTTATTCATACGCTGACTTCCGAGGAGCCCGGCGAGCAGCTGCGTGAAAGAACCATCAAGGCTATCGCTGATATATACCAGTGCCCGGGCGGGCTGTTATGGCAGTACCGGGACGGGCACCGCTACGAACTGGTGACCGGCTGGCAGATGCAGGTGCCGGCCGCAGCAAACTTTCTGAACGCGGACAGTTCGCTGACGCAGTATCTCGGCGAGGAAGAGTGGGTCATCAACATTGATGAGTACCGGCACGATCCCGGGGTCTACAGCGGCATGGTGTTGCCGGACTGGTTCAGCGAGATCGAGGATGCGTGGCTGATTACACCGCTGGTGTTCCATGATCGCCTGCTGGGCATGGTGGTACTGGCCCGTCCACCGGTGGCGCACAGCATGAACTGGGAAGATTATGACCTGTTGCGTATTATCGGCCGCCAGACCGCGGCGCACCTGGCGCAGCTGGATGCCTCGCTGGCGTTGTCACACGCCCGGCAGTTCGAAGCCTGCAGCCGGCTGTCCTCCTATGTCATGCACGATCTCAAGAACCTGATTGCCCAGCTTTCCCTGGTTGTTTCCAACGCCGCCCGGCACAAGCACAACCCGCAGTTTATGGAAGACGCCATCCAGACGGTCGAAAACTCGGTTAACAAGATGAACCGTTTGCTGACCAATCTGCGCAGCGGGCGTGATCCGGAGCAGCACGTGGCGCAACTGGACCTCTGCGAGGTGCTCGAGGAGGTGGTCAGTACTATGTCCGCGGGTTTGCCCCAACCCGGCATGGATTGTCAGGCGACCGGCCTGCACGTGCTGGGCGACCGCGAGCGCCTGGCTGCCGTGATCGGTCACGTGATCCGCAATGCCCAGGATGCGACGCCGGACGACGGCATAGTGATTGTTCGGTTATTTAAACAGAACGACCAGGCCGTTATCGAAGTCCAGGACAATGGGGAAGGCATGGACGAGGCCTTCATGCGCGACGGCCTGTTCCGCCCCTTTACCACCACGAAGGGAAAATCCGGAATGGGAATAGGGGCTTACGAGACCCGGGACTTTATTCGCGGACTCGGTGGTGAGGTGGAAGTCATCAGCCGTGTCGCGGAGGGCACCACCTTCCGGATGAGTATTCCGATTAGCGAAGAAACAAAAACTGGTGTAAAGTCCTCCGACAACACTAATAATGGAAAGGCTGATGACCACCGATTCAAGGAAACTGCTGGTTGTTGAGGACGACCCCGGATTACAGACACAACTCAAGTGGTGTTTTGAAGGTTACGACGTCATTATCGCGGGCGACCGTGAAACCGCGCTGGCTGAGCTTGAAAAGCACCGCACCCCCGTCGTAACCCTCGATCTGGGTCTGCCCCCCGACGCTGACGGTACCGGCGAAGGGTTCCAGACGCTTGAAGCCATCCTGACCCGTTCGCCCAACACCAAGGTGATCGTGGTGACGGGTAATAATGACCGTCAGCACGCCTTGCAGGCGGTGGGTATGGGCGCCTACGATTTTTTCTACAAGCCGATCGACGCCGAGTTGCTGGGTTTTATCGTCAATCGCGCCTACCGTCTGCGTGAAATCGAGGACGAGAATCTGCGCCTGCACGTGACCGGTGGCGATTCATCGCTGGAAGGCGTGATTACCGGCAGCCCCGAAATGCTGAAGGTATGCACCACGGTTGAAAAAGTGGCGCCGTCCGATGCCACTGTGCTGATACTGGGGGAGTCCGGTACCGGCAAGGAACTTATCGCGCGTTCGGTGCATTCAATGAGCGGGCGGGCTGATGGAAAAATCGTGGCCATCAACTGCGCGGCGATTCCGGAGAACCTGCTCGAAAGTGAATTGTTCGGTTACGAGAAAGGCGCGTTCACCGGTGCGGTAAAACAGACGCAGGGTAAAATCGAACTGGCCAATGGCGGCACCCTGTTCCTGGACGAGGTAGGCGATATGCCGATGTCGCTGCAGGCCAAGCTGCTGCGTTTCCTCCAGGAACGTATCATCGAGCGCGTTGGCGGGCGCCAGGAGATCCCGGTTGATGTGCGCGTTATCTGCGCAACCCACAAGGATTTGCCGCAGCTGGCGCGTGAAAAGGAATTCCGCGAGGACCTCTATTACCGCATCAGCGAAATCAGCATCCGCATTCCGGCACTGCGCGAGCGCGAGGGTGACACCCTGTTACTGGCCAGGGTCTTCCTGGAGAAATTCAGTAAATCGATGGGCAAGCAGCAGCACCGCTTCAGCAAGGAGTCACTGGCGGCCATCGAAGCCTACCCCTGGCCCGGCAACGTGCGCGAGCTGGAGAACCGGGTAAAGCGCGCGGTGATCATGGCCGAGCACAAGCAGATATCGGTGTCCGATCTCGAACTGGGTGGCGCAGGCCTGGATGATACCCGTACCTTCAACCTGCGTGAGATCCGCGAG
>JBHHXO010000277.1:0-3587 GCA_046757125.1 Thiogranum sp.
ATGGAAATTACATTAGATTTTTATATTAACATATTGTTTTATATAATTATACTTAAGCTTTAACACCCAGGCCAAACTTGATCCTAACCTCTACAAGCGGCTTTTATTGAATGTCAACGACCTCTCCCCGTCAAATCAACCTGCTGCTTGCCTGTGGGCCGGGTATTGCCACCGGGATCCGGCAACACCTGGATGGAATCCCCGGAACCCCGGTTTGCGAGCGCATCGGATCGCGGGCTGAATTGCTCGCAACTCTGGACAGACAGGCGTGGGATCTGCTGATTTGCGAACTGCAGCTCGATGACTTCAACGCGCTGGATGCCAGCACGCTGATACGCTCGCACGATCTGAATATACCGGTGATACTGATCGCCGAAACCGGCACCGAGGATATCGCCCTGCGCTGCCTCGAAGCAGGTGTCGACCAGTTCATCACCCCGAACACCCACGGTTTCCTGCGCCTGCCGGTGCTGGTGCAGACGTTATGCGAACGTACCGCAAACGAACACGGGCTTCATCTGAAAAAATCCGAGCTGCATGCAAGCCGGGATTACTACCTTGATGTATTCGACAATACCAGCGACCTTATTCAATGCCTGGCCGCCGACGGCAGCTTCCTCTACACCAACCGCGCATGGCGCGAGACCATGGGCTACACAGAGGACGAAGTCAGGTCACTGACACTGCTGGACGTACTGCACCCTGACAGCCGGGCGTGCTGCCAGGATCGTTTCAGCCGCCTTCAGGGCGGAGAAGAACTCAGCCAGATAAGCTTCAAATTCATCTCGAAATCCGGACAGATCATACACCTTACCGGTGATTGCGGCTCACTCATCAAAGACGGTGAAGCTGTTTCAACACGCGGGATTTTCAAAAACGTCACGGAAACGGTGCAGGCCGAGCAGGCGCTGCGTGCCAGCGAAGCACGCTACCAGACCCTTTACGAACACGCACCGGATATCTACACGACTGTCGGCAGGGACGGCACCATTCTCTCGATAAACCACACGGGTGCCGGCATCCTCGGATATCGGGTTGAAGAACTGATCAACAAACCGGCTGCCACGGTTATACACCCCGATGACCTGCCGTTGGTACTGGAACACATGGAAAGGCAGTTCAACCGCCAGGGACCTGACCACGGTATTGAATACAGAAAAATCCGCAAGGATGGCTCACTGTTGTGGGTACACCAGCGCGCCAGTCTGGACCCCGGGGAACAGGAACCCCGCCTGCTGGTCGTGTGCCGCGATATTACCGACCGCAGGCACCTCGAGGACCAGCTTGCCTACCAGGCCACGCACGATGCGCTTACCGACCTCATCAACCGGCGGGAGTTCGAGAAACGCCTCAGTCGCGTACTGGCTTCGCAACAGGCGCAGGCCGGTGAGCATGCCCTGTGTTACCTCGACCTGGACCAGTTCAAGTTTGTCAACGATTCCTGCGGCCATATCGCGGGCGACGAATTGTTGCGCCAGGTATCGGGACTGCTGGCAGGACAAATCCGCTCGCGGGATACACTGGCGCGGCTGGGCGGTGATGAATTTGCCGTGCTGATGGAGCATTGCCCGATAGAAAGAGCCGCATCCCTTGCCGAGCAGATACGCATTTCCATCGAAAACTACCAGTTTCAGTGGGCTGAACGAAGATTCTCGCTGGGTGTCAGCATCGGTCTGCTGCCGCTGCGGGGAATTTCCTCGCTCAAGGACGCACTCAGTCTTTCCGATGCCGCCTGTTTTACTGCCAAGGCAAAAGGCCGCAACCAGATACACGTCCACGACAGGAACAACAGCGTCAGAGACAGTCTTGTCAACGATGTGCACTGGGCGCCCAATTTGACCACCGCGCTGGAACAGGATCTTTTCTGCCTGTATGCCCAGCCGATTCACGCCTGCACCGGATCCGGTGGCGGCAACCGTTACGAGATACTTATCCGGCTACGCCAAAACGGGCGCATAGTACGCCCGGGCGCATTCATGCCTGCTGCCGAGCGCTACAACCTTTCGCCTCGACTTGATCGCTGGGTTTTCGACCACGTACTCCAGTGGTTCGACCGGCACAGTGAAGCACTGCTGCAAACCGAACTTTGCTCGCTGAATCTGTCTGCGTTGTCACTGTGTGACGAAACCTTCAGGGACTATGTCCTGTCACGTCTGGAAAAGTCAGGACTCCCCCCGCAGAAACTGTGCTTCGAAGTAACCGAAACGGCCGCCATTGCCAACCTCTCGCAGGCTACGGAATTTATTAACGCTTTGCGACAGGCCGGCTGCCACTTTGCGCTGGACGATTTCGGCAGCGGCCTCTCTTCCTACGCCTATTTGAGGAACCTGCCGGTTGACATGGTCAAGATAGACGGGATATTCGTACGCAATATCGCTACCAACGAGGTAGACCGCATGATGGTCAAATCCATATGCGAGATTGTGCGCATGATGGGCAAGGAGACCACGGCGGAATATGTCGAAAGCGCCGAAGCCCTGGGCATACTCCGTCAGATCGGTGTTGACTACGTCCAGGGTTATCACCTTGGCCGCCCCGCCCCGCTGGACGAGCATGCATCCGGTGCCGAAACCCGGTGCCGCCCCGAAGTATCACTCAGCAAGTGATAGCGGTCCCGACAGCGATACGCCGGGCGCCACCGTGTAGCCGGGTTCGCCAGCTACTGACGCGGCAAAAAGCCCGCCCGGGTGGATAGTCACTGGCACAGGCTGTGTCATAATAGAACCACATAAAAGGAGGGTTTCCCGATGGCTGAACATACCGTAACCGTGACCGACAACAAAACCGGCCGCCAGATCGAGTTACCGGTCAGGGAAGCAACGCAGGGGCCCGACGCTGTCGACATCGGCCGCTTCTTTCGCGAGCTGGGCTATTTCACCTACGACCCCGGCTTCCTGTCGACAGCCAGCTGCCACAGCAAACTGACTTACCTGGATGGCCAGCAGGGCATGCTGATGTACCGCGGCTACCCGATCGAGCAACTGGCGGAACACAGCAGTTTTATCGAAGTCGCACACCTCATGTTGTACGGGGAGTTACCGAAGCAACAGCAGCTTGATGAATTCAACAGCATCATCACCCATCACAGCATGCTGAACGAAGCGCTCAAAAGTTTCTTTCGCGGCTTCTACCATGACGCACACCCGATGGCAATCATGGTCGGCGTAGTAGGCTCGCTGTCAGCCTTCTATCACGACTCCACCGACATCACCAATCCTGTACACCGGGAAATCGCGGCGCACCGCCTGATCGCCAAGATGCCCAGTATCGCTGCGGCAAGCTACAAGCACTCTATTGGCGAACCCCAGGTCTACCCGGACAATTCACTGGGCTATGTCGGCAACCTGCTGCACATGATGTTCTCCGTGCCCTGTGAACAATTCGAGGCGGACCCGGTGGCGGAGAAGGCGCTCGACCGGATCTTTATCCTGCACATCGACCACGAACAGACCGCCAGCACGTCCACGGTCCGGCTCGCCGGCAGCTCCGGCGCCAATCCCTTCGCCTGTATTGCCTCGGGCATCGCCGCACTCTGGGGTCCGGCACACGGGGGGGCTAATGAGGCCGTGCTCAGCATGCTGGAAGAA
>JBHHXO010000278.1:0-3563 GCA_046757125.1 Thiogranum sp.
GGGTGATTACCGTGGTGGCACAGGATGTCGTGGTGCACGGTGTGACAGTGCGCAATTCCGGCACCAGCCTGGCGACCGAGGACAGCGGTATTTTTGTCACCGCCGACGGGGATCGCGCGCTGATCGAAGGCAACCGGCTGGAACACAACCTGATCGGTGTCTACCTGAAGGGTCCGGAACACGCGGTGGTGCGGCGAAACGTCATTGTCGGCAGCACCAATCCACGCGTGAACGACCGCGGCAACGCTGTACAGCTCTGGAATACGCCCGGTTCCGTAGTCGAGGACAACGATATCCGCTTTGGCCGCGACGGAATTTTTGTGACCACCAGTCGCAATAATGTATTCCGCGGCAACCGCCTGCGGGATCTGCGCTTTGCAATTCATTACATGTATACCAATGACAGTGAAGTCAGTGGCAACCTGTCGACCGGCAACCACGTGGGCTATGCGCTGATGTATTCAGACAGCCTGCAGATTTTCGACAATGTATCCGATGCAGACCGCGACCGCGGCCTGTTTTTCAACTATGCCAATAATTCGAATATCCGTGGCAACCGGGTTACGGGCGGCGCGGAGAAATGTGTTTTCATCTATAACGCCAATATCAACCGTATCCACGGCAACACCTTTGCGGACTGCCGCATCGGCATTCATTTTACCGCCGGGTCCGAGCGCAACCTGGTGTATGACAATGCCTTTGTGAACAACCGTACACAGGTGAAATATGTCGGTACCCGCCATATCGAGTGGTCCTTCGACGGGCGTGGTAACTACTGGAGCGACAACCCGGCATTCGATCTCGATGGCGACGGGATCGCGGACCAGCCCTACCAGCCGAACGACCTGGTCGACCAGATCGTCTGGCGTCACCCCATGGCGAAACTGCTGCTCAACAGTCCGGCGGTGCAGGTGCTCAGGTGGGCGCAGTCGGAGTTTCCCACGCTGCACCCGGGCGGGGTGCAGGACAGTGCTCCGCTGATGGAAAAGCCGCAAGCGCAGGTGCCGTCCAGTGGCTGACAGGGCGATTGAAGTCAGCACTGTGGTCAAGCGCTACGGCGATAAAACCGTGCTGAGCGATGTCGACCTGACTGTTCGCAGCGGCGAGCGCATGGTGCTGATCGGTCACAACGGAGCCGGCAAGACCACCCTGATGAAACTGATGCTGGGTCTCACGCACCCGAGTGCGGGACAGGTGCGCGTGCTCGGTGGCAACCCGGCGACCGCAGCCGCCACACAACGTCGCGCGATCGGTTACCTGCCCGAAAGCGTCGCTTTCCACAGCGCCATGAAAGGTCGTGAAGTGCTGGCCTTCTACGCCAGGCTCAAGGGGGTGGCCCCGGCCGGGTGTCAGTCCATACTCGCCCGGGTCGGCCTGGACCAGGCTGCAGACCGGCGTGTAAGTACCTATTCCAAGGGCATGCGCCAGCGGCTCGGGCTGGCCCAGGCCATGCTGGGTAAACCGCGCCTGTTGTTTCTGGATGAGCCGACCAGCGGCCTGGATCCCTCGCTGCGCCGGCAGTTCTATGACCTGATCGATGCCCTCAGTCTGTCGGGTACCACGTCACTGACCTCGTCGCATTCCCTCAATGAGGTCGAGGCGCGCGCCGACCGTATCGCTATTATGAGAAACGGTGCCATTGTGGCTTGTGGCACGTTGTCTGAATTGTCGCAGCAGGCCAGTCTGCCCATGGTGGTCCGGCTCAGGGTGGCGGCAGGGCATACGGCCGGTGTCGCCGAGCGCCTTGCGCCGCTGGGCGAGGTGCGACGGGTCAACGACCACGGTATCGACCTTTCCTGCCTGGGTGCTTCAAGGATGGTGCTGTTCCGGCATATCGCCGGCTTCGGAGGCGTAATCGAGGACATGGATGTGGTGCCGCCACGGCTGGACGATATCTACAACCACTACATGGAGCAAGTGCAGCCGCAATGAGAGCGATAGCCATACTGGCGATGAATGAATTTCTCGACGGCCTGCGCAATCGCTGGGTGGCGGCCGCGATCATTCTGCTCGGCGCCACGGCGCTGGCGCTGTTGCTGGTGGGATCGGCGCCCACCGGCACGACACGCGCCGGCGCACTGGATGTCAGCGTCGTCAGCCTCACCAGCCTGAGTGTCTACCTGTTGCCGTTGATCGCGCTGTTGCTGTCTTTCGATGCACTGGTCGGTGAGTTCGAGCGCGGTACCATGTTATTGCTGCTGACCTATCCCGTGGCGCGCTGGCAGGTGGTGATGGGCAAGTTTTTCGGGCACATGATGATCCTGCTGGCCGCGGTTGCGGTCGGTTATGGTGGCGCCGCCGTGTTCACGGTGCTGTTTACGGATAATGGCATCGAGGGCTGGCAGGCCTATACCACCATGATGGGCAGTTCGTTGCTGCTCGGCGCCGTGTTCATTGCGCTTGGTTACCTGGTGAGTGTGCTGGTGCGCGAGCGCAGCACTGCGGCCGGCGCTGCCATCGTGCTGTGGCTGATTTTTGTCGTTCTGTATGATCTTGCGTTGCTTGGTTTGCTGCTCGCGGACCACGAGCAAAAAATCGGCCAGACCCTGTTTTCAACCCTGATGCTGGTCAGCCCGTCGGACACCTACCGGTTATTGAACCTGACGGCCTTTGATGCCGTGGGCCAGGTTGCCGGTATTGCCGGTGTCGCCGCCCGCTCCGGTTTCGGGATGATGCTGTTGCTGGGCCTGCTGGCGAGCTGGGTCGTGTTGCCGCTGGCCGCGACCATGGCGCTATTCCACCGGCGGGAGTTGTAAATGAAGCTACTGTATCGATTGAGCCTGGCCCTGCTTGCGGCTGTCCTGACCGTATCCTGCGGTGACCGGCAGCCGTCGGTTGTGCCGACACCACAGGAACTGACCCGTGATGCCGTCGGTTATTTTTGCGGCATGACGGTCCTGGATCACGACGGACCCAAGGGGCAGGTGTTCCTGACCGACAGGGAACAGCCGTTGTGGTTTACCTCGATACGCGACACCATCGCCTTTACCCGGTTGCCGGGCGAACCCAGGAACATCGCGGCGATCTATGTCACAGACATCGGGCGCGCCAGCTGGGACCGGCCCGAACCCGGTACATGGATCGATGCCCGCAAGGCGTTTTATGTCATCGGCAGCGACCGTGTCGGCGGCATGCAGGCACCGGAACTGGTGCCATTCGCTACCCGGAAGGATGCGGAACTGTTTGTCGAACAGCATGGCGGCGAGGTGTTTGCGTTTGATGCAATTCCCCGGGAAAGCGTGCTTGAAACAGCCGAATAGGCTTTGTCTGCACGATTAACAATAGGGTAACAATAGGGGACAGACCACGATTTGCCGGATTCCGGCATGCGCCGGAATGACGTGTGTTGGCCGGAATGCGACCGTATGTTGATATAGATCATTTTCCATTGATGGTTTCTGACTAGAGTGAATACTGACTGTGGTGCCTGGTTTCAGGCGGTGCAGCTCCTCCAGTACCTGGCGGCCTTAGGGTCGCCATTTTTGTGATTGCTGTGCAGTCGGGGTTGGCCCTTTTCGTATCAAGGGAATAGTCCGGACGACAGGGCGATTGCCATTGCAGTA
>JBHHXO010000279.1:0-3539 GCA_046757125.1 Thiogranum sp.
GGGTACGCTTGCCACCGATGAGGATGGTCACGCCCTTGTCATCGCCGGGGTGCAGGGCTTTCGGCATGACGTTCAGGCAGTGCATGCAGCGTACACAGTTATGGTTGTCAACGCTCAGGGTGTCGTCATCGTTCAGGGTCAGCGCCTGGGTCGGGCAGCGGCTGGTGACGTTGTCGATGATGTACTCACGGCCCTTCCTGGCGACATAGGCCTTCACCTCTTCCTGGTCGACCTTCATGTCGTCGCGCCAGGTGCCGATCACGGCGAAGTCGGAACGCTCGATGGAGTTCTGGCAGTCGTTCGGGCAACCGGAGACCTTGAACTTGAACTTGTAGGGCAGGGCCGGACGGTGCACGTCGTCGGTGAAGTTGTTCACCAGGTGACGGTGGATGGCGTGCTCGTTGGCACAGGACATTTCGCAACGGGCGGCACCGACACAGGACATGGCAGTACGCACGCAAGGACCGGCGCCGCCGAGATCCCAGCCGAATTCATTGATTTCATCAAAGAAGTGCTGGGTGTTTTCGGTGGTGGTGCCGATAAACATGATGTTACCGGTCTGACCGTGGAAGGTCTGCAGGCCGGAACCCCATTTCTCCCAGCTGTCCGCCAGCCGACGCATCATGTCGGTGGTGTAGTAGTTGGCCGGAGTAGGCTGCACGCGCAGGGTGTGAAATTCCTTCGATTCGGGGAAGGCGTCGCCGACTTCGGAGAAGCGCGGGATGATGCCGCCGCCATAACCGAACACGGATACCGTACCGCCTTTCCAGTAACCCTTGCGGGTTTCGTAGGAGTGCTCGAGCTGGCCCAGCAGAGAGTCTGTTACTTTACGGATACGCTCATCGGGGTGGTCGTCGCGCAGACGCTTGATACCGGAAATAAAGCTCGGCCAGGGGCCGTTTTCCAGTTCGTCGAGCATAGGCGTTGGGTAATGCTTGTCAGCCATGGCCTTCTCCTTCCAGTTTGTTGGGTGCCGGTTGCTGCGTACGTTCAGAACCGTCGTTGCATAACTACATAATGTGATATTTGAGCCGAAGCTCCCGTATCGACACCGGTTAACACCGATACGTGGAACCCCCTCATCAAGCGAGTAGCAGTCTAGGAGCCTGTGACTGCTCCGGAAATCCTACCCTTGGGGTGTTCTGCTATCCCCGGGCTATCTCTTTGGGGATAGACAAAACCCGGCTAGGTGCGGGCGGCGATTATACGGTCGGGTTTGATAAATAGCTATTTGCAAAGAATATGCGAATATTATCAAACGCTTATAAATTTATCGGGTAATAAAAATTACGCGGGCAAGCCGTCCGCGGGAAAATATCCCCATGGAAAACCGAGGTTTAATCCGGAATCGCCTCGATCAAATCTGATAAAATTTTTGTTTTCAGCCGAAAGATGCAATCGCAAAGTCTGATGACATCGAGTGACCGGATAGCCGTGAGCGCCACAACACGCAGCCCGTTCGATCTGGACGCGGACGCGGTTTACCGCGCCTGGCGGGACCGCAAACTGGGCGCAGCGCCGGCTGTTGTAGATGAGCTGATGCTGGAACTGGACGATGCGGCCTGCCTCAGTGGCGCGGAGCGCAGCGCGCTGGCTGCCTGCCTGTCACGCGCCAACATGGTGATCTACCGGTTCAGGCATCCCGACAGCCGGAACAAACGGCTGATACGGCAGTTCGGACGCAAGCTGGGGCTGGAACGGCTGGACAACAACCTGTGCGCCGATGACGACGGTATTACCACGCTGCGTGTCGTGGAAAAGCGACGCGAGGGCGAGTACATCCCCTATACCAGCAAGCGCCTCAACTGGCATACCGACGGTTACTACAACCGCCCGGAGGAACAGATTCGCGGCGTGATCCTGCACTGCGTGCAACCGGCGGATGAGGGTGGCGAAAACGCCTTCATGGACCACGAAATCGCTTATATACTGCTGCGGGATGAAAACCCGGACTATATCCACGCACTCATGCAGCCGGACGCCATGGTCATTCCGGCAAATAGGCGCGACGGTGTGGAAATACGCGCTGCACAGGGCGGGCCGGTATTCTCTGTCGACCACCACGGTAACCTGCACATGCGTTATTCGGCACGGGCCCGCAACATCGCCTGGAAGGATGAACCGGTTACACGGGCAGCGGCGGATTTCCTGCTGAACTTGTTTCGGGCCGGATCGCCCTATATATTTCGCCACCGGCTTGAGGCCGGGCAGGGCGTCGTCAGCAACAACGTGCTGCACTGCCGGACGGCATTCACGCACGGCAGCGGTGCCGGCCGTTTGCTATACCGGGCGCGCTATTTTGACCGGGTCGCCGGCGCCGGCCCCAGGGAGTAGAACGCTATGCTATGCCTGAGTGAGATACTGCTGCAGCACCATGAACTCAACAGCTTTGAGGACCTGCTGAATATTGTCGAGGACAAGGCGCGGGGTGGCGAACTGTTTTTCCAGATGGATGTGCGGCCGCCGTTTCCGGATACCCCGGAGGCCTGGGAAGACCGGCTCGAGGCGGCCTTCGCCTCGGCGGGCAAGCGCTGAGGTTCGCCGCCATGTTCTGGGAAGAGGAAAAAGACGAAAATTCGCCGTACACCGTGCCGGACGATGTTGTAGACCTGGTCTACAGCATAAACTGCAAGTGTCTGCCGCTCGATCACGCCTACACGTTTTCCAGCGCCATACGTACTGCGCTGCCGTGGATGGATGATGAACCGCAGGCCGGCATACACCTGATCCACGGTGCCGAATCGGGCAACGGCTGGATGCGTCCCGAGGACCCGGCAAACGAGATGCTCTACCTGTCAAGGCGTTCGCGCATGACCCTGCGCGTACCCGGGCACCGTATCGAGGATGCCAGCGCCCTGGCGGGTGAAAAACTGGAGATTGACGGCCACCGCCTGGAGGTCGGCAAGGCGAAGGTGAAACGGTTCAGCACGCTGCCTACCCAGTTTGCCCGCTACGTAGTCGTGCCCGAGGGGATCGACCACGAAGACGAGACGGCATTCATGAACTATGCCGTGGAACAAGTGCAGGGACTGAATATTCGGGTGCGCAAACTGCTGTGTGGCCGGACACACGCGCTGCAGCACCCCGACGGGGACTTGTATACCCGCAGCATCATGCTGGCGGATCTCGATGTCGAGGAGGCCGTGGTATTGCAGCAGCGGGGAATCGGCCGGCACAAGAAAATCGGCTGCGGGCTGTTTATGCCGCACAAGGGTATCAAGGCGGTACACGAAATGACTGCGGATAAGAAGGTGTAGCTTCCGGTTCTGGTCCGGGTGTTTGCAGCCCGGGTTTTGTATATTGTTAATCAATTGATATTCATGGAGAAATAATATGGCGCTTGAAGTCGACGGCAAAACCATCGAAACCACAGAAAACGGTTATCTGGTGAATATGGAAGACTGGACGGAAGCGGTGGGCCAGGCCATCGCTGATGCAGACAAACTGGAGATGAGTGAAAAGCACTGGGACGTTGTGAATTATCTGCGCGACGAACACTACAACAACGGTGGTCAGGAGCCCAATGAACGCACTATACT
>JBHHXO010000280.1:0-3525 GCA_046757125.1 Thiogranum sp.
TATCCCGGCACGGCAGGCGCTTCCAGCTGAACAGCCGGCCGATCGTGTTCAGGGACGGCAAGGAATCCTCACGCGCGCTGCGCGTAACCTTTTCTGCTACCCACCTGAGCGAACTTCAGAATGACCGCAATGGTGAGGCCCTGGCGCTGGCGCGGCTCGATCCGCTGGCGATCGGCAGTATCCATACCTCGCACCAGGAAGACCGGATCCTGTTGCAGCTCGATGACGTGCCGGACATCCTGATCCAGGCGCTGATTGCAGTCGAGGACCGGAGTTTCTATTCCCACAGCGGTGTTTCGCCGCGCTCCATTGCGCGCGCCTTCTGGGTAAACGTGCGCTCCGGGCGGGTGGTGCAGGGCGGCAGCACCCTGACCCAGCAACTGGTGAAAAACTTCTTCCTCAGCAACCAGCGCAGTCTGCGCCGCAAACTTAACGAGGCCATCATGGCGTTGCTGCTGGAGCGCCGTTACAGGAAAGACGATATCCTGGAGGCCTATCTCAACGAGGTTTACCTGGCGCAGGACGGGCGGCGCGCCATCCACGGCTTCGGCCTGGGCAGCCGCTTCTTTTTCCAGCGCCCGCCGGATGAACTGAGTATCGCCCAGATTGCGCTGCTGGTGGGTATGGTAAAGGGCCCTTCCTGGTACGATCCGCGCCGCCACCCGGAACGCGCAATCGAACGGCGCAACCTGGTGCTGCAGGTCATGCTGGAACAGGGCATCATCACGCGCGCGCAATACCAGCAGGCGCGTAACGAGAAACTCGGCCTGGTGAAGCCCGCTGCCGGCACCAGCAAGACCTTTCCCGCGTTCCTGGACCTGGTGCGCCGCCAGCTGCGTCGCGACTACAATGAATCCGACCTGGTGACCGAAGGGCTGCGGATCTTCACCACCCTCGACCCGCAGATTCAGTGGGCGCTGCAAAAGAGCCTCGATCAGCGTACCCGCCCGCTGTTGAAGCAGCAGCCGGACCTGCAGGGCGCCGGTCTGGTGACGAATTCGACCAATGGCGAAGTGCTGGCGCTGGTTGGCGGCAGGCAGGCCGGATTCGCGGGCTTCAACCGCGCGCTGGACGGCAAACGGCACGTGGGTTCACTCATCAAGCCGGCCGTGTACCTGACCGCGCTGGAGCAGGCAGGGCGCTATAATCTGGCAACGCTGCTGGACGATGAGCCGCTCGAATTTGAAGACGCCGGCGAGCTGTGGCGCCCGCAGAACTATGACCGCAAGTTTCACGGCCGGGTCATGCTGTACCAGGCGCTGGCCCACTCCTATAACGTCGCGACCGCGCGGCTTGGTCTGCAACTGGGCGTGGACGCGGTACTGCGCACCCTGCGGCGCCTGACGGTAGACGAGCCGCTGAACCGCTATCCGTCGCTGTTTCTCGGTGCTACCGATCTGAGCGCGCTGGATGTCACGCGCCTGTACATGAATTTTGCCAGTGGTGGATTTCACATCCCGTTGCGCAGCATCCGCGCTGTACTGGATGCCGACAATGTTCCCCTGCAGCGCTATGAACTCAGCATTGAACGCGTTATCGACCCCGCGCCGGCCTATCTCATTAACCGGGCCTTGCAGCTGGTGGTGGCGGAAGGTACCGCGCGTTCGCTCAACCGGCGTTTCGCGCCGGAACTCGGCCTGGCCGGCAAGACCGGTACCACCAACGATCTGCGCGACAGCTGGTACGCCGGCTACGATGGCGAAAAACTGGCCGTGATCTGGATGGGGCGTGACGACAACCAGCCGATGGGGCTGACCGGCGCCAGCGGCGCCATGCAGGTCTGGTCCGGCCTGTTTGCCGGCACGGGTGCCGTGCCGCTGCAGCCGGGCAAACCCGACAGCGTGGTATGGCGGCAGGTAGACGCCGCCAGCGGCGGACTGGCCGACGACGGCTGCAAGAATACCGTACAATTGCCCTTTATCGAATCAGGAGCGCTGCCGGCCGCCGCACCCTGTGCAAGGGGCTCGTCCGGCTGGATACCGAAATGGCTGCAATGAAACGACTGACCCTGGTGCTGGTTGTCCTGCTGAGCGCCTGTAGTACCGCCCCGCAGCGACCGATGCCGCCGGTTGTCGACGGCAGCCGCAGCGGTGTTCCGGGTGTGCCTGCACCTGTCCCCGTACCGGAACAGCAGCCGGGGCGGGTCGAGGTGCCGCCTGCGGTGGCGGGCGGCGGGGCTGTCGTGGCCCTGCTGGACCGGGCCGACGACTACCGGCGCTCGGGTGATATCAGTAACGAGGCGGCGACCATCGAACGGGCGCTGCGTATCGATCCCGGCAATGCCCGGCTCTGGCACCGCCTGGCGGAGGCGCGCCTCGATCAGGGGCAGCCACGACAGGCCGAGCAACTGGCGCTGAAATCCAACAGCCTGTCGGCCGGTGACACCCGCCTGCAGGCCAGTAACTGGCAGCTGGTCGCCAAGGCGCGCTGGTCCATGGACGACAGTGCCGGTGCACGTGCCGCCGAACAACGAGCCAGGAAACTCGCTGGCGGGAACTAGACCCGCATTTCTCACCGCGCGACGAATAATTTCCGCTTACAGCCTGGTGTACAATGCACGCGAGGACAAATGGCAGTCACTGCCGGTAAAAAATACCGTGGGCGTATATTCAGTCGAAAAATTGATCTCCGAGGCACGCCGCCTGGCCACAGAATTCCGGCGCACGACCGGCAAGGCCCTGCCGGGTGTCAGCGGTGAGATCGCCGAGCACGACGCCGCACAACTGCTGGACCTGGAGCTCTGCAAGGATCGTCAGGGCGGCTATGATGCCGTCGGTCGCGGGCGCCGCGAGGGTAAACGCGTGCAGATCAAGGGGCGGGTGATCTTCGACGAGGAAAAATCCGGGCAACGTGTCGGGCAGCTGAAGCTGGAGCAGGACTGGGACAGCGTGGTGCTGGTTATCATGGATGAAAACTATGAACCTTATGAAATATTCGAGGCCGGTCGTGAAGACATCGAGGATGCGATGAACGACACCGGTAACAGTGCGCGCAAGAAACGCGGCGCCATGACCGTGGCGCGTTTCAGGATCATCTCCCGACTGGTATGGACGCGCGAGGAAGGCGAGATCGATGACGAACTTTGGGACAACCGGTTCGTTTGAAATCACCGTCTGTCCACCCGCCTGACGATTGCGTGCACGCCTCTGAATGCCTGGGCAGTGACGGCGCGCTGGCCGGCGAAGTGCCGGGTTTTGCCGCGCGTCCCCAGCAGCAGCAAATGGCGCAAGCGGTCGAGCGGGTGCTCGAACAGGGGGAGGCGCTCATTGTCGAGGCCGGCACCGGCACCGGCAAGACCTTTGCCTACCTGGTACCGGCCCTGCTGTCCGGCCAGAAAGTCATTATCTCCACCGGCACCCGCCACCTGCAGGACCAGCTGTTCCACCGTGATCTGCCGACCGTGCAGTCCGCGCTGGCGGTACCGGTCAGTACCGCGTTGCTGAAAGGGCGTGGCAATTACCTGTGCCATCATCGCCTGGAGACCGCCCGCGGCACGAGCGCTCTCAAGCTCACGCGGGTTCGTTG
>JBHHXO010000281.1:0-3471 GCA_046757125.1 Thiogranum sp.
TGTCCTGCACTTCGATCACGTTCGCGAGCTTGTAGAGATTCGCTTCGACGAGCCGTGCCGTGCGATCGTCGGCATTCATGACGATGGTGATGTGGGAAACGCCGGGACGGTCGGTATGGCCGACGGCGAGCGACTCGATGTTGTAGGCGCGCAGGCGGAACAGGGACGCCACCCGGTCGAGCACGCCAGGGCGATCCTCCACCAGCACGACGAACGTACGGGCGCGCATGGTGTCACGGAATCCAGCTCCCGTCATCCTTTTTCCTTCACGAGGGCCGAGGCCGGGCGCCGGATCATCGCTTCGATGTCCTTGCCGGGCGGCACCATGGGATAGACCGTATCTTCTTTCTCGACTTTGAAGTCGATGAGGACCGTTTCCTCGGTCTCGCGTGCCTGGCGCACCGCAGCTTCGACATCGCCCCGCTTTTCGACGCGAAGTGCCCGGAGACCGTGCGCCTCGGCGAGCTTGACGAAGTCGGGGTTTCTCATCGGTGTCGCCGCGTAGCGCTTGTCGTAGAAAAACTCCTGCCACTGGCGCACCATGCCGAGGTAACCGTTGTTCAGGTTGATAATCTTCAGCGGCAGGCCGTACTGCTTGCAGGTGGACAGCTCCTGGATACACATCTGGATACTGCCTTCACCTGTGATGCAGGCCACGGTTTCCTTCGGGTGCGCAAACTGCACACCCATCGCCGCGGGCAAACCGAAACCCATGGTCCCCAGGCCACCGGAATTGATCCAGCGGTTGGGCTTGTCGAACTTGTAGAACTGCGCAGCCCACATCTGGTGCTGACCGACATCCGATGTCACAAAAGCCTTGCCCCTGGTCACGTCGTACAGGGTTTCCAGCACAAACTGCGGCTTGATCAACTCGCTGTCGTGGTCATACTTCAGGCAGTCCATGGCGCGCCATTCCTCGATCTGCTTCCACCAGGCTTTCTGCGCAGCCGCATCCGGTTTCTTCTTGCTCTCCCTGAGCACCTTGAGCATTTCCTTCAGCACCTGGTCGACAGGCCCGACAATCGGCACGTCCACCTTAACGTTCTTGGAAATACTGGCCGGGTCGATATCGACGTGGATCACCGTCGCCGTCGGACAGAACTTGTCGACGTTACCGGTCACGCGGTCATCGAAACGCGCGCCGATAGCGATCAGCACATCGCAGTTGTGCATACCCATGTTGGCTTCATAGGTGCCGTGCATGCCCAGCATGCCCAGGTTCTGCCGGTGCGTGGCCGGAAACGCGCCCAGCCCCATCAGCGTGTTGGTGATGGGGTAGCCCAGCAGCTTCGTCATCTCGGTCAGCTGGCTGCTGGCATTGGCCAGGATCACACCACCACCGGTGTACAGCATCGGGCGTTTGGCGGCCAGCATCAGATCGATCGCCTTCTTGATCTGGCGCGGATGCCCCCTGGTCACCGGGTTATAGGAGCGCATGCTGACACGCTTGGGATAATGGAACTCCGCCGTCGCCGTGGCGACATCCTTGGGAATATCAACCACCACCGGGCCCGGTCGCCCGGTCATGGCGACATAGAATGCCTTGCGGATGGTCAACGCCAGGTCGTTCACATCCTTCACCAGGAAGTTGTGTTTCACGCAGGGCCGCGTGATACCCACGCTGTCCACCTCCTGAAAAGCGTCATTGCCGATCAGTGCAGTCGGCACCTGTCCGGTAAACACCACCAGCGGAATGGAATCCATATACGCGGTAGCAATGCCGGTCACCGCATTGGTCGCACCCGGCCCGGAAGTGACCAGCACCACGCCGGGTCTGCCGGTAGAGCGCGCATAGCCATCGGCTGCGTGGGTCGCCGCCTGTTCATGGCGCACCAGCACATGTTCCAGCTTGTCCTGCTGGAACAGGGCATCGTAAAGAGGCAATACCGCCCCGCCGGGATAGCCGAATATATAGTCGACCCCCTGTTCTACGAGGCTGCGTACAAAAATATCAGCGCCAGTCAGCTCCACCTGTTTTATCTCCCGGGTGCCGGCAAAACCAAAAAACCAGAAAAAAGCCCGTATATCGGGCACATGCGCAAAGCACAGTTTCAGAACTGGCTAATGTTGCCACTGTTGGGAGGCAGAATCCAGTATCCAATAAGTGATGCGTGCCCGACCCGACCCGGGGCTCTGCAACCGGCCGGGTAGCGTTTCTTCCCGGGATGTGACAGCTGCACTTGTCGATCCACCCAAGGCATGGTAAGTAACTGATATATCGATAACAGCAGGGGACAAATGATGCGTCTGACAATCACGATGGCGATACTCATGACGACACTGGCGCTGCCCGCCGGCGCCACCATGTTCAAATGGACCGATGCCAACGGCAAAACACAGTACGGCCAGTTTCCACCGGCCGGGGTCGAGGCAACGCGCATCAAATCCGCCCCGGACCCGAAATCGGCGCCGGCACGAAAACCCCTGGACCAGCAGATGAAGGAGCTGGACCAGCAACTGGAGGCAAGGGAAACCGCCGAGGCGGAAGCCGCAGCCAAAAAACAGAATGCGGAAATACGCAAACAGAACTGCGCCAATGCGCGCAAGAATATTACCCAGCTTGGCTACGGCGGCAACCGGCTGGCACAAATGCCGGACGGCAGTTACAAGCGGCTCGACGAGGCGGAGAAACAGAAAATGATCAAGAAGAACGAGGATGCCATCAAGGAATTCTGCGACTGAGGAATGCGCCATGCCCCTGTTGAAAATACAGACCAATAAACCCGTTGAAACTGCTGCACAGCAGTCCCTGATCAGCAAGGCCTCACAGGCCGTCGCCGACATGCTCGGCAAGCCGGAGCGCTACGTCATGGTGAGCCTGGAACAGAATCCCGCCATGCTGTTCGGTGGCAGCGACGAACCGCTGGCCTACCTGGAACTGAAAAGCATCGGCCTGCCCGAATCGGCAACCGCGGATTTTTCCCGCACCCTGGCAACCCTGCTGAACGAGGAGCTCGGCCTGCCCGCCGATCGTGTCTATATCGAGTTTGCAGATGCCCCGCGCGCCATGTGGGGCTGGAATGGCGGGACTTTCTGACGCTGTCTGGCTACAATCGCGCGCTCGATTGTATCCGGACGCCCGACCATGAAAGTTTCACAGTTCCCGCTCGCCACCGTCAAGGAAACCCCCGCGGATGCGGAAATCATCAGCCACCAGCTAATGCTGCGCGCCGGCATGATCCGCAAGGTGGCCGCCGGTATCTACAGCTGGCAGCCCCTGGGCCTGCGCGTGCTGCGCAAGGCGGAGGCCGTGGTGCGCGAGGAAATGAACCGCGCCGGCGGCCTGGAGCTGCTGATGCCCGCGGTGCAGCCCGCCGAACTCTGGGAAGAGTCGGGGCGCTGGGAAAAATACGGCCCCGAGCTGCTGCGCTTTAGCGACCGGCACCAGCGCGACTTCTGTTTCGGCCCCACGCACGAGGAAATCATCACCGACCTGGTACGCCGCGAAGTGCGCAGCTACAAGCAGTTGCC
>JBHHXO010000282.1:0-3415 GCA_046757125.1 Thiogranum sp.
CGCTTCAGGGACTCGAACCCCGGACACGCGGATTATGATTCCGCTGCTCTAACCAACTGAGCTAAAGCGCCGTGACGGGCTGCGCATTTTAGGGCCAGCCTCGGCCACGTCAATGCCGAAGAAGCGCCCGCGGCTTTGCAAACATCGTCCGCCATGCCATCATCGCACCCCAATACAGGGGGAGTCCTTTCGTGACCGATTCCGGCAAATCAGATATCGCTGATCAGGCACCGTTGCGTGTACTTTCGGGTATGCGTCCGACCGGTCGCCTGCATCTCGGCCATTTCAAGGGTGTGCTGGAAAACTGGCTGCAACTCCAGGAGAAGCACCACTGCTTCTTCTTCGCCGCCGACTGGCATGCGCTGACCACCGACTACGCCAACCCCGATATCGTCAAGAACACGATCTGGGATATGCTGATCGACTGGCTGGCTGTGGGTATCGACCCGGAAAAGGCGGTGATCTTTATCCAGTCCGAGGTACCGGAACATGCCGAGCTGCACCTGCTGTTTTCCTTCATCACGCCCCTACCATGGCTGGAGCGCGTGCCAACCTATAAGGACCAGATCGAGCAGTTACGCGAAAAAGACCTTGGTACCTATGGCTTTCTCGGCTACCCGCTGCTCCAGGCCGCCGATATCCTGATCTATCGTGCCGAAGGCGTGCCGGTTGGTGAAGATCAGGTGCCGCATGTGGAGCTGACGCGCGAGGTTGCCCGCCGCTTCAATTTTCTCTACCGAAAACCGGATCAGCCGCTGTTCCCCGAGCCGGAATCCCTGCTGATGCCGGCGGCCAAACTGCCGGGACTGGACGGGCGCAAGATGAGCAAGTCCTATAACAACACGATCGAACTGTCCGAGGAATGGAAGGTGACCGAAAAAAAGGTGAAGACCATGCCGACCGATCCGGCGCGCGTGAAACGCACCGACCCCGGCACGCCGGAAAAATGCCCGGTCTGGGACTTTCACAAGGTTTATTCGAGCGAGGAAGAACGCGGCCGGGTTCGTGAAGGCTGTACCACAGCCGGCATCGGCTGCCTGGAATGCAAACAGGTGTTGCTGAATCATCTGGAAGAGGAGCTGCAACCCATGCGCCAGCGGCGTGCGGAGATCGCCGCGCATATGGATGATGTGCGCGATATCGTTCGCGCCGGCAATGAGAAGGCCCGTCGCGAGGCCGGACGCACGATGGAAAAAGTGCGCAAAACACTGAAAATGGGCTACCGCGTATGACTGCTTCCGTGGTAAGCATCCACGCTGCTGACAACCGGCCGGACAACAGCGGACTGCCGCCGGTCCGGCTGGATGCGTTTGAAGGGCCGCTGGATGTGCTATTGCACCTGATCCGCAGTCAGGAAATGGATATTTTTGATATCCCGATCGCCACCATCACGTCCCAGTATCTGGAGATACTCGACGCGCAACAGGACATGGATCTGGAAATCGCCGGCGACTATCTGGTGATGGCCAGCACGCTGATGCAACTGAAAAGCCGCCTGCTGCTGCCCCGTCCCGAGGTGGATGAGGAAGGCAACGCCATTGATCCACGCGAGGAGCTGGTGGCCCAACTGCTGGCCTACGAGCAGTACCGCATGCTGGCCGAGGAACTGGACGAGCGGCCCAGACGCGGGCGCGATGTGTTTCTCCGCTCAGTGTTTCCGGAGGGCAAAGATGTTGAGCGGCCTTTGCCGGCAGCGGACCTGGATGCCCTGCTGCTCTCCTTCCGGCGCGTACTCAAGCGGGTCGGCGGTGAAGTGCGTCATCATATTTTTACGGAAACCATCAGCGTGCGTGAGCAGATGGGCTTTGTGCTGGAACGCATCAGGAAGGGAGGCGTGCAACTGGATGAACTGTTGCGCGGCAGGCCGGGACGCGAGGCGCTGGTCACCACTATTCTCGCCATTCTTGAACTGTGGCGGGAGCAGGCCATCACTGTTGTCCAGAATGACTGTTATGGTGCCGTCAGCCTGCTGCCGAAGGAAGCCGCCGAATGAGCCTGTGTCATCAGATTGAGGCGCTGGTACTGGCCAGTGACGAGCCGCTCAGCCTGCCAAGGCTCAGAAGCCTGCTTGGTGAGGATATACCCTCTGCCGATATCCGTGCCGCGCTGAATGATCTTCAGACGCATTACCGGAACCGCGGCATCCAGCTGGTTGAAGCCGGTGGCGGCTGGCAATTTCGTACCGCACCGGAACATGCAGCGCTTGTGCGACAGCTATGGCAGTTGCGGCCGCAGAAGTTGTCCCGATCGATGCTCGAAACACTGGCAATCATTGCCTACCGCCAGCCCACGACGCGCGCCGAGATTGATTCGTTGCGTGGCGTCAGGGTCTCCAGTTCGGTAATCATGGGTCTGCAGGAGCGTGGCTGGATCAAGGTGCTGGGGCGCAAGGAAGTACCGGGCAGACCACACCTGTATGGCACAACCCGGCAGTTTCTGACCGACTTTGGCCTGAACTCATTACAGGATCTCCCCGATTCATCGCAATTGCTGGATGAGGATGAAATCCAGCAGATTGTGGAAGAGAATATCGAGCATGAAAGCGAAACCCGGGCCAGCGAAAGCAGGCAAGACGAACCCCCCGCAGAAGAAGCAACAGCAGCACAGGGCTGAGCGGCAGGCGCAAGGTGAGCGCATCAACCGCTATCTTGCCAGTTGCGGCCTGTGCTCGCGGCGTGAGGCCGACCGCTGGATTGAAGCCGGTCGTGTATCCGTCAATGGCAAAACCATTACCACGCCGGGGCTTGTTGTTACGGCAACGGACCGTGTTTGTGTGGATGGCAAACCCGTATCGCCGCAGACCAGCAAAACCTACATTCTCTATCACAAGCCGGCCGGCCTGCTGTGTTCCCGCAAAGACGCCAGGGGCAGGCCGCTGATTTACGATGCGCTCGATCTGGCGCCGAATGTCCAGTCTGTCGGACGCCTGGATATGGACAGCGAGGGACTGTTAATTCTGACCGACGACGGTCAACTGGCCCAGCAGCTGACCTCACCGCGCACCGCCATCCCCCGCCAGTATCGGGTGCGCATCACCGGCCATCCCGACATTGAAACGCTGGAAAAACTGCGCCAGGGCGGCATTGACCTGGGGCGGAATGATATCAGCGACGCTTGGAACGTGGTCGTGGATGGAGAAACAAAGGGGCATACCTGGCTGACCATCACCATCCACCGCGGCCGCTGGCGCGAGGTGCGCAGAACCCTGCAGGCCTGCGGGCACGAGGTTCGCAGACTCATCCGTGTCCGCTTCGGCCCGCTGAAACTCGGTGATCTGCCCAGGGGTGCATGGCGGCCATTGAAGGCTGCCGAGATCAAAAGCCTGCGGCAGGCAGCCCGATAACCCTCACCGCGCAAGGGACTGTCAACCCAAAGTAGAAATTTCCTCTTTTGAGCTAGATAGACATTTCCGCTT
>JBHHXO010000283.1:0-3408 GCA_046757125.1 Thiogranum sp.
TTGTTCGTCGATCGCGGGCCGAGTGATATACCGGCATAAGCGCTCGAGCTTCTTGCGCTGATTCGACTTGCAGGCAACACCGGCATGCAGTGAAAAACCTGCCTGGCGACTGACCAGTTCGTTGGGTTTCCGTGGTCTTTCCGTCGCCGGCACAGTCTTGAGCGTCAGCGCCTTGCGTCCGGCATTGGGACCGAAGGCGAGACGGTAGGTAATGGAGGCGCCGACAATACCGTTCATGGCATCGTCCTCATCCGGCATCAAGTCGAGGTATTCGTGTTCGGGATCGCGGACCAGGTAGCCAGCCTTCTCCAGATAACGTGCAATCCGGGTCGCGACGGTGTGGGTGATGATGTCGAGATCCTCACGGCTGGGTGGCTTCACCGGCCAGAAGTAGCCCCGGGAATCGTACACGCCATTCAGATAGAGCATATGGAAGTGAGGGTTCAACGACAAACACGCTGAATACCATGCCGTCCACCGTGACGGTGCACTATCGGTTCCATCCACTGTACGGCCATGAACTTAGTGTGGTCAGATGGTGTCGACCGGGCGGGGTCGGCGTGACCGTATCACACCCTGACGGCAACACGCTGAAGGTGCCACTGTGGATGCTCGAACCTGTGGCAAACGGTTTTCAACTCGGCGACACCATCGAACTCGACGCGAGGGCGCTGAAGGCGGTTGCCGATCTGCTGCCCACCATTAGGCTGAACCTGACGCCATCGACAGGATCCCGCCATGCAGCAGATCAACCTCGACATCGACGACGATCTGACGTCGTCAATCGCTCTGACACCGAAACAGATCCAGACCCTCATCAGATTGATGGAAGACGCCATCATCGCCGTGCTGGAAAGTGATCCGGGAGAAACCAATGAATCTGAATGATACCGGCGGCAAACTCACGGCTGAACACCTGTCCCGTAAGGCAGTGGTGTATCTGCGCCAGTCCTCGCTCGCGCAGGTCAAACACAATACCGAGAGCCAGCGCCTGCAGTATGCACTGACCGACACGGCAAAGGGCTATGGCTTCAGCCAGATCGAGGTCATCGACTGTGATCTGGGCGCAAGCGCGGCAAGCGGTGCCAGAGTCCGATCCGGCTTCAAGCAGTTGCTGGCCAGTATCGCCCTGGGCGAGGTCGGGCTGGTGCTCTCCCGGGAGCTGTCGCGGCTGTCGCGCACCGACAAGGACTGGTGCCACCTCCTGGAACTGTGCCAGTTGTTCAACACGCTGATCGCCGACGCCGAGAACCTGTACGACTTGAACCGCCTGGACGATCAGCTCATGCTCGGCATCAAAGGTACGCTCAGCGTGGTCGAACTGAAGACACTGAAGTTCCGCCTGCAGCAGGGCAGAGAGGCCAAGGCCAGGCGCGGCGAACTGGTGTCCTGGCTTGCTCCCGGTTACGTCAAGGACAACGCCGGTCATATCGTCAAGGATCCGAACCAGCGTGTGCAGGAAGCCGTGGCCCTGGTGTTCAAGCAGTTCGACGAGCTCGGCAGTATCCGCCAGACCCATCGCTGGTTCCATGAGCAAGGGGTCGAGTTGCCGGTGAACAAGACCATGGCCGGGCAGCGGCAGATGTGCTGGCAATTACCGACGGTGAGCTTTGTCAGCGGTGTACTCCACAATCCACTGTATGCCGGTGTCTATGCCTGGGGCCGACGGCCGGTCGAGGTCAGCATCAAGGACGGGCAGACGACTAAACGCCAGGGTAATACCCGGCGCGCCGAAGATGCCGGTGTGTTCCTGCCAGATCACCATGCAGGTTATATTGACCTTGATCACTACCAACGTAACCAGGACATCATGCGCGACAATGGCAGCAACTTCAAAAGTGACCAGGCAACGCTTGCGGTCCGGGGCGAACAGGGCTTGCTCACGGGCCTGCTGCGCTGTGGTCGCTGCGGTCGCAAGCTGCACATCCGCTACTGGGGCAAGCATGGCACGGCAGCCCGTTATCTGTGCAGCGGTGATTTTGATCGTGGCGGCAAATACTGTCTCGGTTTTGGCGGCGCAACAGTCGACAAGCGCTTCGCCGGGTTGATCGTCGAGGCGATCTCGCCGCACGGGATCAAAGCGAGTCTCGATGCCATCGAACGGATGAGAACCGATGACAACGACCGGGTGAAAGCATTGGAACGTCAACTTCAGCAAGCACGCTATGAATCGGAAAGGGCGTTTGCACAATACAACCAGGTCGATCCAAACAATCGTCTGGTGGCGGACGAACTGGAGCGGCGCTGGAATGATGCGCTGGCTGCGCAGCATGACCTCGAAGCCGAACTTGCGCTGAATACGGCAGAGCCGGAATCACTTGCGCCAGCCGACGAGGCCGCAATCCGTGCACTCGGTGAGGACTTCGCGAGCGTCTGGGAAGATGCTGGTTGTCCCATGACGCTGAAGAAACAGATCGTGCGCCTGATCATCCACGAGATCGTGGTCGATCTGGAGGAAGCCTCTCAGACCCTCAACTTCGTCGTCCACTGGCAGGGTGGATGTCACACGTCATTCAGTATGCCGAAGCCGCAATCCGGTGCCGTGGCGCACAAGACAGCACTGGAAGATCTCGAGGTTATCACCCGAATGGCAATGCGCTATGGCGATGACGAGATCGCACGCGTACTCTCCAAGCTTGGTCGCCGCACCGGTAAGGGGAATCGCTGGACCCAGGCTCGGGTCGCTTCCATACGTCGCAAACACAACATTGCGCCCCCGGACAAAACAGCACTGAATACCAACATCTTTACACTGGCGCAAGCGACCCGGTACAGTGGCGTCAGCGATACGACGTTGATGCGGCTGATCAAGGCAGACGTGCTTGCGGCAGATCAAATCGCGCCGTATGCGCCGTTGGAGATCAAGCGAGCCGATCTGGACAGCGATCCTGTGAAATCGATTCTCGACCAACTCAAGACCACGGGTAAACTGGCGCTCGACGGGGATACGTCAGGCCAACAACGAAACCTGTTTGAGGAAAATCAATGACTTGCACAACGGGGGTATTGTGACTGCTTCTATAAGTTGAGGGCGGAACCGAAGCGCTGTATCAATGTCACCGCACCGCTCTGCGCCCCCGATTTCACCGTCATGCCGGCGCGGCGGATCAGAAAGGTGCTGATCACGCGGTGCACGATGCCCAGCACCTGGCTCATCACCTCTGGGTTGGTCGCAAACAGGAAGCGTAGCGGGTATGGCACGCTTAGTACCCACTGACGGATCGGCCGCTTCGGCAACACGGCATCGACCAGGTGCGCGGCACTGTCGGCCATGCGGCGGGCGCCGCAGCAAGGGCAAAAGCCTCGACGTTTGCAGCTAAACGCAACGAGCTTCTCGCGGTGACATGCCTCGCAACGAACCCGCATGCACCTTCCGACCAGCCCATTGTTTAAGTAGCCTACCCCTTA
>JBHHXO010000284.1:0-3390 GCA_046757125.1 Thiogranum sp.
ACGTGGTCTGTCCCCTGTTTTCTACAGGTTGAGTTTCTTTTCCAGGTAATGGATATCCGTCCCGCCTGCCAGGAATGCCGCGTCGCTGCAAATGTCCTGGTGCAGGGCAATGTTGGTCCTGATGCCGTCGATCACGATCTCGGCCAGCGCACCGCGCATGCGCGCCATGGCCGTAGCCCGGCTGTCACCGTGGGCAATCAGCTTGGCGATCATGGAATCATAATACGGCGGCACCCGGTAACCATTATAGATATGCGTATCGACGCGGATACCGGGACCGCCGGGGGCGTGATACTGGGTAATGGTGCCGGGTGAGGGCAGGAAATTCTTCGGGTCCTCGGCATTGATGCGGCATTCGACCGCGTGCCCGGTCCAGCTGATGTCGTCCTGGCTGTAGGACAGCCCCTCGCCGGCAGCGATGCGCAACTGCTCCTTGACGATATCGACGCCGGTGATCAACTCGGTGACCGGGTGCTCCACCTGGACACGGGTATTCATTTCAATGAAATAGAATTCCCCGTCCTGGAACAGGAATTCGAAGGTCCCGGCACCACGGTAGTTGATACGACGGCACGCCTCTGCGCAGCGCTCGCCCATCATCATGCGCTGTTCCAGGGTAATGCCGGGCGCGGGCGCCTCCTCGACGACCTTCTGGTGACGGCGCTGCATGGAGCAGTCACGCTCACCCAGGTGTATCGCGCCACCCTCGCCATCGGCCAGCACCTGGAACTCCACGTGACGCGGCGTCTCCAGGAATTTCTCCATGTACACCGTGCCGTCGCCGAACGCTGTCTGCGCCTCGGTGCGTGTCAATGTAATGGCGCTTAGAAGATTGGCCTCGGCGTGCACCGTGCGCATGCCGCGACCACCGCCACCGGCGGCCGCCTTGATAATAATCGGGTAACCGATGCCGCGCGCCAGCTTGATATTGGTTTCGTCATCGTCACCCAGCGGGCCGTCACTGCCCGGCACGCAGGGCACGCCGGCCTCGTTCATGGCGCGAATGGCGGCCACCTTGTCGCCCATGGTGCGGATGGTGTCGGCACGCGGCCCGATGAAGATATAGCCGCTCTTCTCGACCTGCTCGGCAAAATCGGCATTTTCGGACAGGAAACCGTAGCCCGGGTGGATAGCCACGGCGTCGGTCACTTCCGCAGCCGCAATCAGCACCGGAATGTTGAGGTAACTGTCAACCGAAGGCGCAGGACCGATACAGACGGATTCATCGGCCAGCAATACGTGCTTGAGACTGCGATCGGCCTCGGAATGCACGGCGACGGTCTTGATGCCCAGCTCCCGGCAGGCCCGGAGAATCCGTAGTGCAATTTCGCCACGGTTGGCGATGACGACTTTATCCAGCATGAATCAATCGATTACAAACAGTGCCTGGCCGTATTCGACCGGCTCGGCGTTTTCCACCAGGATCGCCTTCACCACACCCGCCTTGTCGGCCTCGATCTGGTTGAGCATTTTCATGGCTTCGATGATACACAGGGTATCGCCCTCGTTGACGCGCTGGCCGACTTCCACAAAGGCGCTGGCGCCGGGCGATGGTGCGCGGTAGAAAGTACCGACCATGGGGGATTCGACGGTATGCCCCGCCGGTACCTCCGGCGCAGACGGCGCAGCGGCAGACGGGGGCGGCGGCGCTGCCGCCTCGGGAGCGGCGGCCGGGATCATCACCGGCGCCGGTGCGGCGACGGGCGCATTGGCGGCATAGCGGCTGATGCGCACTGATTCCTCGCCCTCGTGAATCTCGATTTCAGCAACGCCGGATTCCTCCAGCAGTTCGATAAGCTTTTTGACCTTGCGAATATCCATTGTCGTCCTGCAGGCAAGTGAACGGGCGTGAGTATAACGCGAGCTGCGGGGAAATGTTAGGGAAATGCGCCGAAATTCGGCGATTAATCAGCTTTTCTGGTTATTATCGCCCAGGTACGACAGGGCTGCCTGCAAGGCAAGCTCGTAGCCGACGGGGCCCAGACCGCTGATAACGCCGACAGCAATATCCGAAAAGTAGGACGTCTTTCGAAAACTCTCGCGCGCATGCACGTTGGAAAGGTGGATCTCTATAAAAGGGATCCCGACACCCAACAGGGCATCACGCAGCACAACACTGGTGTGGGTAAACCCTGCCGGGTTGAAAATAATGAAATCGATGTCTTCAAGGGGCGCCGCATGAATATGATCAACCAGCTCATGCTCGCTGTTGGACTGAAAGGTCATCAACTGCCCGCCAGCTTCCCTGACCTGGCTACCCAGACGCTCATTGATCGCATCCAGCGTCACCGTCCCGTAGTGGCCTGGTTCGCGGCTACCCAACAGGTTAAGATTCGGCCCGTTTAATATCAGCACCTTAACCATTCTTCAATCCATTTCCCTTGCCGGTCCATGAAGGCCGGGGAACCACACAAATACCCGACAAATGTTGCCAACCATTATCTATGTCGGGCTGCCGGGTGTCCAGTTTACCCGATCCGCAGACACTCTCACGGCCAGTTTTATGCTCAGCGACAGATCCGAGATGCCGACCAATTCCTGAATCATGGCCGATGATACCAACCTGGACAGGGAAAGCGGCAACCGGGGACTGGTGCCTGACCAACGTAAAAAAGACGATCCAGCCGTATGAATGTCACCATGCTGCTCGGACAGCACGCAAGTTAACTCCGCAATTAATCATTGTGGCCGGTATTAGAGTAGAATCTACCCCACAGCAACCACGTAACAATACCTCTTAGCCAGCACATCAATGACAAAAGACATAGTAATTTCCGGGATCCCGCGAAGCGGAACCAGTTATCTCTGCTCGATACTGAACAAGACCCGCAATACGGTAGTTATCAACGAACCAGAAGAGGTCTTTCAGATTCTTCGCAACAACTCTGAAGCAGCACTTTCACGCTATTACGAGCATATGCGCAACCGGATAAACAATGGCCAGCCAATCACCAATAAACTGGCCAATGGCAAATTTATTGAAGACACCAACATACTGAATGCACGCACTGCTTACACACCGCACGTTGATACGACTGACTTTGTACTGGGCACAAAAAATACACTTGTCTACCTGAACACGCTGAAGCAAATTATTGAGAGTCTCCCCGAAGCCACTCTCGTCGCCTGCGTACGCCACCCCTATGACACTATAGCATCTTGGAGCAAGGTATCCTTCCCTCACATAAGAGATGCGAAGCCACAATTTCTCCTTGACTACACAACCGGAAAGGAAAAACTGTCCATCGACAGCATCCTGAAAAAAACAAGCCTGGCCATACGCTACGCCATGTGGTGGAATTATCTGGCCGGGATCATAAACAGCAATCGCGACCGGTTTATACTGATAAACTACGAGAGCATGGTCAGCAACCCCGAAGCCACGCTGGC
>JBHHXO010000285.1:0-3377 GCA_046757125.1 Thiogranum sp.
CACGCGCTCCGGGCGGAGGGAGTCGTGTCGGTGAACAGCATGTGCACGGTGTTCCGGTAGCTGCTCGCCGCGAGTTTCCTGATTACGCTGCGGGAACGGTCCGGGAAAGTACCCTGCAGATTGTTTTCCACCAGCTCCCGCTGGAAACGCAGCAGGTAAAAGGCCGGTACGAACAGGCTGTCCGCCATGAGGTACAGCACGGGAAGAGGCAGCCGGGCGCTCAGCCTGATCAGCATTGCCAGCCACTGTTCGGGGTGTTTATCGGGTTTCTTCTCGGGCATTACCGGGGAATTATCGCACGCCTGGTGCGGAATCCCTATGGCCCGCTAGCCGCTGTTGGTCAGCCAGCGCCAGAGTGTGCCGCTGGGCCGGTCGATGCCGGTACGGACAAAGTACAGCGCCTGGTGGTCGTTGATGATATGCCGGATGTGGCGCAGGGCGTCTTCCAGGCCGCAGAACAGTATGCGGTCGCCTGCCTGCAGTGTTTCTTCCATATCGGGCAACAGCAGGTCGTCCCCGCGGTCGCGTTTGATCAGCAGCGGTACGCAGGGCAATTGCTCGACGCGATTGTGCGGGTATACACATATATCAAACAGGCGGACGGTATCGCCCCGTATCAGGCAATCGAATACTGCGGGTGCGGTCAGTGGCGAGATATCCAGGTCCCATATCTCCGGGGTGACATCCTCGACGACCCCGGCGACACGGCTGACCAGCAGGTTGGCCCATTCCTCGTGCTGGTCACGCGCCAGGCGCAGGAAGTCGTCCAGCAGGGGCGCCAGGATCAGTCCCAGTATGCGCTGCGCGGTAATGGCTCCCGGCTGCATGATGATGTCGATACCCGCCGCCCTGAAGATGGCATTCCTGCCCTGGCTGTTCTGCCGGACGACAGTGAACAGTCCCGGGTTAAGGCCGCGGGCGGTAATCAGTATCGACAGGTTGTTGGTGTCGCTGTCTGTTCCCGCAATGATGCCGACCGCATCCTTGATACCGGCTTCGCTCAATGTGTCCGCTTCGGTGCCGCGGCCCTCGACGGTATCGAGCGGGGCGCCGGTGGTCTCGGTATCCGCCTCGATCAGGCGCGTTTGCACGCCTTCCCCGGTAATATACCGGCGTACCGATTTGCCAAACCGGCCGAATCCGCACAGCACCCAGGTGCCGGTCGGCGGGCTTTTGAAATCCGTCAGGGGAGCATCGTGTACCGCCGTGATCCATTCGTAGACCAGGTACATGCTGGGCGAGTGGAACATCATGGCGAGCCGTGAGGCAAAGATCTCGAAGGGATCGATGATATGGTCGGTACCAAAGGAGTCCATGTTGGCGGCGGCATCCCTGGAATCGGACTGGCATATGACCGGGAGTTCGGGCGCCAGCAGCTTGCTGGTGATGGCAATGGCAAGATTGACATCGTCAATGCCGCTGAGGGCGATGACGCCACGGCAGTACGGATGTTTCAGGCCGGCCGCGATCAGGGTGTCCGAATCCGTCGCATTCTCGCTCAGGCCGGGTACATGGAAGGGCAGGTCCTCGACCTCCAGGTCGAGGATTTTCTCCCTGTCCCGGTCGATGACCACGCTGTGTATATAGTGTTCGCTCAGCTCGCGGACCAGTTGCCTGGCAGCATCGCCATAGCCGCAGACGATGTAGAAGGGCTCCTGCAGGCGCCGCACATTGCGGGCAAAGGAGGTGAAGTCGAGTACCCGCCTGAATGCCTGGTCCTGGACCAGTGTCAGTATGGAGCCGATGGCATACAGCCAGGAAACGACCGCCGCATAGATGACGAAGGTGGTCCACATGCGCTGCGCATCGGTCAGCGGGTAGGGGATCTCGCCAAGGCCGATGGTCGAACCCAGGAAACTGACAAAATAGATGGCATGGAAAAAGTCCATGCGCCAGGGATTGCCCTGGTCATCGATGCCGGTGATCAGGGTCATGCCGAGTATCGAAATCGCGTAGACCGAAATCAGCACGATCAGCGGCAGACGCATGCGCCGCAGTAACAGGTAGATGACTTTTTTCATGGTGGTCCGGGAACGCCTAGCGCCGGAAAGTCACCGTTTCCACTACCAGCAGAATGACCGAGGTCAGATTGGCCAGCAATGCACCGGCTGACAGCGAGACGATGCTCGATACGACAGAGGGCGTCAGCTCCGCTTCGGCGGCATACACCGTAAAGCCCCATACCGATGCGGCTGCAATGAGCTGCAAATCCGCCACCAGGCTGGTTGCCAGCAGCAGCGCGCCGATATGGGCGCGGTCACCGAATTTCATGATGGTGGCAATGAGGCTGACGATCAGTGCCGCAAACAGTTCATAGGCATTGTGGTGTGAGGGGTCGTCCACTTCACCGATGAAAAAGCCGAAATTCAGGGTCAGTGCCAAAATCGAGAAAAACGCAAAAAGGACTTTTTCGAGGTTCATTGCAGCGGCTCCCGGCGGGCTGTGTTGCAGCGTCTGGTGTAGGGGGAAATGTGAAGCCAGATTAGGCTGTTAGTGGGGGATTTTCAACAGCAGGGGCGGTGGGTTGCCGCTTGCGAGGGGATGGTGCCGGGCATTTTCATCGCCGGCTAGCCGGATACGTTAAAGGCGACACCGCCGCGGCGTCGGTCACCACAGTGTTCAAAAGTCCCGCGGTGCCGGGAAACCGCGTGTACGCCGCCGAAGAACATATTCCGGTCCGGCCAGCAGCGGGTCTGTTCAAATTCATCCTGCAGCTGCCGGTATACCTCGCGGTCAAACCCGTGTTCAATATTCAGCAGACCCTTCTCGTAATGAATTCTGGGACGGTCGACAGCTTCCGGCAGGGGCATCTGCTCATCCACGAGGCGTAACAGTACCTGCAGAATAGCGGAGCGGATACGGTTTGAGCCACCGGATCCGAGTGCGATAGCATGCCCGTTTTCAAAGCGCAGTACGCTCGGCGCCATCATCGAGGTAAGCCGCCGGTTCTCCTGCCAGGCGTGAAAACCGTGTGGATTGAGGTCCTCTTCGCCCAGCATGTTGTTCAGCATGATGCCGGTAGCAGCGAGCATGTGGCCACAGCCTTCGCCGTTACTGGTTGTCAGGGAGGCAAGGTTCCCTTTCCGGTCGATGACACTGATATGTGTCGTACCCCGGAATGCGCGTGTCCGGCCGCTGACCCGGTCCAGGTAGTCCCGCAACAGTTCCGGATCGAGCAGCTGCTCGTCGAGTTGCTCCCTCGCAATGCTGTCCAGGCGTGCTTCGTTGGCAGCGTGCATGACCTCGGCGAGCCTGGATATGCCTTCCGTAGTGTCGATACGAATACCCCCGGTCATCAGTCTTTCCAGCAGTTTGAGTGCGAAACCGATCAACAGGCCGCCGGAGGAGGGGGGCGGGTTGGTGAGGAATTCACTGCC
>JBHHXO010000286.1:0-3357 GCA_046757125.1 Thiogranum sp.
GAGATAATTGTCTGTGACGATGCGTCGACAGATGGAACACTGGGTATCCTGGAAAACTATGCCGAGCGGTTTCCCGCAATCGTCAGACTTGTCAGGCACCCGGTAAATGTGGGTATTCCTGCCAACCTCAATTCCGGTTTCCGGATGGCAAAAGGTGATTACATTTCGCTGATTGCGGCGGATGATATCTGGCTTCCGGAAAAGCTTGAGAAAGAATACCTGCGCCTGCAGAAGACGGGCGCGGCCTGGGCATATTCAAAGGTTGTTCTTTACTGGGATGATCTGGCCAACCCGACCCGGACGAAGTCATTCTGGGGAACGGAACCCGGTTTCGAGGGCGACATATTCGAGAAAGTGCTTCGGCGCGAGATGTCGTTAAGAAACTACCTGCTACGGCGTGACGCCATGGAGTCTCTGGGGTTTTTCGACGAGTGTATCGGCATGTATGAAGACTGGGATTTCAATATCCGCATGAGCAGGAAATATCCCATTGCGCATGTGCCGGACTCTAATGTTGTGTACCTGATCCACGGTGGTGGCGAGCATCTTGCGCCAATGTACCGTCATATGGCGGAAGTTAACAAGGTGTTACGCAAGAATGCAGCGCTGATTCCGGAGAGTATGGGTGACGTGGCGCGCGCGACAGTACGCAGGTTCTGGCCAGAGAGCACAATGTCGACGGCACGGGACAAGGCTGCTTACAGAACGGCGATTGACAGTCTTGATCTCCCTTATGCGCCTGCAAAAATCGGGTCGGATGGAGAGGGCCTGATATTTCTCGTCTCTCTTCCGCGCTCCGGTTCCACGATGTTGCAAAGAGTGCTTGGAAGTCATCCGGATATTCATACGGCTGCCGAGCCATGGGTCATGTTGAATCCCTTATACGCATTGAAGCGGCAGGGCACAAGTGCCGAGTATGATGCAGTGACCTGCAGGCAGGCGTTGGGAGAGTTTCTTGAGCAGCTTCCGGGTGGCGAAGAGAATTATTACGACAGTGTGCGCCAGATGAGCAAGGTGTTGTATTCGCGCGCTGTCAGGTTTTCCGGGAAGTCACGTTTTCTGGACAAGACCCCGCGCTACTTTTATATCCTTCCCGAACTCATCCGGACATTTCCGAAGGCCAGGTTTGTAGTTTTGCTGCGCAACCCGCTGGCAGTGCTCGCGTCGGTACTGGAAACCTGGTTTGCGAATAATTCCGCCGCTTTTGAGAAAAGCGCACACTACAAGGATATGCTTGATGGTCCGGCGGCGTTGGCGCAGGCCATCGACCGTTTTGGTGACAGGATATGCGTAACGAAATACGAGGATATCGTTTCAGACAGCCGCTCTGAAGTTGATCGTATCTGTAAATACCTTGGCGTGCCGACCTATGACCCGATGCTGGAGTATGGGAAAAATCCCGCGCCGGAAGGTAATTTTGGTGATCCGGAAAGAGTGCATGAGCATGCCGCGCCGGTTGACCGGTATGTGGACAAGTGGCGTTCAACCTTGAGGGACAATGGGCTTGAGCAGTACGCGCAATCGTATCTGGACCGGGTTGGCCCCGGGGTACTGCGTCAACTGGGCTATCCGGCGGACCTGTTCGCAAGGCGCCTGCAGTCATCTGAATGCCCGCAGGCCGGTTCAGGAGGTGCCGATAACAGGCAGCAGTCAGCTTTACTGAACAATGAAGGAGAGCGTGCGTTTGAAGCCGGTGATACAGGTAAAGCGAGGGAGCTGTTTTACCAGGCGTATCAGCTTGACCGCGGGAATGTCGTCGCGTGTAACAATATTGTTGTACTGCACTGGCATGCCGGTGAGCAGAAAGAGTCGCTGAAGTACCTGGCCGAAGCGCTTTCTATTGACCCGTTAAACAGGGATGTTGTCGTAAATGGCGGGGATATTCTTACCGAGCTGAAGCGGGAAGAGGATGCACGCTTGCTCTACCAGGGTTATCTGGGAAAGCAACCTGATGATGCTGTAATAGCCGGGCTGCTGACCTCGTTATCGCCGGGCCCTGGCAGGGTGCGGGCAGAAGGGGGATCATGCCTCCCCCTGGTCAGTGCGATCGTCTCGACTTATAACAGTGAAAAATATCTGGCCGGCTGTCTGGACGATCTGGAGGCCCAAAGCATCGCGGACCGTCTGGAGATTATTGTTGTCGACAGTGGTTCGCAGCAGGATGAACGCTCTGTTGTTGAGAAGTTCCAGCAGCGCTACTCCAATATCCGCTACATCCGCACCGAACAACGCGAAACCATCTACGCTGCCTGGAATCGCGCGATCGCAGAAGCCAGCGGAAAGTACCTGACTAACGCCAACACAGATGACCGCCACCTTCCGGGAGCATATGCGCGCATGGTATCCGAGCTGGAGGCAAACCCTGATGCTGCGCTGGTATACGCAGATTCCGCAGTCACCCGCGTAGAGAATGTTGGTTTTGCAGAAGCCCCGCTTGAGGCATATTTTCGCTGGCCGGAATTTGATCCGCGCCACCTGTTTTCTGTCTGCTACATCGGACCGCAACCCATGTGGCGCAGGTCGCTGCACGAGAAGTACGGTTACTTCGATGCCGGGATGACGGTTGCCGGTGACTACGATTTCTGGTTGCGGATGGCGGGCACTGAAATATTCAGACATATTCCGGAAGTGCTGGGCCTGTACCTCGCCTCTGCAAACAGTATCGAACATGCCTTTGCCGGAGCCGGTGCTACCGAGTCTGAAACGGCCAGGCAGCGTAACTGGCCTGCCGAATGGGGTAAACGGCCGGAGCTCAGCAAGGGATACCTGGTGCCGGTTGAGCACGACATCACGTCATCCCTGGATGCCCCGGGCCTGGAAAACCCGCATATCAGCATTATCATGCCGACCAAAGACCGTTTGCACCTGCTGGGCCGTGCACTGGATTCTGTTATCGCGCAGAGCTACCACAACTGGGAGCTCATTGTTGTAAATGACGGCGGGGAAAGTATCCGGCGCATGGTGGATAGCAGGGACACTTCAGGCCGGATCCGCCGCATCGAATTCGGCTGGTCCAGGGGGCAGGCGGCGGCTAGGAATACGGCGCTGGCCGAGGCGCGGGGCGAGCTGGTCTGTTACCTGGACGACGACGATATTTACCTGCCGGACCATTTGCAGACTATTGTCAATGAAATGGCCGGTGAAGGAAGCAGTTTTATCTACACGGATGCCGTGGTGGTAAAGGAGACCGTTACCAACGGTGCTGCGCAGGAAGTCGGCAGGTCGAATCCCTATGCGCACGCTGAATATTCCCGTGAGCGCTTGCTGGTCAATAACTACATCCCCATCAATACCTGGGCCCATAGGCGGGACTGTCTTGATGCGGTCGGGGCGTTTGACACGACACTGTCGTGTTAC
>JBHHXO010000287.1:0-3354 GCA_046757125.1 Thiogranum sp.
CATAGCACGGGCCAAAACTGATTTTGGAGAAAGACCGATGAACAGCACCGCTAGCCCGGCACATTCAGAACAACGGAGAAAAAGCCGCGTGACTATTCCCGAGCACCCGCAAATCCTGGACGCACACAGCGGCCAGGTCCTTGGAGAGCTGGTAAACCTGTCGACCGAGGGGTTAATGGCGGTCAGCCCGGAGTGCGTCACCGGTGGCACGGTATTCCAGATGCGCATCCCGCTTGTCCAGGGCGACAGAAAGGTGGAAATCCTGGTCGGCGCCGAAAGTCTCTGGTGTGATGATGCCAACGGTTCCGGCACCTACTGGACCGGTTTCCAGATCATCGATATTTCTTCCGAACACCAGGCAATCCTGGACGCCGTGGTGCACAGCTAACCCGACTCAGCCACCATCAGCGCATCGAGTTTGTCGTCCATGTGCAGCTCGGTGAGTTCCACCAGGCTTCCGATCCACTTCCCGTCGATGGCGATCTGTGGAACCGTGCGGGCACCCCGGGTCAGCCTGGACATCTCGACCAGGCCGCTGCGATCCTGATCGACACGCACTTCCTGAAAGGGAATGCGCCATTTCCCCAGTAGTTTCTTCGCTTTGTCACACATCGGGCAGCGCCCGGTGCTGTAGATTTTCACTCTCGCCATGGCAGGCCGTACCTCCTGGTGTTGTCATCGTTACCCGTAAGTATACGCTATACTCGCGGCCTGCTATGGTACGCCCGGGATCTCAACGGACTATCTGAATTGTGCGCAATTCCACGCTGCCCGCCATACTCAAACCCGTCCTGGTCGCCGGCCTGTTCGTGCTGTTCCCGGCCATCGGCCTCGCGGCAGAGTCGGGCACGGAATGGATCGACCTGACCGGCCACCGGACCGGCTATATCACGCTGGTCCTGTTCTCCCTGTCCTACCTGCTGGTCATGTCCGAGGAATTCACGCACCTGCGCAAATCCAAGCCGGTCATACTCGCTGCCGGGGCAATCTGGGCACTGGTTGCCTGGCAGTACCATACCCACGGTCTCACACACGCCGCCGAAGCCGCTTTTCGTTCCACCCTGCTGGAATTCTCCGAACTGTTCCTGTTTCTGCTGGCGGCGATGACCTATGTCAATGCCATGGATGAGCGCCAGGTGTTCGAGGCCCTGCGCAGCTGGCTGATCAGGAAGGGCTGCAGCTACCGGCTGTTGTTCTGGATTACCGGCGTACTGGCATTCTTCCTGTCGCCCATCATTGACAACCTCACCACTGCCCTGGTGATGTGTGCCGTAGTGCTCGCGGTCGGCAAGGGTAACGACCGGTTTATCGGCCTGGCCTGTATCAATATCGTCGTAGCCGCCAATGCCGGCGGCGCCTTCAGCCCGTTTGGTGACCTGACCACCCTGATGGTCTGGCAAAAAGGGCTGGTCAACTTCGAAACATTCTTCCGGCTGTTCATCCCGTCCGTGGTCAACTTTATGGTACCGGCCATGCTGATGAGCCTCTTCGTCCCGCAATATACACCCGTAGCAGACGGCGAAACCGTCAGCTTGCGCCGCGGCGCACTCACCATCCTGTTTCTGTTTGCCTGCACCATCGCAACCGCTGTCGGCTTTCACAACTTCCTGCACCTGCCACCGATGCTGGGCATGATGACCGGGCTCGGCTACCTGCAGGTGTTCGGCTACTACCTGAAAATGACACACGCCCGGCCTGTCAACAACGGTTTCCAGACCGGCGTTGTCGGCGACGTCGTTCCGCTTGCCAGCGAAGACCGGCCTTTCGATATATTCAGCAGGCTGGCGCGCGCGGAGTGGGATACGCTGCTGTTCTTCTACGGCGTGGTTTTGTGTGTCGGGGGCCTGGGTTTTGTCGGCTACCTGGCCATGGCGTCGCAGGTGATGTATGTCGATCTCGGTGCCACCAGCGCGAATATCCTGGTGGGCGTCCTGTCTGCCATTGTCGACAACATCCCGGTGATGTTCGCGGTGTTGTCCATGAACCCGGACATGCCGCTGGGGCAATGGCTGCTGGTCACGCTGACCGCCGGGGTGGGCGGCAGCCTGCTATCGATCGGCTCTGCAGCCGGTGTTGCCCTGATGGGACAGGCACGCGGCAAGTACACGTTCTTCACCCACCTTAAATGGACACCCGCCATCGCGCTGGGCTATGCCGCCAGCATACTGACCCACTTATGGCTGAACGCGGATACTTTCTAGAAAAAACTATTCAGAACGCCCCTGCCCCGTCTCCAGCAATTCCCACACGGATGGCGCACCCGCCACCTTTGCAATCGCCTCCAGCCGCGCCCTGTGCTCGGCCACTTCGGCAGCGTCCGCCCGGATCACCCGCAGCGCCGGCCGGTTGGCGGGCAGGCGCCGGATGTTTTCTTCATGGGCCCCGTTGGCAGTATCGCTGCCCGCCCCCAGCTGCAAGGCAACCTGCCCGCCGGTCATGGCGAGATAGACATCGGCCAGTATTTCCGCGTCCAGCAGGGCCCCGTGCAGGTCGCGGTGGGTATTGTCGATCTCGTAACGCTTGCATAACGCATCCAGATTGTTCTTCTGCCCGGGGTGCATCTTGCGCGCCATGGTCAGCGTATCCAGCACCGTGCAGATGTCCGTCACCTGCCTTCCGGCTTCACACAGTCTGAATTCGTTATCCAGAAAACCGACATCGAACGGCGCGTTATGAATAACCAGTTCCGCGCCTTCGATGTAGCTTACAAAATCGTCGACGATGTCCGCGAAACGCGGTTTGTCGGCCAGGAACTCGTTGCTGATGCCGTGCACTTCGATGGCGCCCGCATCGATTTCCCGGTCCGGCTGCAGGTACTGGTGAAAATTGTTCCCGGTCAGCTTGCGGCCCACCATCTCCACGCAGCCGATTTCGATAATACGGTGCCCCTGCTGGGGTTCCAGACCGGTGGTTTCTGTATCAAGAATAACTCGTCGCACCTTACCGTCCTGTTTCAGAGTTCATCGATGCCGCGATTGGCCAGTTGATCGGCGCGTTCGTTCTCCGGGTGCCCGCTGTGTCCCTTGACCCAGTGCCAGGTAACCTGGTGCGCCTGCACGGCCTGGTCCAGACGCCGCCACAGATCGGCATTCTTCACCGGTTTCCGCGCGGCCGTCTTCCAGCCCTTTTTCTTCCAGTTCGGCAACCACTGCGTAATACCGTTCCTGACATAGCTCGAATCCGTGGTCAGGCTCACCGTACAGGGACGTTTCAGGCTTTCCAGCGCGCGGATGGCCGCCATCAGTTCCATACGGTTATTGGTACTCTCGGCTTCGCCACCGAACAGTTCCTTTTCATGATTACCATAGCGCAACAGCGCACCCCAGCCACCGGGTCCGGGGTTACCGCGACAGG
>JBHHXO010000288.1:0-3350 GCA_046757125.1 Thiogranum sp.
CCGCCGGTTTTGATGAGGGGGTGCGCCTCACTGGCGGCAAACAGAATGTCCATGACTGGTGCTCTATCCTTTTATGCGGTAGGTTGCGTTAATGCACAGTCAGCGTCAAGTGCTCGCGCTGGTAATCAGGTTCACGGCCGTTGTGCCGATTAAACTGAAAAAGGGTCTGGCTAAAAAACATGGAAGATTGCACTTACGTTATTTTCGGCGCGACAGGTAACCTCGCCAGGGTCAAGCTGCTCCCTGCGCTGTATCACCTGGATGCCGCCGGCCGCTTGCCGGAAGGACTCAGGGTTGTCGGCTTCGGACGACGCGACTGGGACGATGAATACTGGCGTGGGCAGGTGCGCGAAAGCCTGGCTGCCAAACCGACCGACCCGGAGGTACTGGAACGCTTCTGCGCGCGCCTGTCTTTCTTTCGCGGCGATCTGGGTGATGATGCCGTGTATCCTGCGCTGCGCGATTACCTGCTCGACACGGCACGGTTTTCCCCCAACCTGATTTTCTACATGGCGATACGGCCCGCGGATTTCGGGCTGGTCAGCCGCCAGCTGGGCGCGGTGCAACTGAACCGGGAGGATGGCGGCTGGCGCCGGCTGGTGATCGAAAAACCGTTTGGTTATGACCTGGAGAGCGCGGAGAGCCTTAACCGGCGCCTCGGCCGGGAGTTCCGGGAAGCGCAGATTTTCCGCATCGATCACTACCTGGGCAAGGGCACGGTACAGAACGTGCTGGTGTTCCGCTTTGCCAACCTGATGCTGGAGCCGCTCTGGAACCGCAACTATATCGATCATGTGCAGATCACGCACTCGGAGTCGCTGGGTACGGAAGGCCGGGCCGGTTACTATGACGGGGCGGGTGCGCTGCGCGACATGATACAGAGCCACCTGCTGCAGTTACTGACCCTGGTGGCGATGGAACCACCGGCCAGCCTGGACGCTGAATCCCTGCGCGATGAAAAAGTGAAAGTGCTGCGTTCCATCCGGCCGATTCCGTCGAGCGCGGTGAATGCGCATGCATTTCGCGCCCAGTATGCCGCGGGTACCGTCAACGGGGAGAAGGTCGCCGCTTACCTGGATGAACCGGATGTGCCCAGGGACAGCGTGACAGAGACCTACGTTGCGCTGAAACTGCTGATCGATAACTGGCGCTGGCGTAACGTGCCTTTTTACCTGCGTACCGGCAAGCGCATGGCGAAAGGCAACTCGATGGTGTCGATTCGCTTCAAGCATCCGCCCCAGCAATTGTTCCGCGAGACCCAGATCGAGCGCCTGAAGCCGAACTGGATCCTGTTGAACCTGCAGCCCAATGAATGTATCCGTATGGAAATGCAGGTCAAGCAGACCGGCCTGGAACTGCGCGCTGAAACCACCCGGCTGGATGCCAGTTACTGTGGGATAAATACCGGCTCGCTGGGCGCCTACGAGGCCCTGCTGCTGGATGTGATCGACGGCGATCACTCCCTGTTCCTGCGCTACGACGAAGTGAACTGGGCATGGAAGGTGGTCGACCCGATCCTCAAGAACTGGGCGATGGAGCGTGATTTCATTCATACCTATTCTTCCGGCAGCTGGGGCCCGGCCGAAGCGGATCGCCTGTTTGTCCGCCAGGACCAGCGCTGGCGGAATACGCTGGAAGACGAAGACAACTGACCCGGAACGCTGACAGCAATGACAGGACTTGAAAAAATGCCCGCCTGGAAGGCATTGCGAGGGCATTACGGGCAGCTGCAGGGCGTACATATGCGGGATCTGTTCAGTGCCGATCCGCAGCGTTTTGAACGTTATTCCCTGCGGCTTGGCGATCTGCTGCTCGACTACTCCAAAAACCGGGTCGACGATGAGACCCTGAAGCTGTTGTTTGCGCTGGCGCGGGAGAGTGAATTGCCCGCCTGGATTGAACGCATGTTCAGTGGTGAGGCAATCAACTTTACCGAACACCGCGCGGTGCTGCATACCGCGCTGCGTAACCGCAGCAATACGCCGGTGTGCGTCGATGGCCGGGACGTGATGCCGGAGGTCAACCGCGTGCTGGACCAGATGCGGGTGTTTAGCCGGCGCGTGCGTGACGGCGAGTGGCTGGGCTACAGCGGGCGGGCGATAACGGATGTCGTGAATATCGGTATCGGTGGTTCGGATCTGGGTCCTGTGATGGTGACCGAGGCGCTGGCCCCTTACGCGGACAGACTGGCCGTGCACTTTGTCTCCAACGTGGACGGCAGCCAGATCAGTGATACGCTGGCCGGGCTCAATCCCGAGACGACCCTGTTCCTGGTGGCGTCAAAGACCTTTACCACTCAGGAAACCCTGACCAACGCCAGGCAGGCGCGCCGCTGGCTGCTGGCGTCAGCGGCAGACGACAGCGCGGTTGCCAGTCATTTTGCCGCCCTGTCGACCAACCGGGAGGCGGTACAGGCTTTCGGTATCGACCCGGACAACATGTTCGAATTCTGGGACTGGGTGGGTGGGCGTTATTCCCTCTGGTCGGCCATCGGATTGTCAATCGCGCTCTATATTGGTATGGATCGGTTTGAAGAGCTGCTGGCGGGTGCGCACCAGATGGACCGGCATTTCCGTTCCGCTCCCCTCGAGCAGAATATGCCGGTGGTGATGGCCATGCTGGGTATCTGGTACCGCAACTTTTTCGGTGCCGACAGTCACGCTATCCTGCCCTACGACCAGCACCTGCACCGGTTGCCCGCCTATCTGCAGCAGGCGGACATGGAAAGTAACGGCAAGCGTATCGACCGCCATGGCGAGGCCGTCGGCTATGCCACCGGGCCGGTGATCTGGGGTGAACCCGGCACCAACGGCCAGCACGCCTTTTACCAGTTGATCCACCAGGGCACGCTGCTGATCCCGGCGGATTTTCTGACCGCGGTGAACCCGCATCACGCGCTGCACGAGCAGCAACGTATCCTGTTCAGCAACTACCTTGCCCAGACCGAGGCGCTGATGCGTGGCAAGAATATGGCCGAGGTTCGGGCAGAGTTGCAGGCGGAGGGGCTGGGCGAAGCTGAAATCGAGCGATTGTTGCCGCACAAGGTATTCCCCGGCAACCGGCCCAGTAATTCACTGCTGTATCCGCTGCTGACGCCGCACCTGCTCGGTATGTTGATCGCTTTGTATGAGCACAAGATATTTGTGCAGGGCATTGTCTGGCAGATAAATTCCTTTGACCAGTGGGGTGTGGAACTGGGCAAAGTCCTGGCCAAGCGAATTCTCCCGGAATTGGAGGCGGAAACCGCGCCGGGACCGGACCACGACAGCTCGACCAACCAACTGATTCAATGGTTCCGGACACATGGGAGGTGAGAATCTTGCAAGAACCGTTTGGGCCTCGTTTCTACG
>JBHHXO010000289.1:0-3299 GCA_046757125.1 Thiogranum sp.
CCTCGGCATTGCCCCGTTCTTTTAACATCAATAACCGGTCTGCCAGCGAATGTATCCGCTTATGCGGCACATTGAATTGCCTGAGGATATCCATCAGTTCTTCATCGCGGGTATGGAACCGGTCATACCACTTGCCGAAAGCGCACTGGTGCGGGTCACGCGCCTTGGCAAAAGCCTCATTGGTCTTGATCGAGCACTCCAGCGCATTCAGCCAGTCGATGTGATCCTGTTCACGTGCCGACAGGGTCTTTATCAGCTCTTCCTTTTGATCACTGCAGGAACTGACACCAAGAAATTCCGCAAAATCAAATACGCGAACGGGCACACCACGGTGTTTGACAATACCCAGCGCACCCCTCCCTTCAAACGGATCCGGCTGAATCGCGCTGCTGTCCTGCTCAACAGAGAGCACCTGTTCCAGGTTGATAGCGAACAGGCTGTCGCCGACCCAGAAACTGAATGCGTTCAGCTCATCGTCCATATTGTGATTGAGATCGGATATTACCGCCTGGCTCATGATTGCAGTCCCTTCGATTCAGAAATCGTCTCCAGCTGTAGCGGCAAGCTGCGCCCCTGATTTAACAACTGTCAGCGGTACACGATGCCAGCAGCGCCCAGAAAGCTCCAGGCATCGACTGCTCCCGCTTTTCAGGAAGTCCGGTCAGGCCGGATGAGAAAGGTCTTAACGGCTCGATGGCGACTGACCGCAACCTGATGTACCTGTATAATCGCTTCTTTTTACCAGCAGCGAGGGATTATGGCCCAGTACGTGTACACCATGAACCAGGTCGGCAAGGTAGTGCCGCCCAAGCGTGAAATCCTGCGCGACATTTCACTGTCCTTTTTTCCCGGCGCCAAGATCGGCGTGCTGGGGCTGAACGGTTCGGGCAAATCGACCCTGCTGCGCATCATGGCCGGTATCGATACCGACATTCATGGCGAGGCGCGGCCGCAGAAAGGCATCAAGGTCGGTTACCTGCCCCAGGAGCCGCAGCTGGACGAAAGCAGGGACGTGCGCGGCAACGTGGAGGAGGCCCTGTCCGATATCACCGCCGCACAGGCGCGCCTGGATGAAGTCTACGCCGCGTACGCAGAACCGGATGCCGACTTCGACGCCCTCGCCGCCGAGCAGGCCAAACTGGAAAACCTGCTGCAGGCCAGCGACGGGCACAACCTGGAACGCACCCTGGAAGTCGCGGCCGACGCGCTGCGCCTGCCGCCCTGGGATGCTGATGTGAGCAAGCTGTCCGGGGGGGAAAAACGCCGCGTGGCACTGTGCAAGCTGTTGCTGTCCAAGCCCGACATGCTGTTGCTGGACGAACCGACCAACCACCTGGACGCCGAGAGCGTCGCCTGGCTGGAGCGTTTCCTTCATGAATACCCGGGCACCGTCGTCGCGGTCACCCATGACCGCTACTTCCTCGACAATGTCGCGGGCTGGATCCTGGAACTGGACCGTGGCCACGGCATTCCGTGGGAAGGCAACTACTCCAGCTGGCTGGAACAGAAAGAGGCGCGCCTGGAACAGGAAGAACGCAGCGAAAGCTCGCGCCAGAAAGCCATGAAGGCGGAACTGGAATGGGTGCGCAGCAACCCCAAAGGACGCCACGCCAAGAGCAAGGCGCGCCTGGCCCGCTTTGAAGAACTCGCCTCGCAGGAAGTCCAGAAACGCAACGAAACCAAGGCCCTCTATATTCCCCCGGGACCCCGGCTCGGCGACCTGGTGATCGAAGCCAATAATGTCAAAAAAGGCTTTGGCGACCGCTTGCTGGTGGAAGGCCTGAGCTTCAACCTGCCGCAGGGCGGCATCGTCGGCATCATCGGTCCGAACGGTGCGGGCAAAACCACCCTGTTCCGCATGCTCACCGGCAGCGAACCGGTCGATGACGGCGAACTGCGCATCGGTGAAACCGTGCAGATTGCCTGTGTCGACCAGAGCCGCGACGCGCTGGATGACAACAAGACCGTGTGGGAAGAAATTTCCGACGGCCAGGACATCATCGTCGTGGGCAAATACGAGGTGAATTCGCGCGCCTACGTGTCGCGCTTCAACTTCAACGGCACCGAACAGCAGAAACGCGTTGGCGACCTGTCCGGCGGTGAACGCAACCGGGTGCACCTGGCCAAACTGTTGCGCAGCGGCGGCAACCTGCTGCTGCTCGACGAGCCGACCAATGATCTGGACGTGGAAACCCTGCGTGCACTGGAAGAGGCGCTGCTCGACTTTCCCGGTTGCGCGGTCGTCATTTCACACGATCGCTGGTTCCTGGATCGCATTGCCACGCATATCCTGGCATTCGAGGGTGACAGCCACGTGGAGTGGTTCGAGGGCAACTACGCGGACTACGAGGCGGATCGCAAACGGCGCCTGGGGGAAGCCGCCGACCAGCCGCACCGGATCAAGTACAAGCGGTTGCACTAGCCGTTACTTGTTATGCAGGTAACGCTCGTCGTCGAAGCTGCACACCCAGGCCGGTCGCAGAGCCACCAGCGCGGTCATCAGCATGCCGTTCAGGAAGGCCTCGGCGAAGAACACCATGGGAAGATACGGGTAGTACTGGTAACGCAACCACCCGGCGCTGCTGATGTCGCTCGCCAGCATCACCCCGGCGCCGGCCAGACTGGACAGCAGAATCGACAGGCCGGCGGCAAGGAAACCGTTGACGTAAACGTAGACAAAGAAGTTATGCGGCAGGCGGCGCTGTGCAAAGCGCAGCAGAAGACTTGTCACCAGCACCGGTATCCCGCCCGTCACCAGCGCATTGATCCCCAGTGAAGAAAAACCGTCCCCGGCATACAGCGCATTCCCCGTCAGTACCAGCAATACCGCCAGCAAGGCAAGCGGCCAGCCGAACATCAGGGTAACGACGGTCATGCCCAGCAGGTGGAAATTCAGCGCCGGCAACACCCCGGCCCGGGTATTCCACAACAGCAGCAACACCACACAGGCGGCAAAAAACAGGTGCGAAAAACTGTTCTCCAGCAAACGCGATAACGGGGCGCGCTTTACCGCCACCAGCACTGCGACGGCAAACAGCACATTCGCCACCCCTGACAGGCCCGCGGGTATCAGTTCCGCCGGGAAATCCACGCCCTGCTCCGTAGCGGATTTCCGCATCGCCGGACACCCGTGCCGTCGCGCTCAATCTGTGCGCAAGGTATTGTGTACCAGTATGCTGACTCCCCCATGACCCGTGTCACTTTACCCCCCCGCGCCGCACATAAACACCGTTAAAAAATCAGGGGAACAGGCCGCTCAGCCATAGACCATGGAAATCCCGAGCAGCAGCGGCGTCAAT
>JBHHXO010000290.1:0-3271 GCA_046757125.1 Thiogranum sp.
GCGATGCTGGAAATGGGCGCGTTCGAGCGCATCCAGGCGCGTGTACTGGGGGCCTGCCACCAGGTAGGCCATGTAGGCAAAATCGAAAAACCGCGCCGCCTGCTCCTCCATCAGGCCGATGATGGCAGCCGGGTCGCGCGGATCGTCGACGCCGGACATGTCCTGCAGCCAGTAAAGACTGGATTCCAGCAGGTCGACCGCGTTGGGCAGGGAATGCCGCACCGGGACAGAGCCGGGATTGCCGAAATAGGCTGACGCGGGCAGCGGCAGCAACAGCGTGACCAACAGAACCGTCAGCAGCAGGCGGAGGCGCGTCAGCGAAACGAGGCGGCCCACGGGAACCTCAGACGGGCTCTTCCCGCGGGACCACTTCGCCGCTGACCACGCGGGTTTCAACCGGTTCCGCTTCTTCCGCGATCGGTCGCTTGCCGGACGGATCGGTGAAGCGGTCGTTCAGGACCTGCACCAGCTGGTTTGCATTGGCGACGATACGCTTCAGGGCACGACGATTACGCCGCGACCACCCGGCGGGGTCCGGGTCGAATATACTGCGCCAGACACGGGTATTACGCTTGAAGGCCCGCGCCATGCGCTCGCCTTCTTCTTCGCTGTAACGCCCGGATATCTCCTGTAACACTTTCTTCGCCGCCCAGCCGCGCGCGCTGAAGTGCAGGTAGAAAACCAGCGCCGCCGCCATGACGACCGCCGCCAGCGAGAACAGCTGGTTGCCGAGTATCTGGCTGAAGCCGGATTTTACCGTGTCGGCCATGGCGGGCGGCAGCATCAGGGCACCGGCACCAACCGCACCGGCAACCAGCAGGTAGCCAAGATCCCAGCCCAGCACCTTGCGCCGCCAGCTTGCGATCAACCCGCGAATCTCGGGCACATAGTGTTCCTCGATTTCGTGCGCGCGCTTCTCCAGCGCTCCGACAATGCGATAGGCACGCTCGACGCTGACCTGTTCGATGCGCTGATGGATATCGCTGAGATCCTGGTCGCGCTTCCACTCGAAACGCCGGCGCAGCGCCTCGTTCTCGATCGGCACAGCAGCCTCGGGATCGTAGATACTGTAAAAGCGGCCCGCGGTCAGCCCTTCGCGCGCCAGTGCGCGTTGCCAGGCGCCGATTACCTCTTCGGGATTATCTTCCCGCGCCGTGGTGTCGATCTGGTTGAGAATGTACAGGAACTTGCTGCTGTCGGCGCGATCCTTGGTGGCGCCAACGAGGTGCGCCAGCGTGTCGCTCATGGCGCCCGGCTCGGGGTGGCGCGCATCGAACAACACCAGCACCAGGTCGGACAGGTCGATGATATGGTTGGTCAGGCGCAGGGTCGCCGAACGCTGTTCGTCGGCGTCGAAACCGGGTGAGTCGATCAGAATACGGCCTTTTAACGCTTCGCTCCTGCACGTCTTCAGCTGCAGATAGGCATCGACACGGCCGCCCTGGCCGGCCTCAACCCGGTCCAGTTCTTCACTGGTCCGGTAGAAAGGAAAACGCGGATCGGCATCCAGCGCCACCCCCGGAAGGGTACGTGCATTCTTCTCCCCGCCGTAGCACATCACCGTAAACTTGTCGTCGACCGCCTGGTTGCCGGTATCCTGCAAGGGATAGGATATGTAGTTGTTGATGAAGGTGGACTTGCCGGCAGAGAACGTACCCAGCACCGAAATCAACGGCCACCAGGAAATCTGCGTAGCGTAGGACTCCGAGGGCGCGAGCAGGCCGGTTGAGTACCCGATACGCGACAACTGCCGGAACCCTTCCACGGCCGACACCAGGACCGGGTTTTCCTCTTTCAGGTGCAGCTCAAGGCTCTTGAGTCGCTTGCGAATATTCTTGTCCGGGGCAAACATATCGGTTCTCTTGTCACCAGGGCATAAAGTTGTTCATGAAACGCATGGGTCCGGATACATTTTCGATATTCCGACCCATCGTCCGGGTATCGTAGCGCATGTGGTACATGGTGTAGGACATGGAATCGATAGACTGATTCATTTCCTTCATGCTGATCACAATGGCGCCCATTGCCGCATTCTGTTCCTTGATATCGTGGCTCATCTGGTCCATGTAGGTAGTGATCTTCACCAGGTTCCTCGCCACCGTGTTCATATTGTTCGTGGTGGATGAAAAGTTCTTGTTGATGTTCACCATGCTGACCGAGATGGCTTCCATCTGGCCGACGATCTGGCCAATGTCGTTGGTCAGCTTGTAAATCAGGAAAAACCCGTACGCGGCCAGCACAACGAAAGCCAGCATGGTGGGATAGACCACCAGCTCCCAGCGTCGCGCACTGGCCTCGAAGCTGCGCGCGAACTGGCTCATGTACTGGGCCATGTCGGTCATCAACATCTGCTCAGCTTCCTTGGCAGCCTCTTCGACGACTTCCTCGTCCACTTCTACATGCGCATGTCCGGCGGGCGATTTCCCGTGCTCGTCATCACCTGGAGCTTCCGGAGGCCTGGTTTCCTTTTCGTCTGCCATCTGCGCTTACTCCACCGCGTTGCCATGCACGGCGGGCATCAGCCGCCGGTCTGCCTCAGGCGCATCTCAAACTGGCTGGCACGCCTGGCATCCAGGCGATACATCACATCCAGCAGTGTTCGCGCACGCGCGTCATCGCCCTGCTCTGTCAGCAGCTGAATAGCGCGCGCATAGGCATTCATTGCGTCCGGTGTCCTTCTGATATTGAAATACAGGTTGCCCATCTCGCCCCAGACTTCCGCGCGATCCGGATAGGTCTGCGCAAGGCGCTGGTATATCTGCAGGGCGGAGCGAATGTCCCGTCTCCAGAAACTGGCCCGGGCCAGCTCGAGTTGTTTCTGAAAACCGGATGCCGGCGCTTCGTTCTGCCCGGCGGCGGCCGACTCTGCGACCACCCGTCCATTTTCCACAGCAGCCTGTTCACTCGTATCCGCAGGCATTTGTTCCGGAGCGCTGTCTACCGGCGCCGCGTGCAAGGCAGCCTGCCGGCCGCCTGCAGAAGCAATCGCCCCGGACGATTCTGATTCGGTCAACGGTCTGAATACGGGGGCAGCAGCAGGCGCGGGCTCCTGCTGCACCATGTCCGGCTCGACAGCTGCCGCGCTGGCTTCTTCTTCCGCCACCTCGCCGGGAACACCGGCAGGCGCTTCGGTAACGGGCGCTGTTACAACCACATCAGACTCCACAGCAACCACATCCTGTTCCGGCGCAGCTGCAGTCGGACCCGGGGGGACCATGCCTGCTTCTGCTGTGCCTGCTTCTGCTACAACCACAGCCTCTGCTACGTCCGC
>JBHHXO010000291.1:0-3262 GCA_046757125.1 Thiogranum sp.
GTGACCATCATCGGGCTTCAACTGGGCCTCGTTTTCAGTGGCGCAATTTTGACCGAGACGATCTTTTCGTTGACCGGCGTAGGCCGAACGATGTTTGAGGCCATCACCGCCCGCGATTTTCCAATTATCCAGGGCTTCACCGTGATCATCGCTATCGGGTTTATCACCATTAATCTGCTGGTCGATTTATCGTATGGTCTGCTCGACCCTCGCATCAGGCTTGCATAAATCGTATCAGCTATGCTCGGGGCATACAAGGTGAATAGGTATCTTCTCAATACCCAAAGGGCAGTCCACAGGAGGCTACGCACTGCGCAGCCTCCCCGTGGGACTACGTAACCTGGGGTAAAACGGGTGCGTTTCAGTAGTCATTGCGAGGAGCGTAGCGACGAAGCAATCTCCAGCCACAAAATTTGGAGACTGCTTCGCCTCCGGCTCGCAGTGACATGTCGTGGCGAGGGAGGTTACCCCGAATAATTGAGAGGATACGTGAATAGTTACAAAATAGGGTAGAATACACAGTTTATGGCCACTACAACGACGACAAACAAGGTGCTTTCTTCTCCGGCTATCGAGGCGCGGTCCCGCTCTGAGAATTTATGGCTGGTGGCCGTACGGCGTCTCTTTCGGCAACGGTCAGGGATCGCCGGCATGGTCATTCTGGGTTTCTTGGTATTGGTCGCTATTTTTGCGCCGCTGATTGCTCCCTTTGAGCCCAACCAGTCGCTGATCGGGATAGAGGATATCCGAAAACGGACCGCGCCCTGCGTTCATGTGCTGGGTTGTCCCGCCGGCCAGCCCCAGCACCTGATGGGTGTAGATGGCAATGTCCGGGATGAGTTTAGCCGCCTCGTCTTTGGGACTCGTATCTCGCTGTTTGTCGGGTTTATCACCATTGGTTCGGCCGTGGTGGTGGGCACCTTGCTGGGAGCCATCGCCGGTTATGTTGGCCGTTGGGTCGAAGATGTTATCATGCGTGTTATGGATGTCCTACTGGCCTTCCCATTTTTGTTACTGACGATTGCCATTACCAGTGCCCTTAGAACCCTGTTTAACAACAATAAGGCCCTGGAGACAGCGTTTAGAAGTAGCGTTCCTGAATTGGTATTTGATCAGCGCGGCTTGCTCTATGCCATGTTCGCCATTGCCATTGTCAGCCTGCCGGTCTTTGCCCGGGTGATCCGGTCGACCGTTTTATCGATTAAAGAGGAAGAGTATATTGCCGCGGCCCGGTCTATCGGCTCCGGGCCTGTTCGCATCCTGTTTCTGCACGTGTTGCCCAACGCCTTTCCCCCCCTGATCGTGGTGGCCACCCTGAGTATTGGCACGGCCATTCTGGAAGTGGCTGCCCTGTCGTTTTTGGGGCTGGGCGCGCAACCACCCACTTCTGAGTGGGGGGCTATGTTAGCCTCTGAGCGCAATCAGTTGTTCAGCGCGCCTCACTTGGTTTGGTTTCCAGGGCTGGCGATTATGGCTACGGTTCTGGGCTTCAACCTGCTGGGCGATGGTCTGCGCGACGCGCTTGATCCGCGCCTGCGTTTGTAATGTTTAGGCCCGGGTTGAGCAATGTGTAAGCGTCCAAAAGGGTGGTACAAATCGACTTTCCTCCGCTTCGCGAGCTAGAATTACCCTTTTGGGCGAAAAATCGGACTGACGAGGTGATTTAGGGAGCTAATTACTTTCATTCGGAACTCCCAACGGGGAGAAAGGTGGCCTGAACACTTACGAGCGACGCAATCCTGGCCACCACCACCTTTCCCTGGCCAGGTTGGGTTACAGTATCACAGCCGATTATGCGTAATTCACAAGGCAACCGAGAGCCACGCCCTGATCTACTGCGTACACTTGCGCCTGCGCGCAGTCCCACAGGGAGACTGTGCACTGCAGGTGTTGCGTACTGCGTAATGATTTGGTGCTTTAAAGCTTCTCTTTACGCAATACGTTATTACATTGGATTGTTTGCCTCATTACGCATAATCGGTTCACACTGTAAACGAGGGAGAACAAGGCAATATGCCGGACTCGGTTTCTAACAGTACTCTGGCCGAACAGCGCGCGGCTCGCGCCGGTCGAGTTGTCCCAATCTCGTGGGAGCGCTTGCCCTGGTGGCTTCTGCTCGTTTTATTTCTGGGGTTGCTGATCCTCTTTAATGTTTTTATCTCTGAAACCTACAGCGATGCGCTGAGGTTTATCTCCGGTATCTCTGTCACCAAGGTGGCGGAAACCCCCCAGGACGAAGCCACCCAGGACGAAGAGGCAGCCAAGGGCTGGCAGTTAACGGTGGGGAGCTGGCGGGTCACTCTATTGCCCGAAGGTATTATTTTAACCTTTATCTCGACAATAGGTGGATATGCCCTGGCCGCTTTCATCGGTTTGTTTACCGGCCTGGCGCGAACGTCTAAAAACGTCCTCATTTATACTGTCGCCACCTTTTACGTGGAAGTTGTGCGCGGCGTGCCCATCATCGTCCAGATCATTTACTGGGCCTTTGTGGTCACGCCGCTTTTGGTGCAAGGTTTTAACAGCCTGGGCGAATACTTGTTGAACAACGTTGGTTCCGCTGCCTTTGCTATTTCCCTGGCCGAGATGAATATTCGCGCTATCCCGCTTAACATTCGCGGTGTTTTGGCCCTGGCGATCGCTTACGGCGCCTTTGAAGCCGAGATTTACCGGGCTGGCATCGAATCGATTGAGCGAGGCCAAATGGAAGCTGCCCGTGCCTCGGGCATGACATATGTGCAGGCGATGCGCTACATTATTTTGCCCCAGGCTATCCGGCGCGTGCTGCCACCGCTGGGCAACGATTTTATCGCCATGCTCAAGGACTCCTCGTTGCTCTCGGCTATTGCGGTCCGAGAGTTGACCCAGATGGGCATCTTGAATCGGTCGCGGACATTCCGTTCGGTGGAAACGTACAATCTGGTGGCCTTTCTGTACTTGACGATGACTCTCGTGTTGTCGATGGGCGTCAAGTTTTTGGAGCGGAGGATGTCTATCGATGAGTAGCGACGTTATTATCGACATTCAAAATGTGACCAAATGGTTTGGCGAACTGACCGCCTTGTACCGGGTCAGTATGCAGGTAAGAGTGGGAGAGGTGGTGGTGATCGTCGGGCCCAGCGGCGCCGGCAAGAGCACGTTACTGCGCTGCATCAATCGTCTGGAAGCCGTTGATGAGGGGATGATCATCGTTGATGATATCCCCCTTGACTCGAATAAACACATCAACCAGGTGCGGGCCGAAGTGGGTATGGTTTTCCAG
>JBHHXO010000292.1:0-3249 GCA_046757125.1 Thiogranum sp.
TTTCGGGTGGGGTGGGCGGGCACGCCCGCTCCTGCAGGTGGGGTTAGTATCCTGGTGGTTATATCCGACTTACAGCAACCCGTATAACTTCAGTTTCTTGCGCAGGGTGCTGCGATTGATGCCTAGCACTTCCGCGGCCCGGGTCTGGTTGCTGCGGGTGTGTTGCATGACGCTTTCCAGCATCGCGTGCTCCACCTGGCCCACGACCATGTCGTAGACGCCGTCCGCCTGGTCCATGAAATACAGATCCAGCGCCGACTGAACACAGGCGCGCAAAGGCTCCTTGCGACGTTCCCGGTGCGGCATGGAACTGACCACGGCATTATTGCCCTGAATCACCGCGCTCATGCCGCCAGCTCCCGCGCGTCGGACAGGCTGTCAAAAAACCCGTGTGTCATGCGCAACTGCTCATCGATGCTTTCGCTGTGGTTTACACGCTGCCGGAAAGCGGCGCCGTTCGGGTGTCCCTTGCTGTACCACGCAATGTGCTTGCGCGCCACGCGCACGCCGGTGTATTCCCCATAAAATTCATAAAGATTATTCAGGTGTTCGATCATGATGGTCCGTATCTCCTCCACCCCGGGCCCAGGCAACAACTGCCCGGTGGATAAATAATGTTCGATTTCACGAAAAATCCAGGGACGTCCCTGTGCCGCGCGGCCGATCATTACAGCATCGGCGCCGGTAAACTCCAGAACCTCCCGTGCATTCTCGGGGCTGGTGATGTCGCCGTTGGCGATCACCGGGAGGCCGGTCTCCTGTTTGACGCAGCGGATGGTTTCATATTCCGCTGAACCCTTGTAAGCACAGGCGCGTGTACGCCCGTGTATGGCAAGCGCCTGGATCCCTGCCCGCTCGGCTATGCGCGCAATGCTTACGGCATTACGGTTGTCGGGATCCCATCCGGTGCGGATTTTCAGGGTTACGGGGACTGCAACCGCCGCAACGACCGCATCGAGTATCTTTTGTACCAGCGCTTCGTTCTGCAACAGGGCGGAACCCGCCATGACGTTGCAGACCTTTTTTGCCGGGCAGCCCATGTTGATATCGATGATCTGCGCACCGCGTTCCACATTGAATCGCGCGGCCTGCGCCATCATGTGTGGATCGGCACCGGCGATCTGTATCGACCTGGGCTCCACCTCCCCCTCGTGGTCCATACGCCGCAGTGTCTGCCTGCTGCCCCACAGGGCTGAATTACAGGACACCATTTCCGACACGGCAAGACCTGCACCAAGCTTTTTACACAGTTGCCGGAACGGCCGGTCGGTAACACCCGCCATGGGAGCCAACACCAGTTGGTTGCGCAACTTGTAGGGACCAATCTGCATGCTGCGTAGCTTAAGTGCCTCGACCTGTTATCGGGGGAAAGGCAGCCAATCATACGCGCAGTTTTGAATCGGGAAAAGCACCTGAACGTATTTTTTTATTCGGCCCGAAAATTGCCTGAGAGCCTGTATATAAGCTGTTTCCTGCTTGTCAAGACTTGACAGGTAGATTAGGGAAAGCTCGAACAAGCCCCCTTCACGTCATTCCGGCGCAAGCCGGAATCCAGTAACAGCCTGAATGACAGACACTGGATTCCGGCTTGCGCCGGAATGACAAATTGACCGGGGCTTCGACTATAAAAAATCAAACTGAAAAGACACTGCGCGTTCACCCGGGTCGATAATTTCAAGCACGGCGTGTATCTGTTCTCCAGGCGCCATGCCTGCACCTGCGGCGCGCGGGACCGCAAGGTATTCCACAGGCCGGAAACGCCGCGCAGCCACCGGCGCGCCGGAAACGTCGGAGAAGGAAACCTGGAACAACGGGAAAGGCTGGACAAAGTCGGCATTGTTTACGAACGTTGCGTTCACCAGCAGGGCATTGTCGATGTACGGGTGCCGCACAATTTCACGTTCGGCAATCTCTACCTGGGCGGGATCGCGACGCAACGGCAAGTCGCAGTTCAGCGGTTTGCAGAAAACCTCCAGCGCCGGCCGCCAGTGCGCAAATTGCGCCAAACGGTAGCGATCAGCCCAGATATACTGCGCCACGAGGAGGACGATCAGCGACAACGCAGCAGCAATCACACCCCAGCTGGTGCCATGACCGTCATCAACCGCATGTTGCAACAGGTACGCATGCTGCAACGCCGCGTCGTCAGACATCCGCGCCTCCTCGTCCAGTGCCGGAAATTCTGTCACCGGCGGCCAGGCATGGAAATCCACGTCTGCCTGCACGGGGCGGGTATCCCGGTACACTTCGACAGCTTGCGAAGCCAGAATGTCGTCAATGAGGTCCTTGTTCCCGGGGTCGACTTCCTGGTCACGACCTCCCTGCCCCGGCACCTGGTCCAGCGCACGGTGAACGAGTTCGTCGATTGCCTGTGCCTCTTCTTCCTGCAGCGGATACTCGTAAGCCAACGCCTGCTGCGGGTCGTCGAAAACGGCGCCACTGGCATTAAACCGGGTCTTGCAGGCACCACAGTGCAGCTGCCCGCCGGCTGCGCGCAGGTGCGCGGGCTCAATTTTGTAAAGCGCCTTACAGCAGGGGCAGGCTACGTACATGGCATCCTTTCGCGCAGGAACAACAAGTTATGGAATCTAGATTAATTGCGCTTTCCATGCAAACGCACCCAGCCATCCCGCTCGACAGGACCGGATAAGGAAAACCATGGCGCATAGGCGGCGCGCACCGCATCGGCCTGCGCCGACAGAATGCCGGACAGCACCAGCCAACCGTCCGGTCTGACCAGTCCGGCCAGCCGGGGCGCCAGCTCGATCAACGGATTGGCCAGTATATTGGCCAGCAACAAATCAAAAACCTGGTCCGGAAGCTCCCCGGGCAACCCTGTCCGCAAACCGGCGCGCACACCGTTGCGCTCTGCGTTTTCGCCACTCGCCCACAGCGCCTGCCGGTCGATATCGACACCCCATACCTGGGCAGCACCCAGCTTGAGCGCGGCAACAGCCAGGATGCCCGAACCACAACCGTAGTCCAGTACCGATTGCTGCCGCGGCGCGTGCCGGTCCAGCCATTCCAGGCACAGCGCCGTGGTGGCGTGCGTACCGGTGCCAAAGGCCAGACCGGGGTCCAGGTCGATCAGGATCGCAGCATCGTCTTGCGGCGGGCGCTGCCCGTCCGGGCAAATCCACAGCCGCTCACCGAATTTCATGGGCTGGAAACGTTCCAGCCAGAGCCGCTCCCAGTCCTGGTCGTGCAACGTCTCCTGCTTCAGGCGCGCCACAAGCGGCGCACCGTACT
>JBHHXO010000293.1:0-3220 GCA_046757125.1 Thiogranum sp.
GCCAGGCGTGCTCGCTGGCGCGCGTGAGCAGCCCCGAGCGCGCGAGCGCGCGGCCGCTCCGCACCGCGCTCCGCAGCACCCGCCGCTTGAGTTCCTCCGTGCCCGGGGCCGGGACGGATACGAATACCAGGCGGCCCTCACCGTCTCGTCGATAAACGCCGTCGAGCACGAGCAGGTGAAAGTGCACGTTGAGATTGAGCGCACTGCCGAATCTCTGTATCAGGGTCACGGCTCCCGTCACCGCGCGCGCGCGCGTCAGGCCGGATTTGTGGATCAGATGGCCCGAAATCGCCCGGTAGACGATGCCGAGCACCTGCGTGACCACCTCGGGACGTGTCGCCAACAGGTATCGCAGCGCGAACGGTAGCGACAGCACCCATTGGCGGACCGGCTGGCGCGGTAACACCTCGTCCACGAGCAGCGCGGCCGTTTCGGCCATCCGCCGGGCGCCGTAGCTCGGACAGAAGCCCCGGCGCTTGCAACTGAACGCGACCAGCTTCTCGGCCTGACAGGCGTCGCACTTGACCCGAAATTAAAGGAAAAGGATTAATATTACCTTAATCACCAACATCCGCCGCAACATGAAGCCCAGGCTCATGCAGCTATGGGATAAACTGATGTTGAGAAAACGATTTGTGATTGAAACAGTGTTTGACCAACTTAAAAATATCTCGCAGATTGAGCATTCCCGGCATCGCAGTGTCACCAGCTTTATGGTTCACTTGGTGGCCGGCCTGATTGCTTATACCTTTCAGCCCAAAAAACCCAGTCTCAACCTTTCTGACTTCGAGAAAAACAATCTCGCTCTTATACAGATCTGAGGTTAAATAGTCCTGACTATTCTACGATGGCATGGACTTTACATAAGAATTACGATGAAAACATGACTTGATATGTCATGATTTATCTTGATAGATTGCACGGCATGGCCTCTATTAAGATCAGCTCAAAAGTTGAACAAGCAGAATGGCGCGCGTTGCAGAATCTCGCCCAAGAGTCGCACCAGAGTATCTCCGGGTTGCTAACGGAGGCAATTCGCGACTACGTTCGCAAACGACGCCTGCGTCCGACAGTCCTCAAGCATCTTGAGGACTCCGTCGTTGAAAACGAGGAATTAGGCCGACGCCTTGCAGAGTGACCGCATCCAGTTCCTTTCGGTCGACGAGGTATTAGCCATCCACGAGCGCTTGATAGCGCAATTTGGCGGGACATCCGGCGTGCGGGATATGGGTCTGCTGGAAAGCGCTTTATTCAGACCGCAATCTGGCTACTACAACGATTTGTCCGAGATGGCGACAGCGCAGTTCGAATCACTACTGCTAAACCACCCGTTTGTGGACGGAAACAAGCGCGTGGCTTTTTTTGCTACAGACATTTTCCTTCGCCTGAATGGCTGGAAAATATCTGTGGATGCAACAGCCGCCTGGTCATTTCTGATTGGTGCGCTCGAGCGCAATGAATGCGACTTCGAAAAACTGCTGCCGTGGATTCGAGACTCACTGATGGAATTGGAATAAATTCAGGATGAATAAATAGGGTCAGAGTAAAAAATCGGCCAAAAATCATTTCAGCGAATGATCGGGCTTGACTGGTTTTTACTCTGACCCAATTTATCAGCAGGAAACAGATAATTGCGCACCTTCATATCATTGACGTTCCGCCTGGTCATGTACATGACCCTGTTGTGCGGGGTTATTGCCCTGGTGATTTTTGCGTCGGTGCCACTGGCCAGACTGGAAACACCTGGCGACCTGCCGCGGGTGGACAATTCACGGCCTGTCGCCCTCGATAACGCCAACGTCATTACGATGGTGGGCAACGAGGTCCTGAAAAAGCGGCAGCTGCTCATCCGGGACGGCCGAATTATGGCCATCAGGCCTGCAGGAAGCCCGGTGAGCCCGGAATACCGTCTCATCGATGCAAACGGCAACTGGGTAATCCCCGGGCTGTTCGATATGCACGTCCATGTCTATGACCGCAAGTACCAGGTCCTCGGGCTCTCCTACGGGGTAACCAGTGTTCGGAATATGGCAGGCTTTCCCTTTCACCTGCGCTGGAAAAGAGAACTGGAAAACGGCGAGTGGCTGGGAAGCAATCTATTCAGTACTTCACCAATCCTGAATGCTTCAGAATCCGCAGATCCGCTCAGCCAGGTAGGGGTCGACGACCCGGTCAGGGCGGCAAAGCTCGTTGCCCGGTATAAACAGGAGGGCTGGGATTACATCAAAGTTTACGAGGACATGGCCGCGGACGTATACGCAGCCGTCATCAGGGAGGCAAAAAAACAGGATATACCGGTCGTCGGGCATCTCCCCTACTCTGTCATAGAAAAGGATTACCGGCTCGGAACCGCCATGCGGACGCTGGAACATGCAGAAGAAATATACGACGGACCCCTCGAATACCGCTTCGACAATGCAAAGCTCGACGCTACGGCGCAGCAACTGAACGCAATGAATGCCACCGTAACACCGACTCTGATGATCTTCGATCAGCTGACACGGATAACATCGGGCGGACAGCAGTACGTGGATACATTGTCATTGCAATACCTGAATCCTTTTGTGAAGTTCGTTATGGATAACACGGATGGCCAGCGCTGGCTGGTTGCCGGCGACAAATGGCGTCGCCACAATGTCCGGGAAAATGAATTTCTTCGCCACATTGTCAGCGTACTGTACCGGAACCGGGTCAACCTGATACTGGGCTCTGATTCCGGGGCGATCTATGCCGTGCAGGGCATTGCAACCCACGATGAAATGAAACTGATGCTCGACGCCGGGCTTTCACCTTGGGCCATACTCCGGGCAGCGACCGTTAATGCCGCCCGCGCCGCCGGTGTCGAGAACACCCTGGGTACCGTTGAAACCGGTAAAGCAGCAGACCTGGTAATGGTATCGGGCAACCCCCTGTTTGATATCTCCATCCTGCGTGAGCCGCGGGCCGTCATCAAAAACGGCCAGTACCTGGACCGGGAACGGATCCTTGTGCTCCGGGTATCGTCCCTTAACCAGTCCAGCCCCTATTTGACCCTGGGGCGGCTGCTGGAATTCCAGCTCTACAGGCTGTCTTTTTGAATCCGCCCGTGCTGGCGAGCGGGAGATTGTCGCCTCAGGACGGGGATTGTTTTACACCGCCCGCGCAGGCTTGCCCCCCCTTTCCCCATTCGTCTATATTGCCGCCCCTTGCACACCGTTGCCGGCGTATGTCCAGCGCGAGT
>JBHHXO010000294.1:0-3207 GCA_046757125.1 Thiogranum sp.
CTGGGGCCGCGTTTGCTGCTTGCCGACGAGCCGACCGGAGAGCTGGATACCGAACAACTCGTGCAAACCCACGATGGGGATATAATCATCACGCAGCTTGTACATCTGCGCGCTTCCGGCGACCGAATTAACCCTTTTTACATCCACCTGCAAGGACTCATCGATGGAAATCAGCGGCATAATGAACGTTTCCCGGCCCACACTCAGCAACTGTCCGTCGAGAATGGCCAGTGTCAGGGGCAGACGAATGGTAAAGGTGGAACCTTCACCCGGCACCGACTGAACTTCGATAGCACCTCCAAGGTCCTTGATATTGCGACGCACAACATCCATGCCGACACCACGGCCGGACACATCGCTGACTTCTTCTGCGGTAGAGAAACCGGGCTCGAAAATCAGTTCGAGTATCTTTTCCCGGCTCGGTTCTTCATCCCCCCCCACCAGGCCACGTTCGCGTGCCTTGGCAAGGATCCTGTCGGCCGGCAGACCGCCGCCGTCATCGGAAATTTCTATCACGATGTTACCGCCCTGATGATAGGCATTAAGGTGTATCACACCGGTTTCCGGCTTGCCCTGCGCGACACGCTGCTCAGGCATTTCAATACCATGATCCAGTGAATTGCGTATCAGGTGAACCAGCGGATCGCCGATCTTCTCCATAACGGTCTTGTCGAGTTCGGTACCCTCACCGGAGATTTTCAGCTCGATCTTTTTGCCCAGCCTGGAAGACAGATCGTGCACCAGACGGGGAAAGCGGTTAAAAGAAAAGCTGATCGGCAGCATGCGTATCTGCATGACACTTTCCTGTAACTCGCGGGTATTACGCTCCAGCTGCTGCAAACCGTCCTGCAGTTTCTCCAGCCGACCTGCGTCGAACTCATCAAATTCACAACTCCCGACCTGACCGAGCATTGACTGGGTGATCACCAGCTCGCCGACCATATTAATCAATTCGTCAATCTTGTTTATGCTGACGCGAATCGAACTGTCCGTGCCGGCGGTGGAGCGGCGGTCGCTTTTGCGCCGGTCCTTTGCGGCTTCCGCCCTGGCCGGCGCCGCAACTGGCTCCGGCATCTGTTGCGGCGAGCGTTCTGTTTCAATATCTGTAGATATGGTTTCTGCAGCGTGCTGCCCCGGAACGCAAGATGAGTCTGTCAGCGCTTCAATACCCAGATCACAGTCGCCATCGACCCATTCAAAAATATTGTCCAGCTGTTCGCGCGCAACATCGCCGTGCAGACACAGCTTCCAGGCGAGATAACACTCTTCGGGATCAAAATCGGCAAATTCAGGCACTGAGCCAGTATTCACCTCGACCTGCAAATCACCCAACTCCGCCAGCTCACGAAACATCCGTACAGGATCATTGCCGGTTTTCAGCAAATCGAGATAGGGCTTGAAATCGATTTGCCAGCCTGCCACAACAGCCTGCCCGGCAACCCGCTCATCGGTATCCGGATTACCAGCGGGCGCGTCGTCCAGCATGGCTTCCAGGTTTGCCTGAATGACGCCGGCACGTTTGGCATCAAATTCACCCCCATCGCGCGCAGCTTCCAGCATATCGCGCAACACATCACCGGATTCCAGCAACAGCTCCAAAGCATCCCTGGTGACCTCGCGCCCGCCCTCGCGCATCTGGTCGAGCAGGGTTTCCATAACGTGGGTGAAGCTGGCGACTGCGGTAAAACCGAATGTCCCTGAACCGCCCTTGATCGAATGTGCAGAACGGAAAATCAGGTGAATGAGTTCGGGGTCATCGACCCCCCGGCCGAGATCCAGCAGCGCGGCCTCCATCGCCTCCAGCCCTTCGAAGCTTTCCTCGAAAAAGACCTGGTGAAACTGGCTGACATCGATGCTCATGCAGAACTACCCGAGTACGCGCTTGACGGTTGCCAGCAACTGATCAGGGTTGAACGGCTTGGCGATCCAGCCGGTAGCACCCGCCGTCTTGCCCTCCTGCTTCTTGTCGCCGCCGGATTCCGTGGTCAACATGAGCAACGGGGTAAACTTGTAGCTGGGCAGGGCGCGCAGCTGCTTGATCAGTGAAATTCCGTCCATACGCGGCATGTTCACGTCGGAAATCACCAGATTGAAACTGTTCTTTTTCGCCAGTTCCAGCGCTTCCACACCGTCTGCCGCTTCGGTAACAGTGTGCCCGGCCTGCTTGAGTGTAAAACTTACCATCTGGCGCATTGAATTTGAGTCGTCCACTGCCAGTATTGTTGCCATGATTGTCGCTACTCCCTACCTGTCTCTGATTTTTACGTATCACCGGGTAATGCCAGCTGCCTGTTCATTCCCAGGAGTCTCACTGACCCGGATATAGCCGGACTGCTCGCTTTCCATTGCAAACTGCAACCTGCTTCTGCGAGGGTGCGCTGTACCAGATACAAAAGCTGAATAAATGCTGTGTCGATGCGCGTGACAGCGCTACCGTCCAGGGCGATATCCCCTCCCTGTTCGATACGGGATACAAATTTTTGATGGAACTCGCCACACCGGGCGATGGTGAGCTCCTCCGGAAACCGGAGGACATTACCCTGAGGGCCGGGCTCCTGCCCTGACTCTGCCATATTGTTACAACTCCCTGTGTAGCACTACCGCGAGTAGCGGCGGATTGGTACTCGACTTAACGGCAACTTGCCCGGCGCGCTGCAACCCGACAATCGTGTATTCGGGGAGACCCTTGCATGACATGTGCCAATTGGGCAAAGGTCGCAGCCATCTGTAATAGCGCACCAAATCCGTGCGCTTTTGCACATACCCTGGACAGCTATCCGGAGGTATCGGGTCAGCCTCGTAAATCAATTGGCAGCTTCGTCAAATTACTGACGGTTATGTGGTCTGCGAGAAAAAGACCCGGAAGAACGCCTGACAATCATCAGGGCTTGAGGATAGTCTCCAGCAAACCATCGACGTCAATCAGCAGGCAGTCCCGATCACCACCCGAGTTAAGATAACCGGCAAATACCTCCGCCAGGTACTCACTGTCTGATATCCCCAATGAATCCGTCTGCGTAAGCTGGGCCATGCGGAATCCGATCATGTCGCTGATTTCATCAAGTCGCAGCGCTACCCGTGGTTCCTTGCCATCGGTCGTAATAAACAGCAACACTGATTTGACGCTGTCACGAATCTGGCCCCGGGCGCGTTCAAACAGGCGCCGCAGTTGTGCCAGGGTGGTTGTCCGCTCGATACCCAGCTCTT
>JBHHXO010000295.1:0-3167 GCA_046757125.1 Thiogranum sp.
TTTTGACACGCCATTCAGTTTCCCTGAAAGGCATTGCATCAGTAGAGTGGTAGCGCGCTAACGCTGGCGTCAGCCGCCCGCCGACAGACTGAGCGAAACTCCGCCAACCCTGACGATCAACAACGAAACGACCGCCGATTACCGCCGCCGAAGGCGGGTCAGCTGCACGCGCTTGTTGGGCGGCGACAGTGGGAAAATGAGCGCGGGGAGCTCTTTATGCAGCCTTCTTTTGCGGCAGCAAGAAATACCCAAAACCGACCGCGAAAAAGAGGTAGATGGCAACGATGCCCCACCCGAGCAGATTCATACCACCAGAGAGCTGAATCAGCAGCATGGCAACAAAGGCAATGGCGTCATATACGAACAGGTTCAGAACGATTGCCCGCCTGGCCACCGATTCTTCCGCATTTCTGGCGAACCAAGTAAGCATGAAATTGCCCAGGAGAGCTGCTCCATACTCCCTTGCAGTGATAGCAGCCCCTGGTCCGAACGAGCTACCCAGTAAGGTCAGCAATGGGCCAGGAAAAAACAGCAGAAGGGGCCCAAAACCGAGGCAAACAACTGCCTTGATGACCATTAGAGTCTTGAATTTCATTGTAATTCTCCTTTCAAACGAGCAGGACTTTCATGTATTTGATGAACGACCAAGCGTACCCCACGCTCATTTTCACATAGTTCAAACTCTGCGTGAACTAAAACCAGCGGCCCAACGGCTGCGAGCTGAGCGGCCGGGGCTCGCACCTTGGCTAGCTCTTTCAGCCACAACCATAGCAATCCTCTCTTGCATTTCGCCCTGCATCCCCGGTCCGCTCGTAGGGTCAGAGGATGGCGCCTAGAACTTAGGTAGGGCAGCCCAGTTTGCTCTCCGTTTCCTCTGAGAGTGCCTCAGTACCTCTACCATATCCCGGTTTCCATCCCCTGCCACCTCGAACCGTACGTGAGGTTTTCCCTCATACGGCTCTCCGACAACCTTCCTCCTGGTGCTTTCAAGGTCTTCAACCACATGTCCCTGGGACATAGAAGCGCTCCAACCCGCTTCGTGCCAGCAAGGCGCTGAACGCCTGTTCATTCCAACGTCCTCTTGCCCCTTTTCGTGACCGTTCCCACTGTCGCAGTCGTTGTCGTACGTAGCGGTCCAAGTCCTGCAACTTTTCGGTGCTGTTCCCAATGCGGAAGTAGTTCCGCCACCCCCGAATGACCTTGTTGAGATACTTCACCACTTCTTCTAGTGGATTGCTCAACCGCTTCCGAGTTGTAATCTGGCGGATTTTTGCCCGCACCACCTTCATAGCCTTCTGGCTCGGCCACATGTAGGGCAACAGTTTGTTGGTCTTCTTGGACTTCATTTTGTGGAAGTGGAAACCGAGAAAGTCAAACCCTTCTCGCCCCATATCCACAATGCGGGTCTTGGTGGAATGGAGTGTGAGCTTCAGCCTGGCCACGACCGACCGCACAGCTTGCACGGCCCGTTCTGCTTCCCTTCGCGTTCGACACACGATGACAAAGTCGTCGGCGTAGCGAAACAGCTTCCCCAGAGAGGCATATCGCTCGGCCCAGTACATGTCCAGAACGTGCAAGTAGATGTTCGCCAGCAGGGGACTGATTACTCCGCCTTGGGGTGTTCCCATTACAGAGGTATGCACTGCCCCTTCCTCCAGAACACCAGCTTTCAGCCACTGCCGAATCAGCTTTAACACCCGACGGTCGCTTATCCGCCTTTGTAGCAGAGTCATCAGCAACTCTTGGTCTATACTGTCAAAGTGGCTCTGGATGTCTGCATCTACTACCCACCAACCCATGACTAGCGCCTCTTTGACCGCACGGACCGCTTGCTGTGCACTCCGCTTGGGGCGAAAACCGTAGGAACTATCCTGGAAGTTGGCTTCAAAGATGGGCTCGATCACGATCTTGCACGCCTGTTGCACTACCCGATCTCGAACCGTAGGTATCCCTAACGGTCGTTGTGTGCCATCCGCTTTGAGAATATACACCCGTAACACCGGCTGCGGTCTATACCTTTTGCCCTCCAAATCTTGGGCAATCTGTTCGAGAAACTCCTCCACTCCTTGCCTTTCGATATCTTCGATGGTCACGCCATCTACGCCAGTTCTCCCACCGTTCTGGCGTACTTCCTCCCAGGCCCGCCACAGAACATCGGACCGGTACATGCGGTCATAGAGCGCATGAAACCGTCGGTTTCTGCTCCTCTTGGCCGCCAGGTATAGCCTGCGCTGGAGTTGTCGTGATTTGTCTTTGGGCGTTGTTGTTCCGTATCCTGTACGGACATGCACCGTCACTTACCTCCCCGCTTAGCCCGATTGAAGTAGAGGCCCTTCCCTCTCATCGAGTTATGTTGTCTCGATGGTCATCAGTACTATGGCCTCCTCCGACTTCTCACCCGGCTTCCCCCTGGACTTCACTTCCTCAGCTTATACCAGCGGTTACGGTGGATGTGGGCCACCGACCGAGTGAGACCTCTCCTGTTCCGTCGCCTACTTTCACCACATCCCGCTCTCCCTACGCCGGGGAGTTCTTCAGTGCTGCACCTCAGGATCTTTGCACCTTCCGTGGCCTTCGCTTTCGCTGACAAGCTCGGCTCTCCCTTGTTCCCCTCTCGGGGCTAACATTTCGACGCTGCAAGATTCACTTCATGTTACGGGCTATGGTTTTGCTCCCCTTTCTCTGGGGGTTACATCGCTTCAGTACATCCGGTCGCCCGGAAGCACTGGATGCCTGCTACGTGGCCTCCTGACAGTTACCACGACCGGACTTTCACCGGTTAGCAGACGACAGCTTCAGGACACACCAGCGAGTGGTTAGGCGACGCCGTATTATATTTGGTTCATGTGGAACACTGATTTATGAAGACGTCAGTGCAATAGCAATTTCAACCCCAGCGCGAATAGCCACTGTTGAGTGACGATTGCCGCAATCCGTTCGACTAACCCCGCGAATTGAGTTTCGACCGTGGCGCCGCCAACTGCCCCCATGACGATAATGACCCCAACTGTAACAAAGGAATATACGTCAAACCCAGGGAAGAGACCTGCTCGCCTCAACCATAATCCAATGAATAGCGTAGATAGAATAGAGAATGGGATCAATCCGCCAAATACCAAGATCTTGTGCACTTGGCCAGCCATCGTTGCGGTGGTTCCTTCAGCATC
>JBHHXO010000296.1:0-3130 GCA_046757125.1 Thiogranum sp.
GCCGACCATGATCGCCAGCGTCGCGGCCAGCGCCAGGTACAGCTCCACGTTGCCACCGGCCAGCGGCTCCAGCGCCGCGGCTGTCATCAGGGAAACCACCGCGACCGGGCCCGTCGCCAGCTGACGCGAGGAACCCAGCAACGCCGCCACCATGACCGGGATGAAGGAGGCATAGAGCCCGATATAGGGCGGCAGGCCGGCCAGCTGGGCATAGGCCATGGACTGGGGCACCAGTACCAGTGCTACGGTGATCCCGGCGATCAGGTCCGCGCGCAGGGTATCCGCCTGCCGCAGCTCGCCAATCCAGCTGGTAAACGGCACAAACATTTTCTGCCAACCGGCGATCAGTTCTCGCACGTCAGCCATACTCTTTCCCCACACAAGACAGATACTGGATGTACTCCCGGCGGCAGAATCCATTGCAACAGGTCGCCGCGGGAAGGAACGCCCATAGTACCGGATTAGTTAACATTTCTCTAATAAAGGTTAAGATTTCGTTACATTTCAAGTGCTCCCGGGTTCACCCGCTCACCCGGATTCCGTACTCATGCGTTTCCACTCCCTGCCACTCATTGACATTGATCTGAAATAATATTTATTAACATATAGTTATATTGAAGTTGTCGCTTGCCGCATAAAAGTGGTTCAATACGCGGTTCCGGCCTGCGGCCGGTGGCGCGCGACATACCCAGGCGCGCCCGCTGCGCGGCGCACAAGAATATCGGCGCCATGCCCTGGCACTGCCCGGCATGGCGCCACAGCTTTCAAGAACTGTTTTTCAGGAGATTGGCATGTCCAAGAAACATCCAGTAATTGCGGTAACAGGATCGTCCGGTGCGGGGACCACTACGGTCAAGGTGGCTTTCGAGCACATTTTCCGGCGCGAGGGCGTCAACCCGGCGGTTATCGAAGGCGACAGCTACCACCGCTACGACCGCGTTGCCATGAAAGAAGCCATGGCCAGGGCAGAAGAAGAGGGCAACCCCCATTTCAGTCACTTCGGACCCGAGGCCAACCTGTTCGATAAAATTGCGGAGACCTTCAAGACCTACGGCGAGACCGGCAGCTGCGAGCGCCGCTATTACCTGCACAGCGAGGAAGAAGCCGAGCCGTTCGGGCAGAAGCCCGGTGAATTCACACCCTGGGAAAGCATACCGCCGGGCACCGACCTGCTGTTCTACGAGGGCCTGCACGGCGGCGCCGTCGACGGCACCACCAACATAGCCCAGTTTGTCGACCTGCTGATCGGCGTGGTACCGCTGGTGAACCTGGAATGGATTCAGAAAATCCACCGTGACTGCGCACAGCGCGGTTATTCGGCGGAAGCCGTCACCGACACCATCCTGCGCCGCATGCACGACTATGTGCATTACATCACGCCGCAGTTCTCGCGCACGGACATCAACTTCCAGCGGGTCCCCACGGTCGACACCTCGAACCCGTTTATCGCCCGCGACATTCCGACACCGGATGAAAGTTTTGTCGTCATCCGTTTCCGCGACCCGGCCAAGCTGCACGTCGACTTCCCGTCCCTGCTGTCCATGCTGCAGGGCTCGTTCATGTCACGGCGCAACTCGCTCGTGGTACCGGGCGGCAAAATGGGATTTGCCATCGAAATCATCCTTGCGCCCATCATTGAAAAAATGATGAGCGACAAGAAAGTCGGCTGATAACAGCAGCAGGCGACACCTTGGCCAGGGGGCGTTCAGCGATCGGCTGACGCCCCCTTTTTACAGGCAACCCTTGATGAATGCATGCCCTGCTTTTCTGCTCGGCCATACCCGGTCAGCGGACCGCAACCAGGCGGTGACAGACTGCATGCAACAGATCGGTGCCGTCCCCGCGCAGGCCAACATGGGTTTTCTGTACGTCACCGACAGTTTCGCCAACGAGCTGCAACCGGGCTGCCGGGCGGTTGGAAGGACCGGCTGCAGCAGTCAGACAGCCACGTGGCGGTGGTACACGGTGACCCGGGCAACGACCAGCCGTACGGGTACACCGGTGTATTCACGGTTTTCAACTGCGCCATGATGGACCCGGAAAATTACCGGGCAAGCGCACGTGCCCGCGTGACGACTATGTTGACTGCCATACAAAAACACAGCCTGTTTGTCGCCTTCCTCGTTACCGCTATCACGCTGACAGCCTGCACACTGAAAAAACCGGACCTCATCCGGGAGCAGGCCAGCGTAGACTATAACCTGTTACTCACCCTGCCGGACGAACCCGTTGACTATCATCACAGCGTCAAACCTGTGCTCGAGCGCCGCTGCATCGTTTGTCACGGCTGTTACGACGCGCCCTGCCAACTGAAACTTTCTTCCCCTGAGGGCATCGAACGCGGCGCCAGTCCGGTGAAAGTCTATGACGGCACGCGGATTCTGGGCAGCGAGCCAACACGCCTGGGCATCGATGCCGGAACCACGGCAGAGTGGCGCAACAAGGGGTTTCACGCCGTGCTCGCGGAGGGTGAGGCAACACCCCGGCAGAACCTGGAGCAGTCAGTACTCTACCAGCTGTTACGCCTGAAACAGCTCCACCCGCAGGCGCGCGTCGGCATGCTGTCGGAAGACTTCGACCTTGCGCTGAACCGCGAGCAGGTATGTCCGAAACAGGATGAGTTCGAGGACTACGCAAAACGGCACCCGCTGTGGGGCATGCCCTACGCAATGCCCAACCTGAGCGACGCAGACTACAAAACCCTGGTGCAGTGGCTGGCCCAGGGATCCCCCGTGTCGCCGCCGGCCGCACCGACAGCACAGGCATCGCAACAGATCGGGCAGTGGGAACGGTTTTTCAACGGCGACAGCAACCGGGAAAAGCTGGTCAGCCGCTACCTCTACGAACACCTGTTCCAGGCGCATATCCACTTTTCCGACACGCCGGCACGTGAATTCTACCGGCTGGTTCGCTCTGCCACCCCGCCCGGCGAGGCCATTGACGAAATACCGACTGTGCGCCCCTACGATGACCCCGGCGCGACATTCTATTACCGGCTACTGCCCTATCACGCCTCGGTTGTAGCCAAAAATCACGTGGTTTACGAACTCTCGCCACAGCGGATGGCGCGCTACCGGCAACTGTTCCTGGAACCCGGCTACGCAGTCGACAGCCTGCCATCGTATGAACC
>JBHHXO010000297.1:0-3108 GCA_046757125.1 Thiogranum sp.
CCAATCGATTCGCAGCCGGATCTGGGATTTCTACGCAGATGTTAATGATCACCCATATGGAGCCATTCCATGTTCACCATAATGGAGCCAGGCAATGTTCACCATAATGGAGCCACTTAAGGGCTGATTTTTCCCTCAAACTCCCGTTTATTCGGGTATCTTTTCCGTTCTTTTGCGTGAGGAGATCCCAACCATGGCAAACCGGAGATTTGAGATGCATGAAATTCGACAAGTACTCGTTCGCATGCGAATGGGTGAGTCCAACCGAGCCATCGCGAGAGCTGGCCGGATCGGGCGGAACAAAGTTGGGACCATACGTGAACTGGCGATATTGCAGGGATGGCTTGATCCAGAGCTGTCCTTGCCTGATGAATTAGAGCTGGCGACACACTTTGCCGAGAAACCGAAAAAGGTTTCTACGACTTCCCTGATTCTGCCGCATCATGATCAGGTAAAGGCGTGGCAGGAAAGCGGCGTACAAGGCACGACTATCCATCAGGCGTTGATTCGTAAGTTTGGCTTTGGCGGCAGTTACTCGTCTCTGCGCCGTTATCTGAACAAGCTGGCAGCGGCTAGTCCCACCGTCACAACGGTCATGGAGTTTCCTCCAGGGGATGCTGCTCAGATAGATTTCGGGGCCGGTCCCAAAATCATTGACCTGCTTGGCGGTGAGTTGCGAAAGACCTGGATCTTCGTCATGACGCTGGCCTGGAGTCGTCACATGTATGCCGAGTTCATCTGGGATCAACATGTGGCCACCTGGCTTGCCTGTCACCGACGGGCTTTTGAATGGTTTGGTGGCGTCCCGGCACGAACCGTGATCGACAACCCCAAATGCGCCATCACCAAAGCCTGCTATCACGATCCGGATGTGCAGAGGGCCTACGCAGACTGTGCCGAAGGCTATGCGTTCCTGATCGCACCTTGTCCGGTTCGTGATCCGCAAAAGAAAGGCCGGGTAGAGTCCAACGTCAAATACGTAAAAAACGCCTTTGTGCCCTTGCGGGAGTTTCGCAGCCTGAGTGATGCCAATGACCAGTTAAAACAATGGCTCATGGAAGTCGCTGGCAACCGCATCCACGGTACGACGCGAGTGCAACCCTTGAAACGCTTTGCGGAAGTCGAGCGAGACCTGCTTAAACCCCTGCCGGATGTGCCGCCGGAACTGGCTGTCTGGGCCACGGTCAAGGTCCATGGTGATGGTCATGTGCAGTTTGAAAAGCGTCGTTACTCAGTACCCTATCGCCTGGTTCATCAATCGTTATGGCTGAGAGCTACTGATACGTCAGTTCGGGTCTACAAGGGGCATAAACTCCAGGCAATCCATCCCCGGTTACCGCGACCCGGCGACCGCTCGACGCTGGACGAACACCTACCGCCCAATGCCCTGGCGTACAAAATGAAGGACGCACAATGGTGCCTCAAACAGGCCCGCCAAATTGGGGGCCATTGTGAAGCGGTCATAAAACAGCTGTTTGCCGACAGGGTGTTGGACAACTTGCGTGGCGCCCAGGGCATCGTTGGATTTAGCAAGCGCTACGGCAAGATCAGAGTGAATGCAGCCTGTCAGCGGGCCTTGGCGTTTGACAATATACGTTATCGCGCCGTCAAACAGATCCTTGAAAAAGGGCTGGATCAACAAGACTGGACAGAAACCGGCTTCGATACCCTGGCAGACAGTTATACCGGCGGTGGCAAGTTCTCCCGTGATCCAGGCAGTTTACTGAAACACTGATCCAACCAACCAAAACCCAAAAGAGGACATCAAGATGATCAACCCCATACCCGAACTTACCCCCCTGTTGAAACAACTGCGCCTGTCCGGCATGACCGAGAGCCTGGCCAGTCGTAACCGGGAAGCCATTGAACACCAGCTCTCTCATCCTGAGTTCCTTGCGCTGCTGGTTCAGGATGAAGTGGCCCGCAGGGAGCAAAAGAAATATGCCATGCGGTTCAGGCGTGCCGGGTTCAGAAACAACAAAACACTGGAGAGCTTTGATCTGGATTTTAATCCCAATCTTAATCGAGCCCAACTCAAGGATCTGGCCAGTTGTGGCTTTATCGAAGAAAAAGTCGCCGTGCTGATTGCGGGTCCTTGTGGTACGGGCAAAAGCCATCTGGCACAGGCGCTCGGCCATTGTGCCGTACAGAAAGGCTACGATGTGTTGTGCTATAGCCAGGCCAAGTTACTGGGTCACTTATATGCTGCCCGAGCAACCAATACTTACGAGCGCCGGTTCCAGGTCCTGGTCAAAGTGCCTCTACTGATTATCGATGACTTCGGTCTCAAACCACTCAAACCACCCCATGATGAGGATCTACATGATTTGATCGATGAGCGCTATGAGCGTGGTGCAACCATCGTTACCAGCAATCTGGACTTTGGTGAATGGGGCGATGCTTTCCCCAACAAATTGTTGGGTGCAGCCACACTGGATCGCCTGCGTCACAATGCTTATCGACTGGTGCTGGAAGGAGAAAGTTACAGAACGCCCAGGCCTTTACCAGATGAAGGAAAAAAGGACAGCAAAAAACAGTTAAAAGAGGAGGCAAAATAAGCTAATATTTACCCTGTTTGAGGGGCCAAATCGCACCCTGAAAGTGGCTCCATTATGCCGAACATGGGTGGCTCCATTAGGGTGATCATTGACACCCGAGCAATCTGTTCACTAAACCCGGTCCAATCAACGGCGCCTTCCGTCAACATGTGCTGCATGGCTTGATGATCGACTTCATTCACTTCGCTCATGCGCAGCATGTTAGCTCGCTCAGATTGAAACAATCCGCGCAGATAGCCATAAAACGACGCGGTAGCATCGCGCGTAGAAGACACGAAAAATGATGAAAAAGGCAATAAATGCGCGCTGAGCGCTTCTGGAAGCCCTTGCAGGGCAGAAATAAGGGCGTGACTAGGATTTTCACGCCGACATCGTGATTAACCTATATAAAACAAAGTGTTATTATACGCTATTTCAGCTTGAAAAGGAACATTAATAATCTGACAAAGTAGAATTATTTACGTCCCCAAAGCCACCGGCGTTTACCTGGCTACAGTAAGACCCATCGCATAGATTACACCTCCATACCTCAGCCCCTGTGTACTGCATA
>JBHHXO010000298.1:0-3104 GCA_046757125.1 Thiogranum sp.
GACCCGCTGCGGGCGAAGCTGCCATCTGGCCCCGCGCCACCGCCCGGGCAAGGCCGCAGGCGCAGCTGTCTTCGGCCTTGCCCGTCACCCGCCATTCATCTGCCGGGGTCTTGCAAAGGGCGCCTTAATAAAAAACAGTTTCACGTGAACCGACATTTTCAAGCCGCCCGAGTGAAATCCCCAGCAACCCGGCGATCTCACTGTCGGTGTAATACTTTCCGTCGTTCGTTGGATGCTCCGTGCTCACGTCTTGCCTCTCTGCAAACCTTGCGGTCATGTTGGAGGCACCATGAGACACCCGGACCCACGATCGAGCCACGATAAATCCAATCAAGTGTTGTCGTGATTTTGTTGAAAACGAAAGAACACAGCGGACCATTCCGGCAATTGCATGCCGATTACACCTCGGCATCCTGCTCACCAGATTCTACTTAAAAACCTCCAATCTCAGTACCCGCTGTATCTTGTCACCTATGTCAGCCGGGACGCCGGCCTCTTCCGCATATGACCTCCAGCGGGCTACGGTTTCCTGCACCTCCTTGATAATCACCTCGGCTCGCCCGCGTTTCATCGAAGCCGCTTTCGCACAGGCCCTGAAATCATCCAGCATAAAATTATCCCGTTTGCCGTTCAGTGTCATCTGATGGCTGGCCGTCCATGCGCCGGACGGGTTGCAGCTGTAGGTCATATCAAAGGCCGGTGCGAGTGACCAGTTGCCGTTTTTATCCATCAGAAAGGCAATGTTCTTGACATGGTCATCCTGATTGCGGGCAATGATATTAAATACCATGCGGCGGAACTGCTCTTCTATCGCACGCATGGGCAGTTCCAGCTGCCGAATCACCAGTAACGCCTGTTCATAGGCATAGGCACCCGCCTGATTGAAATCAAAATGCGCCAGCGCACCAAGGGACTGCATGTGCAGTTTCTCTCCACTGGCAAGCCGGTCAAAGCGACGGGTCATGAAGTGCTGCCGACCATTCTCTTCGAACAAGCGGCATTCGCTCATCTCAATACCACAGTCCCTGGCCATTTTTGAATAGGCGTATTCAATCACTCCGTAACCTTGCGGATCCTCGAGTTCCTTGTCCCTGTTGCCCTTGACACCATCGAATTTCAGCAGCCAGTATTCAAAACCCTCGCCCGCCGGAACCTGGCCGGAGCGCACCTCATTGGTTACCGGGTTCCAGGTGATCACCGCCTTGGCACGCGCACCACCGGCCGAGGTGCCGACGCGCAGAATATCGGCCAGCGCCTGCTCCTTTCCCTCATCGGCAAAGGAGACCTGCAGATCGTTACGGTGCATAAGCACCTCTGATGCCAGCTCGACCAAGCGGTCAACCTGTATCCGGTTTGCCTTACGCGTTTTCGGCCCGGTTGCAGGAGAAAATTCCAGGGCACCCATACCCCGTTCGCCTGTATAACAGAGCCGTTCGACGGCATTGAACGAATCCGGCGACCGGCCCTGGGTGGCCAACCAGGCATTAATCAGCGCATTGCCGAAGCGGTCCGGAAGTGAATCCGCCAACAGGCCGGGCAATCCATGAAAAGTCACTTGCGGGAGATCGGGAAAGGTATAGACGCGACTGGAAAGCGGCATGGTAATCGGCGAAATTTCGATGCCGCTATTGGCAAAGGCCGCATCATATTCAAAGGCGGCTACCTGACTGCCATCCTCAAGCGAGACTGCGCCAATGGTACGCCCCCAAAGTTTGACCCCGGCGACCGTACTCACGTGTCATCGTCCCAGGACCATGCCTTGCCGGCCTGATTCAAACCGCTGCGTTTTGAGGCCCGTTGCCGCACCTTACCCTTGCGCCGCAACAACGCCATCGGACTCGGCCCGGTTGCGGGGATCATGTGCTCAAGCCCCGGCAACAAATCCAGCACGCGCAGGAGCCGGATGAAGCTCAACATCTGCGCTGAAGCCCCGGACTCAATCCGCTCCACCGTGCGTTTGGAGACACCGGCCTGTTCCGCCACCTCCGCCTGGGTCAAAGACAGATCGAGCCGGCGACGCGCCATCCGCTCACCCAGATCGGCAAGAATGGCCTCATCTGCGAGAAGTTTAGTTATTGCCATAGTCGCCACTTTTGTCGATTTATAGATATATATTGAAATATATCGTCAATTATAACGACTTGCAATAGATATACTTGATAAAATCAATACGTCAAATCTGACGAATTGCTGAATATTCTATCACTTTTTCGTCTATTTTGGCGAATTATAAGCTACAAGCACCCTCAACCTGGCTGCTGGTCGATAAGCTGCCTATATTTAGTCATAGACGCTGCCTGGGGCTGCTTCCAGACGCGGTTAACAATGGGAGGGATACCGGTTCACAAAACCGCTGGAAGGATTGCTGCTGCCTGCCTTGAAGCCATGCGCATGTCGAAGCACTGCAGGCGTTCTGCACTTCCGGGACAGGGTTCGCCTACAGGGCATTTTTCCCGTTTGCCGGACGCGCCGGTTTTGACAGCCCCATCTCACCCGCGTAGTCGAACGGCAGTCGCATACCGGAATCGCCAATGGCGACACTGCCCTCGATGCGATAACTGAAACCCGGTGATCGGCCCTTTTCCAGTGACTGCAGCTGGCGAAAAACCTGTACCAGGCCGGACGAAACTTCCAGGGAAACGATTCGTTCACCATAAGCCGGTATATTCACGGACTGGTTACTGACACCATCGGCAAACGCCTGGTCGTTGATATCCATCCGGAAATCGATACCACGTATCGGCAGCTCAAAGGCATTGGGGTTTTTCACTCGCAGATCCACTTTATAGCGTTGTTCGAACAACTCCACGGACACCAGTTGCAACCCGGCAAGGTTGACGCGCGGGGCCTCGGGTTTACCCGGCAGGCCGGCGCAGGCGGTCAGCCCTGTCAGGAACAGGAGTATCAGAGCGCGCGTGCGGATAATCATATCCGCCATAATACACTCTCCTCCACTACCGTTCCGGACGCACCGGCTATCCCGATCAATTAAAGGCGTATCGGTCCAGACGCTGTTCCCGCAGGAATTCCCAGGCGGCGCGGACACTGCCGAAATCCCTGTTCTGGTTCCCGATCAGGGTTCTGCGCAGAATTCCCGGGATAAC
>JBHHXO010000299.1:0-3103 GCA_046757125.1 Thiogranum sp.
TATCTTTGCCGGGGCAGGCCTGCCCCGGCAAAGGTGAGCCGTCCTGTTACGCCTTATGATATTGCGCCTACTCTGGCGAACTACCTCAATGTGAAGCCACCCTCCGGCGCTGTCGGTGTGCCGCTGCAGGAAGTGCTGGGGCAGTGAGTGGATTTACACCTAAGCAGATGAATGTCTGGCAGGCAAACCGGAACAGTCATACAGGTCAAGCTATCTGGATCCCCCCCCCCCCAGCCGTGTATAATTTTTCGCCCGTTGGGCAGCATAAAAGAAGATATGCAGTCAGACGCAATAACCTCAAGGAGAAGCTAGAACCATGAGAACCCACCACATCACCCGGCTGATTACCGCCATCGGTATCATCGTGGTTGCCAGCCCCACCGCCCTTGCCGCAGGCCAACACTTCCATCCCAAGGGCAAACTGCCGTCAAAGCATACGCTGGAGGTCTTCGAAAAGGCGCGCACCACACCGCCGTTTTCCGACAAGCAGGACTTCGAGGAAATGAACAAGGGCTTCATCGCAGCACCCGCGTACAAAAAGATCATGGCCGATGCCGGCAACGTGGCCTGGGACTAGGTGAATTTCATGAGTAGGCCGGGATACCACAATGATCGACAGCCGGACGTTTGCAGAGCGGGCGTCCGGCTTTTGGTTTATAAAGATCACCAATCCTGATGACCGCTACTTTTCCTGGGGACTATATGAATTCAACTCACAAGTACAACGCTACCGTGTCAGTAAAAAGGCAGACCGCGGCGTGGCTCGGCCTGCTCGCCCTGCTCACGGTAACAGCCCCGGCCAACGGGGCCGGACTCTGGTTGTACGAACAGGGCATGCCGGATCTCGGTACCGCTGCGGCCGGTCGGGCTGCGCTGGCGGAAAGCGCGGCTACCGCAGGCGGCAATCCCGCCGGCATGACCCGCCTGAAACAATCCCAACTGCTGCTTGGCGCGCAACCGATGTACGTTGACGCGAAGTTTGACACAGAGTCGTCCTCGTTTGGTGGCGGCAATGCCGGTGGCTGGGTGCCTGCGGGCGGACTGCACTATGTACACAGTGTATCGGATGATCTGAAACTGGGACTGTCGGCTGCTTCCTATCTCGGCCTTGGTCTGGACTACGGAAAGGACTGGGCGGGCCGGTATTACATCACCGAGGGGGAGATATTGACGTTTGCTGTCCAGCCTTCGGTTGGATACCGTGTCAACGAACAATTATCCATTGGGGGTGGAATCAATATTGTTTACGGTTCGCTGGACCAGAAGGTGGCGGTCAATAACGTGTTTGAAGCGCTTCCGGATGGGCAGCTCGAGCTTGATGAAGACGATGTCGGCTATGGTTTCAACCTCAGCACCTTGTATGAGTTTAATACCGGCAGCCGTATTGGCCTTGCCTACCAGTCCCGGGTAGACCTCGAGTTTGATGACGTAGTAAGTGCCAATGGCCTGGGGCCGCTGTTACGCGCCGCCCTGACCGCCAGCGGCCTGTTGGGCAGTTCCGTTGACATGGAAATGACGCTGCCCCAGCAGATTATGCTGAGCGGCTATCACCAGGTGGATGACAAGCTGGCGATTGTTGCTAATCTGGGCTGGCAGGACTGGTCAGAATTCGGCAAGACCGACATCAGCGTGAACTCATCAACCACAACGAGTTTGACCGTAGATCGCAATTTCGATGACACCTGGCACATGGCGATCGGCGCGAGATACCGTGTGTCGCCACCCTGGTTGCTGATGGCCGGTTTTGCCTATGACAGTTCGCCGGTTGACAATGATGACCGAACGATCGACCTTCCCCTGGACCGGCAATACCGGTACGCCCTGGGAGCACAATATCAATACAGCAAGGACCTGACGCTGGGTTCAGCGTTTGAGATCCTCGATGCCGGAGACGCAAAAGTCAACCAGACCGGCGGCCCCCTGAAGGGCGATCTCAAGGGCGAATTCGATACCAACACGATCTATATCTTCAATGTCACCGCAAGCTGGCGTTTCTGAGCGAACTAAAAAGGAGCATCGTAATATGAACGTAAAACCCCTGTGGCAACACTCCCGCTGGATGGTGGCTCTGCTGGTCGTATTTTCCCTGCCATGCCTGGCGGAATCCGAAATCGATTATGACCGGGACGGCGATGTCGACACCGGCGATCTGGCCCGGGCGGCGCAGAACCCGGTAGCCAGCATGATCAGCCTGCCGTTACAGAACAACACAAGTTTCAATTTCGGACCCCGGGAAAAAACCCAGAATGTACTGAACGTCCAGCCTGTATGGCCGTTCGAACTGAATGACGACTGGAACCTGATCACCCGGACCATTCTGCCGGTTATTTCGCAACCGGCATTTTTACCTGGCCAGAGCCGCAAGAACGGGATTGGCGATACACTGTTTACCGCGTTTCTTTCACCAAGGGCCCCGGGGAGCCTGATCTGGGGCGCAGGACCCGCGATCCTGATACCCACGTCGAATGATGACCGTCTGGGGGCGGGCGAGTGGGGCGCGGGTCCCTCCGTCGCTTTTTTGACCATGCAAGGGCCCTGGGTAGTCGGTTCCCTGCTCAGCAATGTCTGGTCGTTCACCGATGACGGTGACGAGGACGAAGTGAACCTGTTCACCTGGCAGCCCTTCCTTAACTACAATCTTGATGGCGGTTGGTATTTAACCGGCTCTCCGATTATCACCGCGAACTGGGAAGCGAGTAGTGGCGATAAATGGACTGTTCCCCTGGGAGGCGGCATTGGACGCATATTCCGGGTGGGTGAGCAGGCCATGAATGCGCAGATGCAGGCTTTCTACAGCGTGGAAAAACCGGATGACATCGGCCCGGACTGGTCATTACGGTTCCAGCTTCAGTTCCTGTTTCCGAAATGATTACCCCATCACCATGCAGCGCAATGAGCCGACTGACCCGGTAGAACGGGCCAACTGGCTACCGACGCCGGAGGGCGATTTCTATCTGATCATGCGCATCTATATGCCAAAGCAATCGGTATTGAATGGAAGTTGGGAGCCGCCGGCTGTGCGCCGAATTCCACCGAACAATAGCAAAGACACTACTGTCCCGTTAAAGTTGCTTTAGTGAACTGTAACATCGTGTAGTCAATG
>JBHHXO010000300.1:0-3101 GCA_046757125.1 Thiogranum sp.
TGATAGCTACGCAATCCTGGCTGACGATAACGGATTGCTTAAAAACGAGTATGCAGAAGATTTTCTACATGTGAATAGAACAGGTTACGATGAACTTAACCAGAAACTTGTACAAGTTCTTCTAAAAATCTGGTCCGGTTAATTCAGGGGCATTCACACCGGCCCTGCTGTGGCGCGGTCTTCTCCCGTGTGCTGGGGACCGGTGTTCCACACCGTGTCCCTTTTTTCTCTGGTTTTCATCGTGTTCTTTACCGGCCTGCAAACGTGTTGAGCAACGGCGTCGGCAAGCTGCGCGATCAGTTGGGGGCCGGCCCCCGGGCAGAACCATGACGAGTTCTCCTACGATAGCCTCGGCCGGTTGCAGAGCCAGACGCGCTGGCTGGACGGCTGTTCCTACACCATGACCACGACCAGTTTTGACGCTTTGAACCGGCCGTTGGCCGTCCAATACCCCGGCGGCGAAACCATCACCATTAGCTACGACCGGGAAGGGGAGAACAGCCTGACGGCCGGGGGCGACCAGATTGTGGGGAACGTGACCTACAATGGCCGGGGGCAGGTCAAAGCCTTCTCCCGCCCCAACGGCCCCGACATCACCTATGGCTACCACCCCCAATCCGGCAACTTCCGCCTGCAATCCCTGCGGCACGCCAGCAGCGGCAGCGACAAGCCGGAATTCCGGTATGAGTATGATGCTGTGGGCAACATCACAGAAATAGAAACCTGGCGCAGCAACGCCATAAAGGACACCCAAACTTTCGGATACGACCATCTGAACCGGCTGGTAGATGCTCAAGCAGCCGGTGTTGCCCCTTATCACTTCGGTTATGCCTATGATAAACTGGGCAACGTGGACAAAGTAACCGACATTCTCAACGGAAACAGCGTCCGGGATTACGCCTACGGCAACCAACCCCACGCCGTCACCACGGTAACCGAGGGCAGCAACGTGGAAACTTTCAGTTATGATACCAACGGCAACATGACCGTCCGCCAGGAAGCCGGCAGTGAATACGCCCAAATCTACGACAGCGAAAACCGGCTCATCCACGTCGCTGATGTAAATGCCGCCACTTTCACCGATGACTTCAACAGTAAAGATACTGCTGCCTGGATTTACAACAGCCAGCAGAGCGTACCCTACAACCTGGGGGGCGAAAATGTAGTTCAGAGCGTAGGCACCAACACCAACTGGAACGGCAACTTTTATAGGAATGATTATAGTCTCGCCAGCGACGAGAGTGTACAACTAGAGTTTCAGGTGACCAGTACGAACCCTACTGCTCATTTTGCTGTTGAATCAGCCGGTACCTGGGGACAGACCCAATATAATCGCCTGTCCTTGTTGGTTCGAAATAATGGTTTTGAAGTACAAGAGTACGTAGGTTTAGCCAATCCACAGATTATTTATACTGCTTTGCCAACACAGTTGCAGTCGAATACATGGTATGTCCTCACCATCGTCGCCGATGACCTCAATGGATTTTCGCTCCAAGTATACGAAAAAGAAAATCCAGCAAACAGTGGAATCTACCGTACAAACGCATTTCCGAAAGGGGAAAGTTGGCGATTCCGTCATTGGATATACCGGGACACAGCATACCTGGATAACTACTCCGAACAACCGGTAACCAGCTTCGCTTACGACGCCGGCGGCATCCGAGTGAAAACGGTCAAACCGGACGGCACTGTCACTTACACCCCTTTCCCAAACTACGAGGAAACAATCAGCGGCGCCGGACCGGGTTTCGATAAGGGTGGCGCGTGGCACTTCGATGAAGGCAGCGGCAGCACAACCGCAGACAGTTCCATTTACCGGCGGGATGGGCAACTTCAAGGTCCGCAGTGGGTTGACGGCTTTTTCGGACAGGCGCTGGACTTCGACGGCGCCAACGACTATGTGAAGTTCACCGAAGAGCCGGACATCACCGGGGAGCTGACCGTCAGCGCCTGGGTGCGGCCGGAACAAGCCCCAACCGGACTGGGACGCCTCGCTGCCGGTACCTACGCCTACAACGGCGGTGGCTCAAATGATCGGGGCTGGTTCCTGGGCAAGACCTATGGGGATGAAGACGAGTTCCATTTCCATGTCATTGATGAGAATGGAAGTGCAGCCTATGCCAAGATGAATGGCTTCTTTGCCACATACCTGAATCAATGGGTGCATGTAACCGGCGTATTTCGGCCGGGAGAAGCTGTAGAATTGTATATCAATGGTCAGATGGCAGCCCAGGACACGACCAACATCCCTGGCGAAATCGGACAATCCGGCGTCTTCAAAATCGGGGCGCGGCCGGACAACACGACCCAGGGGCATTGGGATGGGCAAATAGACGAAGTGCAAATTCTGGCCGACGCCTTGAGCGCAGAAGAAGTAGAAACTCTGGCCGAAGTGGCTTCCTGGTCCTTGGATGAGGGGGCGGGGGAGATAGTCCACAGTGAACCGGGCAACCGCTTCCGGGGGGAATTGAAGGGAGCGCAGTGGACGACGGGTTATCACAACCAGGCGCTCGATTTCGATGGGGTGAATGATTATGTCCGGTTCAACGAAACCATCGAGCTGGATGGGGAGTTGACTGTTTCCGCCTGGGTACGGCCGGAGCAGGCGCCAACCGGCGTCGGACGAATGATCGTAAGCACCTACAAATGGGGCGGGGGCAGTGCCAATAGACGGGGTTGGTACCTGGGAGACGTGTGGGGAAGCGATGATCAGTTGAATTTTAATGTCTGTGACCAAAGCGGTGCCACAGCGGGCGTTGGGCTACCCGGATTTTGGGCTACCTACCAGAACCAATGGGTGCATGTAGCCGGGGTATACAAGCCGGGTCAGGTAGTGCAATTGTATGTGAACGGCCAGTTGGTAGGCGAAGACACCACTAACGTACCTGACGCCATTGGGCAGTCGGGGCTGTTCAAAGTTGGCGCCCGGTCTGACAATACCACCCAGGGTCACTGGGACGGACAGATTGACGACATGCAGATCGTGGGTCGGGCGTTGAGCGTTGCAGAGATACAGGCCCTCAGCAACGAAACAGCAGCAACGATTACCCGGCGCAGCACGTACAGTCTGGCGGGGGTGGCCCAGGCAGTGCGCGTCACCG
>JBHHXO010000301.1:0-3018 GCA_046757125.1 Thiogranum sp.
AACCTCGCTGGCTGTTTAGAGTATATAGCGGCTCAGGTCTTCATCTCGGGCCAGGTCGGTTAATTGTGAATTTACGTAGTCGGCGTCGACCGTTACGCTGTTTCCGGACTGGTCCGCCGCCGTGAAGGAAACCTGTTCCAGCAGCCGTTCGATGACGGTGTGCAGGCGGCGTGCACCGATATTCTCCGTGCGCTCGTTGATTTCCCACGCGATAGTGGCAATGCGCTCGATGCCGTCCGGGGTGAAATCGAGCCGCAGGCCTTCGGTGTTCATCAGGGCACTGTACTGTTCGGTCAGGGAACCGTCCGGCTCGGTGAGTATACGCACGAACTCCCTGGCGCCCAGCGCCTGCAGTTCCACGCGAATGGGCATGCGGCCCTGCAACTCGGGGATGAGGTCAGAGGGTTTCGACATGTGGAACGCGCCGGATGCAATAAACAGGATGTGGTCGGTTTTCACCAGGCCGTGCTTGGTGGTCACCGTGCTGCCTTCCACCAGCGGCAACAGGTCCCGTTGCACGCCTTCGCGTGATACCCCGGGGCTGCCGCCCTGATCGCTGCGCTGCGTAACCTTGTCGATTTCGTCGATAAATACGATGCCGTTTTGCTCCACCTTGTTCAGGGCGTTGAGCTTCAGCTCCTCTTCGTTGTTCATTTTTAAGGCTTCTTCATCAGTCAGCACCTTGAAGGCGTCGGCGATGCGCAGCTTGCGGGTTTTGGTGCGGCCGCTGCCAAAGTTCTGGAACATGCCCTGCAGCTGGCTGGTCATTTCCTCCATGCCGGGTGGTGCCATGATTTCCACGCCGACCGGTGTGGCCGACACCTCGATTTCGATTTCCCTGTCGTCCAGCCGGCCTTCGCGCAGCATCTTGCGGAATTTCTGGCGTGTGTCGCTGTCGTCAGGCTCTTCTGTCCCGGTGTCGAAACCCGTGCTGCGAGCACGGGGCAGCAGCGTATCCAGGATGCGTTCTTCGGCGGCGTCTTCGGCACGGTGTCGTACCCTGGCCATTTCCTCCTCGCGCGTCATCTTGATGCCTACATCCGCCAGGTCGCGGATAATGGATTCCACGTCGCGGCCGACATAACCGACCTCGGTAAACTTGGTAGCTTCCACTTTTATGAAAGGTGCCGCGGCCAGTCTTGCCAGGCGCCGGGCAATTTCCGTTTTCCCTACCCCGGTCGGACCGATCATCAGGATGTTCTTGGGCGTGATTTCACTGCGCAGCGGTTCATCCACCTGCTGCCGGCGCCAGCGGTTGCGCAGCGCGATGGCAACGGCGCGCTTGGCGTCGTCCTGGCCGATGATATGTTTGTCCAGTTCCTGGACAATTTCGCGTGGGGTCATTTCGGACATAAGGGTGTTTCAGCGAGTCAGCACTCGAGTTCTTCCAGGGTCAGGTTGTGGTTGGTGTAGACGCAGATGCTGGAGGCGATCTCCAGACCCTTCTCGACGATACTGCGGGCGTCCAGCTCGGTCGTATCCAGCATGGCACGCGCGGCCGATTGCGCAAACGGGCCGCCGGAGCCGATGGCCATCAGGCTGTCTTCCGGTTCGATGACGTCGCCGTTGCCGGTAATGATCAGCGAACTCACCTTGTCGGCAACCACCAGCAGCGCTTCCAGGCGACGCAACATGCGGTCGGTGCGCCAGTCCTTGGCCAGCTCCACGGCGGAGCGGACCAGGTGTCCCTGGTGTTTTTCCAGCTTGGCCTCGAAACGTTCAAAAAGGGTGAAGGCATCAGCGGTTCCGCCGGCAAATCCGGCCAGTACCTTGCCGTGATACAGCGTACGCACCTTGCGCGCATTGCCCTTCATGATCGTGTTGCCCATGGATACCTGTCCGTCACCGCCGACCACGACACGGCCGTTGCGGCGCACGGAAAGAATGGTTGTTCCACGATACTGTTCCACGCCAGATCCTGAATTTGGTTTAGGGGGCCCGGAATTGTACACCAAGTGCGCTGCCGGAATCAGGCCAATAGCGGAATCCTGCAGTAGTCAGGAGCTTTTTCCGGATTTGCGCGCGCGCGGGTGGGCCTTGTCGTAGACCTCGGCGAGATGCTGGAAATCGAGATGGGTATAGACCTGCGTGGTGCTCAGGTTGGCGTGCCCCAGCAGTTCCTGGACGGCCCGCAGGTCGCCGCTGGATTCCAGCACATGCGTGGCGAAGGAATGGCGCAGGGCGTGCGGGTGCAGGCGGCTGTCCAGGCCGTGTTGCAGTGCCCAGCGGCGCATGCGTTGCTGCACGCTGCGGGCGCCAAGGCGGGTGCCGGAACGGTTGATGAAAAGCGCACATTCACCTTCGGCACAGTGGATGGCGCGGGTTATCAGCCAGGCCTGCAACACCTCCCTGGCTTTTTGTCCGACGGGAACGATGCGGGTTTTGCGGCCCTTGCCCAGTACGCGCGCCTCACCCTGGCGGAGGTCGAGCTGTTGCAGGTCGAGGTTCACCAGCTCGGCAAGGCGCAGGCCGGAGGAATACATCAGTTCCATGATGGCCAGGTCGCGCTGTGTCAGCCAGTCGTCGGGCTTGCTGTCCAGCAGACGCTGGACACGGTCCACGTCCAGACTGTGGGGCAGTTTGTGCGGGGTTCTGGGCGCGCGTATATCCTGGGCGGGATTGTGATTCAGTACGCCCTGCCTGATGAGGTAGCGGCAGAAGCTGCGCAGCGCAGACAGTTTGCGCTGGATGCTGCGGCCGCCCAGTCCCTGCCGATGGGTCTGTGCGGCAAAGGCGCGTACCTGCTGCGGGCACAGTTGCCGCCAGTGCGGGATGCCCTGCGCATCACAGAACCGGACCACACCGAGCAGGTCACGGCGGTAATTGCTCAGGGTGTGAGGGGACAGCTGTTTTTCATCACGCAGGTGACGTTCGAATTCTGTCAGGCGTGCCAACGCGTCTGTTTGCACGGGTTCTTGATGTCAGGGGCTGCGGTGCCGGTCCAGCAGACGCGCCAGCAGCGCGCCGAGGTGGCTGAGAAACAGTGTGCCCATGCCGGGGCTGAAACGGTTGACCTCG
>JBHHXO010000302.1:0-2988 GCA_046757125.1 Thiogranum sp.
ATGAGGCCGCAGCGTAATGCTGCGGAAAACAGCCGGGATACGGAAAAGACGTGGGAAGTGGTGATGCTTCAATGAGGCCGCAGCGTAATGCTGCGGAAAACATCTGCCTCTGAGCCGGATGTTGCCGACGCTGATCAGCTTCAATGAGGCCGCAGCGTAATGCTGCGGAAAACCCTGGCTGCTCATTGGACTGGCCGGGATCGGGTTTGGCTTCAATGAGGCCGCAGCGTAATGCTGCGGAAAACGTGCCGAACGGGTCATCGCCGCACTGGATCGGTTGCAGCTTCAATGAGGCCGCAGCGTAATGCTGCGGAAAACGGCGTATCGACTGTAACGTCGCCCGCGTTGCCAACGCTTCAATGAGGCCGCAGCGTAATGCTGCGGAAAACCTGGTTTAAGAAGTTCCTTTGTTTTGAGCTATCAAAGCTTCAATGAGGCCGCAGCGTAATGCTGCGGAAAACGTGATCCCCGATGATACAACCTTCCGTCAGTGGTGCGCTTCAATGAGGCCGCAGCGTAATGCTGCGGAAAACAGCCCTCTCGCAAACCCATTAAAATCGGCGCATACGAGGTGACTTTTCGAGCACTGACCATTATATCTCCACACATTTAAACAGCACAACAAAACTCGGTATGAGTTTCGCACTTCTTCTATATTTTTAAAAGAGCTTGCAAGTTTCGAGCGCTTGCCGTGTTTCCGGGATCAACTGAGCGCTCGCACGCAACAGGCGATCACCTACACAATGATGGGTTCACGTATAACCAGATCAAAACTCTTGCCCAGGCTGGTAATGCGTGGCGTCACCTTATCCGCCAGACCCACATCCATCAACAAAATATGATCGTCCTTATGATGGACAATTCCATCGAGCAGGGCAACCAGTTCTGCGTGACGCTTCCGGCTCATGCGGCACTGAAAAACCGAGAGTTGCAGCCACTCGCCATACCCTTTCATTAGCTTGAACACACGCCGCCAACGTTTGGTGTCGGAAATATCGTAAGCGACGATATACAGATGCTCTTCCATCAGTCACCTCGTTTTGAACTCAATGTATTCCGGAATATCGCCCAGCAGGTAACGTCCCAGCAAACGCGCCTGGATTTCGAACAGCCTGCGATAGCTGACTTTGTAACCAAATAGTGGATGGGTGATTTCATGACTCATCCGCCGCTCGAAAGCAGCGATAAAGCGCTTCCTTCCGTCACTGGTCAGGTTGACGCTACCCGCGGCACTAACAAAATCCGATGGCCGGACTTCGCCGTTATTGATAGCTTGAACGACACAGGAATCCGCGATCAGCGGGCGGTAGGTCTCCATCAGGTCGAGCGCCAGTGCGGGGCGGCCGTAGCGTGGCTGATGATAAAAACCTCGGTAGGGATCGAACCCAACCGCAGATAAAGTGACGGACCAGTGCCGCACCAGTAACGAATACGCATAAGACAATAAAGCATTGACCGGATCAGCCGGCGGGCGGCGATTCCTCTGCTTGAAATCAAAGGTCATGCGCCGCACATCGTCGTCGCGCTTCAGCATATCGCCGAATACGCCGAAATAACGCGAAGCCGCTGCCCCTTCCATGCCGAGCAACTCCTGCAGGTTTGCCGCGCGTAACGCCCTGCGCGCATCAGTGCGCAGTCCGGCCAGCACGCCTTTCGGTTTTTCTTCGCCGCGCCAGTTACGGCGCAGGAAGGTTCGGCTGTTCAGGATCTTCGCCTGGACGATGGTTCGCGCCAGATGCAGGCAGGATTTCTCGTCGAAACTTGCGCGATACTGGGCGGTGCGCAGTTCCACGTTCTTGTGTCCGGTGCCCGTCGTGTGTCCGATAAACCAGCCGCCATAACTATGCCAGGTGATCGGTATCCCTCGCTTCATCAACTCATGCAGGCAGGGCGTGGTGACGTAGATATTACCCATCAGGACAAGCTGCGATGTATCGATAAGACGGGCATCCTGCACTTTTTTGTCATCGATGAAGATTTCCAGGTTCTCGCCTTTCTTGGCCACTTTCGCGCTGTGTGCCTGGACATAGACCGGCAGCGCTTCGTCGCGTGCGACCGCCAGCGGCCTGGGTTCGATGCTTTCCTGGTGCAGGTAACGCACTTCATCGGGGAGGCAAATGCCTACCAACGAGCAACGCGGGCACTTGGGACTGTCATCCAGGGGTCGTGGCATACGCCCACCCTCTGCAATCAGGCGTAGACCGCTGATGGCGTTGATGGTGAGCGTGCGCAGTTCGTCATCGAAGGCGACCCGCACCCGTTCTTTGCTTTCGACAAAGTAGATGGCGCCTTCTTCGCACTGATAACCGTGTTCCTGGAGGATCAGGCCCTGAACGCACAACTGCACGCGTTCCGGGTCATACACTCCGCAGGCGACGTGCGGGCGTTTGCCGCGCTTGTAATCGACAGGAATGACAACGCCGTCTTCAACTTCGATAAGATCCAGTTTGGCAATCAAGCCCAACCGATTCGAGGACAGGGTAACCGAACGGGCGTGCAGTTGTTCATCTTCGTCCAGTTCGGTCGCTATCGGCAGATGACCGGCTGCCTTGTCCACGCGCCGGTGTTTATAGCGGCCGTCGACGGTATCGGCCGATTCCGCCCATTCGCCCTGCACCCATTCCAGATAGGCCAGTCGCGGGCAATACTGGTATTCGTTGATCATGCGCGCCGGCATCAATGGCTGGTCGCCGGAAAGTTCGGGGAATGGCAGGGCGAGGTCGCCCTGGGTCGGTACGTGTTCTTCGGTGTCCTTCGGCATGAGATACACCAGGAGCTATGCTTCCTTTTCAGCGCCCAGGGAATAGCGCTGGCGTGTGACCCGTCCAGCCTTATGAATAACACATAGGCAGGGCATCATTTTTGGGGAGTAATATCACTTTCAACCTGACCGCTACATATTTTCCCCTCTGGCAGGTAAATGTTAACCCTAAACTTACCAAACATACCACCATCGCTTTCTTTGAAACAGATATTCAATTCTGCCCC
>JBHHXO010000303.1:0-2946 GCA_046757125.1 Thiogranum sp.
ACCGGGTTTTCAGCTTAGGACCGACGGGAGATTTCATATCTTTCCAGCTTTCTATCGGGAAAATGACGCTCAACCGCCATTTAAAGTTTACTCGATCCTGGATATATTGAATGATCAGACAGTACCCTCGTCCTTTCGAAATAAATCTGTCCTGATAGGGCTTACCGCACGCCAGCAGGTTAACCTGTTCGAAACACCACTGGGAACATCGATGGCGCCTGTCATGGTTGCAGCGCACCACACCTCGGCAATATTGAACGGCGACCTTTATGTGATTCCAGACTGGGCCGACACAGCGAAATTGCTACTTATCCTGGTTATCGGGCTTTACCTCGTGTTTATTTTACCGCGTTTCAGAGTTGGTACAGGGGTAGCGCTAAGCGCCCTGGTGTTGACCATTTTGCTCAATATTCATTTTATTTCGATGGTATCGAATTCGACCTGGATACCTCTGGCATTACCAATGATGACTCTGGTAGCAGGGCATCTGGTATTGGGCGTGAAACATATGTTCGAAGCCAAAATGAGTGGCGTCAGGGCTGAACTGTCCGATGCCAGTCGCACCATCGGTCAGTCGTTCCAAACGCAGGGTCTGCTGGACCAGGCATTCGAACAATATCGTCGATGCGCGATCGATACTTCTTTACTCGACACCCTTTTCAATCTCGGACTCGATTACGAGCGCAAACGCCAGTTTAACAAGGCGGTAACTGTATTCCGCTATATCCGGGAACACAACCGGCGCCATCAGGACGTCGACGAGAGAATCAATCGCAATCAGGAATTGGCCGATGTGCTAGTGATTGGAAACGGCTCTGCGGGTTCGACTAACAGTATGTTAATTGTCAATAAGTCCGGCATACAGAAACCCATGCTGGGTCGTTATCAAATCGATAGTGAACTGGGCAAAGGCGCTATGGGCATGGTGTATCTGGGGCATGACCCCAAAATAGACCGTGCAGTGGCAATCAAAACAATGCTTTTATCGCAGGAATTCGAGGGCGAGGAACTGGAAGATGCGAAAAGGCGCTTCTTTCGCGAAGCGGAAACCGCGGGGCGGCTCAACCACCCTAATATCGTAACCATATATGATGTCGGCGAAGACCAGGACTTGTGTTACATCGCGATGAGCTACCTGAAAGGCGGTAACCTGCTTGAATATTGCAACAGGGACAACCTGCTGCCGCTTAAAATAGTTTGCCAGCTAATTATGAAAACGGCCAACGCGCTTGATTATGCGCACCAGCAAAATGTGGTCCATCGCGATATCAAACCGGCCAATATTATCTATGACGCCGAACAGGGATCGATCAAGGTAACCGACTTCGGCATTGCCTATTTAACCGGGGCGAGCTTGACCAAAACCGGCACTATTCTTGGAAGTCCATCTTATATGTCTCCCGAACAACTTGCGGGAGAAAAGCTGGATGGACGCTCGGATATATTTTCGCTCGGAGTTACCCTGTACCAGCTATTGACCGGAGAGTTACCTTTTGTCGGCGATTCGTTGGCGAATCTGATGTATAAAATTACCAATGAAAAGCATCCGGACATTCGCCAGCACAGAAAAGACTTACCCCTGAATATAAGCAAGCTGGTCAACAAGGCACTGCAAAAACAGGCCGGAAGGCGTTACCAAAGCGGAGGGAACTTTGAAGCCACGATACGAAAAATTATTGCGCAGGTCTAATCTGTTCAAGAAGCCCTAAAGGTCGCCCCTCCCGATAATTTCACTTAATAGTGTCAGCGGATGCTCGACCTGAACGCCGTGGTTTTTCAACTGGCACCGGCAGGAGAAACCGCTTGCCAGTAAAATTCCTCGATGGCTGTCCACGATACGCTTCCAGTTAAGATTGAAAATATCTCTGGACATGGTTTGGTTCTCAAGCTCATGGCCGAACAGGCCCGCCATTCCACAGCAACCGGCGGCGCGCGCCGTTAGCGATAATCCCAGAAATGTGAATATCGTCTGCCAGTCGGATACCGATTGTCGATCTGCGCTTTGTTCCATGCAATGCGGCAGAAGTAGATAATCTTCATTGCCGTAACTGTCGGGCCTGGTTATGGTTACCGAGTCTAGACATCCGGATTTTATTTGCTGCGCCAGCCAGCTTTCTATCGACCAGACCTGGTAGTCCGGCGCCTGTTGCAATATTTCCGCATACTCTTTTTCGTGCATCAGGCGCGTAACCGCTTCGACACTAATCAGCGGCAATCCGATTGACGCGATTTTTCGCATTCGATTCACGTGCCGGTTGGCCCGGCGCTTGAACAGACTTCGAAAGCCCCTGACATGCAAGGCTTTGCCGTTGTCTAACACAGGTGCGAGCAAAACTTCATATCCCAATCGTTCCAGCAGGTTGTAGGCAGCGAGCACTACTTCCGAACCAAAACTCGCGTTAAAACTATCGGGAAGCAGTATCAGGGCCTTATCGCTAAAAGATCGATCGATCGGCAATTTTTTCAACTTCAGGCGTTTGGCCTTTCGACGCCACAGACCGGCGCTGAGCGACGCCGAAAAACGCGGCGGCGAAACAAAATTAAGTAGCCATTTCAACAGCACTGCACTTAACCGATTAAGCAATAGCAAATTAGCCAACCCTGGGACCGCCCTGGCTATTCGAGAAAGTCCCTCCAGGTTGGAAAAAAACCAGTCTCTGAATTTGCGCTTATGCCTGCGGTAATAGTGTTCCAGGAACGCCGATTTCAATTCGGGGATATCAACCTTCAGCGGACAGGTGTACGCACATGACTTGCAGGACAGGCAGGCATTGAGCGAGCGGAATAACTCCGCCTCGAGCGATGCAATTGTTACAGGATTCGATTCGATTGAAACAAGTCTTCCCCACTCTCTCAGCATCGCCGCCCTGCCCTTGGGTGACAGGGTTTTGTCCTTGCTCACCTTGTAGGATGGGCACATCGTCTCGTCAAGCTGCCAGCTAAAAC
>JBHHXO010000304.1:0-2944 GCA_046757125.1 Thiogranum sp.
ACTCGTCTCCGGGCCGGTATAGATCCGTACAAAGGTAAAGAAAATCGGCGCTTTCACTGAGCACGCAGAATCCGTGCGCGAAGCCCGGCGGGACATATAACTGACAGTGATTCTGTTCCGACAATACCCGTCCGACCCAGCGACCAAATGTTGGCGAGCCTTTACGAATATCCACAGCAACATCAAACACCTCGCCGGTAATCACCTGCACCAGTTTTCCCTGCGGCTGTTCCAGCTGGTAGTGGAGGCCCCGCAAAATACCTTTTTCCGACCGTGAGTGGTTCATCTGCACGAAGTGCCGATGAAGACTGTTTTCCCTGAAGCGGGCCGTATTGAAGTACTCCAGGAAAAAGCCGCGCTCATCCCCGTATACGTCGGGCTCCAGTAAAAGAACTTCGGGGATTTCGGTCTCAAGTACGTGCATCAGCGCTCGGATTCCAGCAACTCCAGCAAATAACTACCGTAATCATTGCTGTTCAGCCCGGCGGCCAGTTTGCGCAACTGCGCCTCGTCTATATAACCCATCCGGTAGGCGATTTCCTCCACACAGGAAATTTTCAGGCCCTGCCGCTGTTCGATCGTTTCTATATAACTTGCCGCCTGCAGGAGTGACGCGTGTGTGCCCGTATCCAGCCAGGCCGTTCCACGCCCGAGCAGTTCAAGGCGTAACTGACCGCGCTCAAGGTAAACCCGGTTCAGGTCGGTAATCTCCAGCTCCCCCCGCTCTGACGGCCGCAACGCCGACGCCAGTTCAACAACATCGTGGTCGTAGAAATACAGGCCGGTAACCGCATAACTGGACTTGGGCCGGGAAGGTTTTTCCTCGATACTGAGAACACGCCCCTGCTCGTTGTACTCGACCACACCGTAGCGCTCGGGATCACGCACACGATAGGCAAAAATGGTTGCCCCCTCTTCAAGCCGGGTAGCGCGCTGCAAACTGGGCGCCAACCCGTGGCCATAGAAAATATTATCGCCAAGAATCAGGCAACAGGGACTGCCGTTGATAAACTTCTCACCGATAAGAAACGCCTGCGCCAGCCCCCCCGGAGACGGCTGCTCTGCATAGTGCAGCTCCAGGCCGAACTCGCTCCCGTCACCAAGCAGATCCCGGAACAGGGGCAGATCGTGCGGCGTGGAGATAAGGAGAATCTCCCGAATACCCGCCAGCATCAACACTGACAGCGGGTAGTAGATCATCGGCTTGTCGTAAACCGGCAGCAACTGCTTGCTGACAACCCGCGTTACCGGATAGAGCCGTGTACCGGTGCCCCCGGCGAGGATAATGCCTTTCATAGATTGAATATATGAAACCTGCGCTGTTAATACCAGTGCCGGCCGCTACTCCTGCTATGCGGGCGGCACAAAATCCGCCGGTGTGTCGGAACCTTCGCCGAAGAAGAATCTTTCCATCTGCTGCTCCAGGAATTCCCGCGCCTTCGGTTCAAAGGGCGTGAGCCGGTATTCGTTGATGAGTATGGTCTGCTGCTGCATCCACTGCTGCCAGGCTTCCTTTGACACATTTTCAAAAATGCGCTTGCCCAGTTCCCCTGGATAGACAGGTCTGTCGAGACCTTCCGCCTCTTTTCCCAGTTTGACACAATTCACCATTCTGGCCATGCCCGGTATCTCCTCAGTTGAGTGCCTGCAGTTGCGCCAGCAACCGTGTGACCGGCGCGGCAAAACCCAGTGTTTCAGGATGACGCGTGTTATACCAGAGGCCTTTACCGGCTTCCATCACAGAATGCACCGGGTTTTGTAACTGCATATAGCAGGGCGTGATATCCAGGTGAAAATGGCTGAAGGTATGCCGCGCCACCGGCCAGACCTTTACTTCACCATCCCGGGCGCCGGCGTGCCGGTCACACCAGTGTGTGAGTTCCTCGTGCGTATCGAATTCGGGGAAACTCCACAGGCCACCCCAGATGCCGCTGGCGGGGCGCCGTTGCAGGTAGATTTCCCGCTCCGGATTCAACAGTAACAGCATCCGCACTTCGCGGACCGGCAGCGTGCGGCGTGGCCGTGGCGCAGGAAAGTCCCGTTGACGTTGCTGCCAGCGGGCAGCGCACCCCGAACGGAGCGGGCAGACTGCACAGTCCGGTTGGCCGCGCCGGCACAGGGTGGCGCCGAGATCCATCATGGCCTGGTTGTAGGCGGCCACGCGCTCATGCGGTGTCGCCGCTTCCGCCAGCGACCACAACTGTTTCAGCACGGCCGCCTTGCCCGGCCAGCCTTGCACGGCGTGGAAGCGGGTCAATACACGTTTGACATTGCCGTCGAGTATGGCATGGCGCTGTCCGCAGGCCAGCGACAGTATCGCGCCGGCCGTTGAACGACCGATACCGGGCAACTGCATCACGCTGTCGATGTCCTCGGGGAAGACGCCACCGAACCCGTCACGCAGTTGTTGCGCGGCCTTGTGCAGATTGCGTGCGCGCGCATAATAACCGAGGCCTGACCAGTGGTGCAGCACCTGGTCAGGCGACGCATCGGCCAGCGCCTGCAGGGTCGGGAAACTCTGCATGAAACGCTGGTAATACGGAATGACGGTCTGCACCCGGGTCTGCTGCAGCATAATTTCCGATACCCAGACGCGGTACGGTGTCACCTGCTGCTGCCAGGGCAGGTCCTTGCGACCGTGCCTGTCGAACCACCGCAGGATCTGTTCAGCGAAACGCATGGATTAATGCCATGTCCGGCCCGGACCACCAGCCCCGGTTACTGGTAGTATTCCCTGTACCAGCTTATGAAACTTGCCACGCCGTCCTCGATGGAGGTAGACGGTTTATAGCCGGTATCGCGCACCAGGTCGTCGACATTGGCGTAGGTGGCTTCCACATCACCCGGCTGCAACGGCAGCATGTTTTTTTCCGCCTTCCTGCCCAGGTTTTCTTCCATCAGTTCGATGAAGCGCATCAGCTCGACCGCCTGGTTGTTACCGATA
>JBHHXO010000305.1:0-2926 GCA_046757125.1 Thiogranum sp.
TGGATGAAATCAGTATCGGTGGCCCGACGCAGGTGGCAGAGCTCAATAGTGGCGAGGTGAATTGTTACCGGGTTGCACCACAGGACTTCGGTATGGAGACGGGCAGCGTCGAAAGTCTTGCTGTCAGTGACGCAAAGGAAAGCCTGGCGTTGATCAACCGGGTTTTCGACAACGAAGCCGGTCCGGCGCGCGACATCGTGCAGTTAAATGCCGGGGCGGCGATTTATGTGTCGGGTGTCGCGGACAGCCTGGCGGCCGGTGTCAGTCTGGCCGGGGAAGCCATTGCTTCGGGCGCTGCCAGGGAAAAATTTGCCCGCCTCATTGCAATCAGTAACGGCTTCTAGATGTCGGATACACCGGATATTCTGAAGAAAATCCTGCAGCGCAAGGCGGAAGAGATTGCCGAGCGCTGTGTGAAGGTTTCCCGCCGGCAGCTCAGTGAACGTATTGAGCAGGCCGGCGAAGTGCGCGGGTTTGCCCGCGCGCTGCGGAAGCGGACGAATGGCGGCGATGCCGCGGTGATTGCCGAAATAAAGAAAGCCTCGCCGAGCAAGGGCGTGATCCGGGCGCAGTTCGAGCCGGCCGCTATTGCCGCGGGTTACGAGCGGGGCGGCGCGACCTGCCTGTCGGTACTGACCGATGTGGACTACTTCCAGGGCGCTGACGAATACCTGCAGCAGGCACGTGCGGCCTGCGGCCTGCCGGTACTACGCAAGGACTTCATGATTGACCCCTACCAGGTCTACGAAGCCCGGGCGCTGGGGGCGGACTGTATATTGCTGATCGTCGCGGCGCTGGATGATGGCATGTTGCAGGAACTGTTGCAGCTTGCCGCTCATTTGCAGATGGATGCGCTGGTGGAAGTGCACGATGCACGCGAAATGGAACGTGCGCTGGCGCTTCCGGCTCCCCTGGTCGGGGTCAATAACCGTAATCTGCGAACGTTCGAGACATCACTCGAAACAACGTTTGAGTTGATGAAGGGCTTTCCCGAGGATCGCCTGCTGGTAACGGAAAGCGGGATTCATACGCGCAACGATGTGCAACTCATGCGCCGCAACGGTGTGCATGCCTTTCTGGTGGGCGAAGCGTTTATGAAAGCCGATGAGCCCGGGGAAAAACTGGCTGAGTTGTTCCGGGCCTGAATCAGGGCCATCCAGGCGCAAGGGAAACGGTTCAAGAGCCTTTGGTAAACTGGATTCTGTCATTCCGGCGCATGCCGGAATCCGGGGGGTTCAACGTGCTGAATACCGGCCTTCGCCGGTATGACGGGTTCACCGGATCTTTCCCGATGTTTTGTGAGCTTCGTGCCCTGGTGGTTCAAGGAATTATCAGCGCGCCCCGAACACCACCATGGTCTTGCCACGGGCCGTGATCAGTCCCTGCTCTTCGAGCGATTTCAGCACGCGCCCGACCATTTCGCGTGAGCAGCCCACGATACGACCGATTTCCTGGCGGGTGATCTTGATCTGCATGCCGTCCGGGTGCGTCATGGCGTCCGGCTGTTTGCAGAGATCGAGCAGCGTGCGGGCCACCCGGCCGGTGACGTCCAGGAAAGCCAGGTCGCTGACCTTGCGGCTGGTGTGACGCAGGCGCGTGGCCATTTGTCCGGCCAGTGCAAACAGGATGCCGGCGTCTTCCTCGGCCAGCTGGCGGTAGCGGTTGTAGCTGATTTCCGCCAGTTCGCACTGGGTGCGGGTGCGGATCCAGGCGCTGCGGTTGCTCTCTTCACCGAACAGGCCCATTTCACCAAAAAAGTCGCCGGGATTGAGGTAGGCCAGCACGATTTCATGGCCGTCTTCGTCCTCGATCAACACCGTTACCGAACCTTCAACGATGTAGTACAGCACATCGGACTGGTCGCCGGCGTAGATTATGACGCTCTTGGCCGGGTAACGCCGCCGGTGGCAGTGCTCCAGGAAATCGTCAACTGTCGAATCGCCGACCGGTGGTGGTGGAGCGGGTATTGTATTTGGCATCATCAGAATGTACCTTCGCGGGCCCTTGTCCCTCATATAGCGTTTGGTTGGCGTGTTTCATTAGCTTATGCAAGCAACGGGCCAGCCTGATTTGTGACAGGGATCCCATTATTAGCGGTTGAACGGGGAAGTTGATGAAAGCGCGTATCAAATGGGTCCAGGATGCCACCTTTCTGGGCGAATCCGGGAGTGGCCATGCGGTCGTCATGGATGGCCCACCGGACCACGGTGGACGTAATCTTGGCGTTCGGCCAATGGAAATGTTGCTGCTGGGAATGGGGGGCTGTACCGCTTTCGACGTCGTGAGCATCCTGAAGAAATCCCGCCAGGCCATAAGCGACTGTGTGGCCGAGGTCGAGGCCGAGCGCTCGGAGCAGGAGCCGAAGGTGTTTACCGCAATCCACGTGCATTTCATTGTTACCGGCAGGGAATTGACCGAAAAACGGGTGGCGCGCGCAGTCGAGCTCTCGGCGCAGAAGTATTGCTCCGCATCCATCATGCTGGGCAAGACGGCGACCATTACACACGATTTTGAAATCAGGGAGTGCTGATGCAGCGTCCGGCACCGACCGCGGGGCTGCGGCACGTCGCCTTGTGCGTGCGGGATATGCAGGCAGCGGAACACTTTTATGTCGACCTGCTGGGGATGCAGGTCGAGTGGCGACCGGACCCGGGCAATGTGTACCTGTCGTCGGGTAACGACAACCTGGCACTGCATGCGACAGACGGTGAATTCGATTCGAAGCAGGTTCTGGATCACATCGGCTTCATTCTGAAAACGCCTGAAGACGTCGATGCCTGGCACCTGTTCCTGTCGGCCAACGGCGTGGAAATGAAATCCGATCCGCGCACTCACCGTGACGGTGCGCGAAGTTTTTACTGCGTTGGTCCGGAACAGATCATTGTGCAGATGATTTACCATCCGCCGATTGCAGATCGGTAGGAAG
>JBHHXO010000306.1:0-2921 GCA_046757125.1 Thiogranum sp.
CTGGTACCCACCCAAGGTAGGACACGGTGAGGACAGCTTGACTGTAGACGGCAAGGCGGTCGGCGAGGCCAGTCGCCGTCTGCGCCTTACCACGCGGCCGCACACGCTGGAATTCAGCAAAAAGGGTTATGTCAGTCAGCGCATAACCGTCACGCCACGCGCCGCTGTCAGCCGCAACCTGGATATACGCCTCAAGACAGTGGCGCAGGCAAAGTCCGATGCGATGCCCGTCACGTTGAGTACCGCAGCCGGCCAGTTGTTGCGCCTGGTGCGCCCGGCCGGCGCCCGCTTCCGGATGGGGGCATCACGCCGGGAGGCGGGGCGTCGCGCCAACGAGAGCCGTCGACTGGTACGGCTGGTGCAGCCTTTCTACCTGGGCGACAGCGAAGTGACCAACGGCCAGTACCGCCGTTTCCGTGCATCACACAGCTCGGGCAGTTCGGAAGGCGCACCACTCGACGCTGACCGGCAACCGGTTGTGAATATCAGCCGGGACGACGCGGCCCGTTACTGCAACTGGCTGAGCAGGCAGGACGGTCTGCCGGCGGCATACCGGGAAAAGGACGGTCGCATGCAGCTGCTAAGGCCGGTGACGACCGGCTACCGCCTGCCTACCGAGGCGGAGTGGGCCTACGTCGCGCGCGTGCTGGGTCGCAGCTCCCCGCAGCGTTATCCCTGGACGGGAAGTTTCCCGCCCACCAGTGTGGTGGGCAACTTTGCCGATGCGCAGATCAGCGATACCCTTGCCGACGTGGTGCCGGGTTATGACGACCGCTACCGGGTTACGGCACCGGTGGGCAGTTTCGGCGCCTACCCGGAGGGATTCCACGATCTGGGTGGTAACGTGGCAGAATGGAGCAATGATTTCTATGCGCTCTACCCGGGCGAGAGCGAGCGGCTGGTCGAGGACCCGGCCGGACCTGAGTCCGGTGAGCATTACGTGGTGCGCGGTTCCAGCTGGCGCCACGGTAATATTACCGAGCTGCGCCTGAGTTACCGGGACTACAGTCGCGAGCCGCGCAGTGACCTGGGTTTCCGTATTGCACGTTATGCCGATTGATGGAGTCTGAACCATGCGACGTCTGCCCGTATTCATTGTTCTGAGTGTTGCAGCCATAAATCTGTACGCACTCACCCTGACCGACAAGGAGAAAACCCCGGACCGGCCGACAACCCAAACAGAACAGGAAAAAACGACACCCCGCCGCGACACGACGCCGGCACCGGTAAAGAACTACACACCCACCGAGAAGATCAGGGCCGACAGCGCTGTGTCGTTCCCGGTCGATATCTGAGATCCTGTTATGAAAAAAGCGTTTCCGGCCGAATTTTTCTACCAGCTGTTCGCACTGCTGATCGCATTTATTCTGGTGCACGCGCTCTATGTCACCCTGATACGCCCGCAGGCAGAACTTTTCATGCAGCAGGAGGCAGCGAACATGCAGGGCAACCCGGACTATGTGCAGCAGCGTTCGTTCTATGTCGTTATCAAGGATTACGAGCAGGAGAGCTGTTTCGTGCTGATGCTGTGGGCGCTGGCGATCCTGGCGTACAAGGGGCGTGCCGTGTACCTGCAACAGAAACTGCTGGAGCATGACCTGCTCGGCCTGCCGGAAAACATGCCCGTCGGGCTGGAGGACACCCGGGGTTTGTCGGAGCGCCTGCAGTCGCTGTCGGCCCGGGCGCGGGAGTCGCTGTTACCGCGCACCCTGCTGACGGCGATCGAACGTTTCGCGGCGACCCGCAATGTGCAGGATGTTTCCACCGCTGCGCGCGCCGTGTGCGAGTCGGAAAGTGAACGTCTCGAGTCCGAGCTGTCCATAATCCGCTACATCGCCTGGGCCATTCCCTCGGTCGGTTTTATCGGCACCGTGCGCGGGATCGGTGATGCGCTGGGGCAGGCGCACCGCGCTGTCGAGGGGGATATAACCGGTGTGACCGCGAGCCTGGGCGTGGCGTTCAATTCGACCTTTATCGCGCTGGTCATCAGTATCGTGCTGATGTTTTTCATTCACCAGCTGCAATTGATGCAGGAGCGACTGGTACTCGACAGCGAGCGTTATGTCGACCAGTGGCTGGTGCGCCGCTTGAAGGTCTAGGTTGCGTACGCCGGTATGAAACGCCGTCCCGTCTCCGCGTTTTCCCTGTCCTTTCTCGACATCATGTTCTGCGGCTTCGGCGCCGTGGTGCTGCTGGTCCTGATTCTCAACCACGACACCGTCAAGGCGCGCAGTGAGCGCTTCTCGGATCTGCGTTCCGAGGTAGTGCGGCTGGAACAGGAGGTGCTGGTCGGTGAGGATCGGCGGGTAACGGCGCGCAACAGCCTGGAGTCGAGTGACGCGGCACTGCAGCTTGCGCAGGGGGAAACGGAGCGGGTTATACAGGACATACGTGAACTCAGGATTGAAATCGCCAGGATGGAAAAGGAAACCCTGGCCAGCCAGACGCACGTCAACCGGCTCACCACGGACCTTAAAAGCCTGGACGAGAAAAAAAAGCGCCTTGGTTTGCAGACGCCGCAGGCCGGCGACCAGGGTGAACGGGTACACCGGGTGACCGGAGACGGTGACCGCCAGTACCTGACCGGTTTGAAAGTAGGCGGGAAGCGTATCCTGATTCTGGTCGATGCGTCGGCGAGCATGCTGGACGAGAGCATCGTCAACGTGATACGACGGCGCAACATGGACAGCGCGCAGAAGCGCGCTGCGCCCAAATGGAAGCGTGCGCTGGCCACTGCGGAGTGGCTGGTCAGCAACCTGCCGGCCAGCGCTGCTTTCCAGCTCTATGTATTCAATACCAGCGCGCGGCCGGTGCTGGCCGGCACCAAGGGCAAGTGGTTGAGTGCCGCCGGCACAGGGGACGTCGAGGATGTACTTGACGCCTTGCGCGAGCAGGTGCCGGGGGACGGCACCAGCCTGTAC
>JBHHXO010000307.1:0-2897 GCA_046757125.1 Thiogranum sp.
CGAGCCGGGTCTGGATTTCTTCGTGTTTACCGAGCATGTCCTTTTCGATGTCCTCTTCCGTCAGCGACAGCTCCTTTTCCTGTGAATAGAGGTTGGTGAAAATAATCTCCGCGGCGGATATCAGGTTGCGCTGCAGGTTATAGGCATAGGAGCTGTCGTTCATCAGCGATGTCGCCATGTCGGAAGTAATGCGCTGTTCGCGGATCAGCTTGTCCAGGGTTCCGTTGGCGATGATGTCCTGTGCTTCCATTTCAAGCCGGATTCTCTTCAGCTGTTCGATTTTCCGGGCCGGGTTGTCCTGTGCCTCCATGGTGAACAGCGTGCGCAACAGGATGGCGATGTTCAGGCGGATGGCATTGTATTCGCGGCGGATATATTTATTGTCCGAGCACATATAGCGGTCGATATTGGCCTGCATCTCCTTGATGTATTTTATGGCGGTTACGATACGCCAGTTGGCCTGTTTCAGGTGGTTGAGGCGTTCCAGCTGGCCGGCATCCATATGCTGTTCGGCCTGCGTGGAGAACTCGATGATGGCGCTGTACAGCGGCTTTACCTTGCGCTGGTAGAGGTCGTCGACATCGATGGTCATGGGGTCTGTGCAGCGCGCCAGCAGGGCATTGATATCGACATTGGAGGTGATGTCGGCGCGGTGCAGGTTGAGGCCGTGCGCAAGTATTTCAAAGGCGTTGGACGCCAGGTGCCCGGTCTCCCTGGAGATAACCTCCAGTGCCGTGTCGGGAAACTCCAGCGATGACCGGTTCAGAAACCGGACCTGTGTGGTCTCCAGCGGTTCGGCTTTTTCCTGCAGCAGTTTCTCCAGCAGCAGCACCAGCGAATTGATAAGCGGCAGCATGAGCACCACGCCGGTGAGGTTGAACAGGGTGTGGAAGAGTGCGAACTTGAGGGTGTAGTTGTCCGCGGCGATGTCGGTCAGCCGGCTCAGCCAGTCGACCGTGAGTTCAAACTGCCGGATGAAAATGATCGCGATAGTACCGGTTGTGATATTGAAAATGAAATGAGCGATGGCCAGCCGCTTGCCCGAGACGCTTGCGCTGATGGCGCCGAGCATGGCGGTTACGGTCGTGCCCACGTTGGAACCTATCGCCAGCGCGAGCGCGTTTTCGTAGCTGATCTGGGCGGCCGACAGCGCGGTGATGGTCAGGATCAGGGTGGCATGACTGGACTGCATGACCACGGTCGCCGCAATGCCGATGAGGGTGTAGACCAGCAGTCCCTTTAATCCTGTCATGGCGTAGTGCGACAGGTCGAAGTGGCTGCCGATGGTTTCGAACCCCTCTTTCATGTAGGCAATGCCGAGGAACAGGAAACCCAGTCCGACCAGCGCCCAGCCGGCGCCCTGCAGGCGGGTGCTGTCTTTCTGGAAAATCATGATGACACCGAACACCAGCATGGGCATGGCGTAGGCGGCGATATCGACCTTGAGGCCCAGGCCGGCCACCAGCCAGGCACCGGTGGTAGTGCCGAGGTTGGCGCCGAATATGATGCCGATGCCCTGCGCCAGGGTAATGAGTTCCGCGCTGAGGAAGGAAATGGTGATCACCGAGACCAGCGAACTGGATTGCATCAGCGTGGTCGAGATGACGCCGAACAACAGGCTCTTGCCCTTCGTGTCCGTGGTCCTGTTGAGGAAAGCTTCCAGGATGCCGCCGCTGAATGCCTTGAAACCCTGTTCCAGTGCAAACATGCCGAGCAGGAAGATGGCTACCCCGGCGGCGATGGTTTTGAAATGCGGGCTCAGCCAGAAACTGTAAGCGAGTGCGCCGAACAGGGCGGCAAGCAGTATGTTGCGGTAGGGGAGCCTCACGTCTGTTCCGGGGTTTCTCCTGTAGCCGGCAAGGCGCTGTCCCGGTCGGAGCTGTCACCGCGTTCGCCGAGACGTTTCATCACTACATAGAAGACCGGTGTGAACGTTAGCGACATCAGCGTCGCCGCCACCATGCCACCGACAACCGCGATGCCAATGGCCTGCTGGCTGGCTGCGCCGGCACCGGCGGCCACCACCAGCGGCATGAAACCGGCGATAGACGAAATCGCCGTCATCAGGATGGGGCGGAAGCGCAATTTGCACGCATCGAGGGCTGCGTCTATCAGGTTTTTGCCTTTTTCCCGCTCCTGCATGGCAAACTCGACGATAAGGATGGCGTTTTTGCTGGCCAGCCCGATCAGCAGCGTAATGCCGATCTGGGTATATACATTATTGTCAGCGCCTTTCATCATTACCGCGACCACGGTGCCGAGCACGGCCAGCGGCACGACCATGATTACCGCCGCCGGGCTGGTCCAGCTTTCGTACTGGGCGGACAGCACCAGGAACACCAGCACGATCGCCAGCGCGAAGATCAGGATGGCTTCCGAGCCGACTTTCTTTTCCTGGAAGGACATGCCGGTCCAGTCAAAGCCCATTGTGGTTGGCAATTTCTCACGTGCCAGTTGCTCCATGAGATTGAGCGCCTGCCCGGAGCTGTAACCCGGGGCGGCAGCGCCGGTGATGGACGCGGTGGGATAGAGGTTGTAGCGCAGAATGGTCTGGGGGCCAACGATCTGATCGACATCGATCAAAGTTCCCAGAGGCACCATTTCACCGTTGGCGTTGCGCACTTCCAGGCTGCGGATGTCTTCGGGTTTGATGCGGAAGCGGTTGTCCGCCTGCACCGTGACCTGCCAGGTGCGCCCGAATTTGTTGAAGTCGTTGACGTAGGCGGAACCCAGGTAGGCCTGCAGCGTCCCGAATACCTGATCGAGGGGGATACCCAGTGTCTTCGCCTTGATGCGGTCCACCGAGGCGAACAGCTGCGGCACGCTGATGCTGAACGTCGAGTTCAGGCCGGCCAGCCCGCTCTGCGCGTTACCGTCCTGGAGAATTTCCTGCAACA
>JBHHXO010000308.1:0-2861 GCA_046757125.1 Thiogranum sp.
GGCGACGTATTGTGAGCCGCACACGCGGGCTACAATGGCCGGGGAGGATTTGCGTTGCCTCATCGATCCGCATGGCAGTTTGTGGAAGTACGTGGTGAATGCGTTTCAGGGTTTGCATATGTTGCTTGTGGAAAGGCCTGTCGCCATAGTCAGCACAGGTGGAGGGATGTCCATTGCCACCGCGCTGATCGGTAAGTTGCTCGGCGTTAAGCTTATATATGTGGAGTCAGGTGCCAGGGTGACCTCGCCGTCACGTACAGGCAAGTTGCTTTACAGGTATGCAGATCTGTTTATTGTGCAATGGGAGCCGATGCTTAAACATTTCCCGAAAGCGGTATACGGCGGAATGCTGTTTTGATCGCCGTTTTGACAGGTACGGGGCCGGATACTTTCGAGAGGCTGATCAGGCCGCTTGACGAGCTGGCAGGTCGATGTGGATGGGATGTGTTTGTACAGCTGGGACATACCCCGTTCGAGCCGCGCTGGTGCAAGTATGAGCGGTTTGTCGAACGGTCGGCGCTGATGAAGATCGTTGCGGATGCGGAGCTTGTTATAACCCATGGCGGGTTTGGCAGTATGCGCGACGCGCTTGCGTTAGGAAGGTCTGTGGTGGCAGTTCCGCGCCGTGTTGAATTTAATGAAGTGCAGGATGACCACCAGGAGGAACTCGTGGGCGAGCTGGAGCGAGGAGGTTACGTTATCGGTGTCCGGGATGTGAGTGACCTCGAGAGCGCGATCGAAAGAGCGCGAACGTTTTCGCCCGGAACCGTGCCAAAAAGCAGGATCCCGGATCTTATCAATAAATTTCTTGCCCGCTCCCGGTAACAGTCGGGCGGGGATTTCAGATGCGTCTGCCAGGGCAGTGGAAATTAAAAGGGTGACACGTTAGATGAGCATTACTGAAGGTGATACGCGGCAGGATTATCGAGTACTTGTAACCGGTGGCTCGGGATTTATCGGGACAAATCTGATTGATTTTTACCGCAAGAGAGGTGCCGAGGTGCTCAACCTGGATCCGGGTTCGCCGCTGAATCCTGAGCAGAGTCCGTTCTGGAAGGAGCACGATATTCTTGATGCGGAAGCAACTGTTGATGTGTTCAGGGAGTTTCGGCCAACGCATGTGGTGCATTTGGCAGCTCGTGCTGATCTCGATGAAAAGCATGATGTCAATGTCTACGATGTGAATATACAGGGTGTTCGCAATGTGCTGGACGGTGTTCAGCAGGCCGGCAGCGTTAAGCGCGTAATTGTTGCATCGACGATGTTCGTTTGTGTGCCGGGCTATACACCAAAATCTGAAGATGACTACTGCCCCCATACCGTGTATGGAGAGAGCAAGGTTCTGACAGAAAAGATTACCCGTGAGTACGGGTTGAGTTGTGTGTGGACGATTGTGCGTCCGGCCATGATATGGGGGCCTTATCACGAACGCATGCGCGACGAATTTTTCACTATTTTGCGCAAGGGCCTGTATTTCCATCCGGGTAATACCAGGGCGCGCAGGTCATATGGTTATGTCGGTAACACAGTTTACCAGATTGACGGTATCTTCAATGCGCAGCCCGATCAGGTGGATAAAAAGGTTTTGTATCTGTCCGATCCGCCTGTCAGTCTGTTCGACTGGACGGATGAGATATCCCGCAAGCTTATAGGTAAACCGGTACGGAAAATCCCGCTGGTGTTAATGCAAACACTGGCGAAATGCGGTGATGGTCTGGCTGCTATCGGGTGGAAGCGCTTCCCGATGAACAGTTTCCGACTGGACAATATGACCAGTGATAACCTGGTTCCCACGGAGGATATAAATTCGGTGGTATGGCCGCTGCCGTATTCGGTATCTGATGCCGTAGACGAGACGGTGCAGTGGCTGAATAAACAATAACCGGTCTTCCTGACCCGGCATGGATATCACATGCGAATATTGATTTATGGCATCAATTACTATCCGGAGCTTACCGGTATTGGCAAGTATACCGGGGAGATGGCGCAGTGGTTGGTGGAGAACGGGTGCGAGGTTAAGGTGGTAGCGGCGCCGCCCTATTATCCTGCATGGAAAGTGTCGGCCGGTTACACAGGCATGGCATACCGCAGGGAAGAACTTTTTGGGGCTTCGGTTGTACGTTGCCCCTTATGGGTTCCCGCCAGGCCAACCGGTATAAAACGGATTCTGCATCTGGCCTCCTTCGCAATAAGTTCTTTCCCCGTGGTGGTATGGAATGCGTTGGTCTGGCGCCCGGATCTGGTGTTCCTGACCGAACCCCCGTTGCTATGCGTGCCCGGGGCGCTGGTTGCCGCTAAATTCTGCGGTGCAACGTCATGGCTGCACATTCAGGATTTTGAGGTGGATGCTGCGTTTGATCTGGGGATACTGAAATCACCCCGGTCCAGGAGACGTATCCAGTCTGTCGAGCGGTGGTTTATGAAGAAATTTGACCGGGTGTCCACTATCTCGGAACGGATGCTGGACAGGCTGACCGGAAAAGGAGTTATGCCCGAAAGGCAACTCCTGTTCCAGAACTGGATCGACATGGAGCGTATCCGGCCCCTGGAAGGCAGTTCGTTGCTCCGGCAGGAGCTTGGAATACCGGACGGGGTAACAGTGCTGCTCTATTCCGGCGGGATGGGGGCGAAGCAGGGCCTTGAGCTTATCGTTGAGGCGGCATCCAGGCTGCGCGACCGGAAAGAGCTGTTTTTCTTGTTGTGCGGCGAAGGGTTCGTTCGCGCAGCCCTGGAGAAATCATCGCAACATCTTGATAACATAAGGTTTGTACCTTTGCAGCCGCTTGACAGGCTCAATGAATTGCTGAACATTGCCGATGTACACCTGTTGCCACAAAAGCCGGGTGCTGAAGACCTTGTTA
>JBHHXO010000309.1:0-2860 GCA_046757125.1 Thiogranum sp.
ATCCATTTCATTAGCGGTTGCAGTTCGTCAGTGTAATTTCTCCATTTGCCTACTGAAGTATGATACACAGGCCTGGCGATGGCCTGGTAACTCGGCGTGCGAACAAAACGTTGCCTTGCCCGGGCGTGGAAATCGAGAACCTTTTCGTTCCACTCAAGGTTACAGAAATCCAGCAAACGTTGCGCCGAACCTTTCAGGTCGTCTACTATATCTTCATAGCGGGTTTCCAGTGCTGGCAGATTTTCTATCGTTCGGTAGTGCTGCCACGGTCCCATTACACAGGAATAGAATCGGCCCGTGTCCTCAAGATCCAGGAACTGGGCCATGGCCGGGTTTATCTGGAACGTCTGCATGTAACAGCTCAGGCAAACGTCTCGTGGATCACGCAAGGCTACGAGAATACGTGCCTCAGGAAATATGCGTGCGATAAAACCCAGGTGAATGATGTTCAGTGGTAGTTTGTCCAGGATGACAGCATCCTTGCTGATGCTCGTGTTAAGCCCATGTTCTATATTGCTCAGATAGGCAGCACGTAACGCCGCAATGTCGGCACGGTTCAGATGCCCGGTGTCTTCCGGGTAGTGAAATGACCGGCCGGTAATTGCTGCAGCATTGCGAATAATATCAGCGAGCGCCGGTAACTCGTCGGTGGCTACAACGCTGTCATGCGATTCCAGAACCTGTTCAGTCAGCGTGGTCCCGGAGCGTGGAAACCCTACCAGGAATATCAGTTGTATCGGCCGCTCCGGCCAAGGTTCGGCCAGCCATCGCTTAACGCGCGAAGGTGTGAAATAACGTCCGTATTTATCGATATCCGCTCGGTAGGCGGCTGTGTCTTTCCGGGTAACACTATGATTGTCGCCCATCAGGGTATTACCGTTGACCATGTGCCGGAATGCTTTCGGGTAATCGCCAAGCAGGTCCAGCGTCTTGCCGAGTTCCAGATGCAGCAGGGCTTGTTTCCACGCCATCGTACAGGAGTTCAGCTGCTGTTGCAGGCGTTGCCTTGCTGCATCGTGATTCCCTTCGCGACGGTCAAGAACAGCCAGAAGTTTGTGTGCTTCAATGTCTTCGGGATTCAACTCAATTGCAGTTTGTGCATGTGCACGTGCTTCGTCTGTGCGATGCAGCATTTCATAGAGCAGCCCGAGGTTGCAGTGTACCAGTGGTTGAGCGGGCTTAAGTTTCAGAGCTGTCAACCCGGCATCAATTGCTTCGGGAATGCGGCGTAATTCCTTCATGCACTGAGACAGATTGGTATATATCTCCACCTGGTCAGGCTGAAAAGAAAGTGAGGTCCGGTATGCGTCGATAGCATCATCAAACTTTTGTTGCATTGCCAGAATGTCACCCAGCGTGCGGTGGGCTTCGGGGCTTTCCGGTTGCAACTCGGTCGAACGCTTGATGCAGTGCTGCGCTTCAAGGTAGTTCTTCTGCCGGGCGTGTAACATACCCAGCCAGGCCCAGGCGTTTGCATCATTTGGTCGTTGATCACAAATATCCCGCAGCAGGCGCTGTGCATCAACAAGCTTTCCGGATCGCAGCAGTTCAATTGCGCGTTGCATGTCTGGAACCATAAACAATTACTCTGAAACCGGCTGATGCATGATGAAGTGTTATTGTGCGTACTATTGGGCTGCATGTCACGGTGGCCTGTTTGGCTGTTGTCAAATAACCCTGTCGGATTTAAGGAAATCTGCCCCCGCAGATTGATATCCCTGCCAGTCCGAATGTTCAGGCACAGGGGTGGGTCATTGCGAATGCGCCATTGGGGTTCAACCGGTACAGCCACAAATGCAGCATGTAAAAAGTATCCGACTCACCACCGCTCGATTCACACTGGGCAGGGTCTACATTTTCGCTGTATTTCACATTTTCGATCAGGCCGTAGTTCGTAACGCAGGCCTGATTATGTCCATGCCACGTTTGTGATTGTGAGAAAATCCGTGGCGGTGGCAGGCTGCCTGTCGGGTAAGCGGTAGGCTGGCCCCAGAACACGGCCTGCAGCACGCCATCCTCATCATAATTCAGGCCCGCTGGCGTGTTCAGTTTCGGGTTGTCGGGGTATGTCGCCTCCCTGAACAGACGCGCCTGCGTCCAGTGGCGCCCATGACCGGCGACGACCTGGGTTGCGGGCTCGTAGCCATCCAGGGCGGCTTGCCCGAGGTTCCGGTAGGATGTCGTTCCCCAGTAGACCCCGGCAATGTCCCGGTCCATGTCGCTGCTCGCCTTGCCCAGATCCTGGTTGGCCAGGTCCAGGTCACGCGCATTGATATGTCCGTCGGTATTTCTGTCATAAAAGGCGATATAGTGATTATTCTGAATCACCCGCCCAAGCAACGCCAGATCCCGATTGTTCACCAGTCCGTCGCCGGAAAAATCGGCGACACTCAACAGCGGCTCGGCGCCGGCAACGCAGGTATCACCGGCAGCCTGCGCCGTTGAAGCCGGAAGCAGGGTTATCAGTACAGTGGCCAGTCCGGCCTGGAACAGGGCGTTTCGGTTGCTATGTTTTTTGTGCATTTCGGCTCTCCATTGTGGTGGTCTTCCCTGGTTACAGCGCACGACCGGGGTGCCGGTTGACATGAGAGTTCGATCTGTCATGAGTTATCGGAAAAACACCGGGTAGAATTGCGTGTGGACGTAAATCCCGATGATCCCGGGGAGCGAATGTTTTTATGCGCAGGATATTTGACGAAGTGAAATGCTTCTATGTGGCTGGATAGGTCGGAAGTGTGCTGATAATCCTACAGGCTGAATTTAGGGCGAAAAATATCGGATTGCAGCCCCGGCCTGTGGTCGCCGTAGTATTTTCCAATCCATAAATGAGTCTGAAGAGAGGGTGAGAGAGCGTTTTATC
>JBHHXO010000310.1:0-2853 GCA_046757125.1 Thiogranum sp.
CCGCCCTTCCATTATGCGGCCAGGGAAAAGGCGGGGTTCAACAGGGTTGAAATGGATTGCCTGGAGGAACTGGCTGCAGGAACAAGAGTGATTTATGAAGACTAGGGAAGCTCTGATCCATTCGTCATGCCGGCGCATGCCGGCATCCAGGGTGTTGATAGACCGGGATGACGAAACACGAATTAACCGGAGGTTGCCTGGTTCAATCCTCGCGGGTGTCCTGTTGCTGCTGGCCTCTGCAATATCACACGCTGCGATGAACGGCTCGATTCTCTGGTACCTGGAACAGGAAGCGGGAATAGAACCTTACAAGGTGCGTTACCTCGTGACAGACGGTTTCATGCGCAGCGACGAGGGTGATGGTAAGGGTGGTTTCGCGCTGTTCAACCGCAAGACGAAGCAGGTCTACAGTGTAGTGCCCGAAGACCGCACCATGCTGCGTATCAACGGACAGGGGCAGGTGCCCGCAATCCCCCGACAGCTGAACGTCAGTATAAAACAGAGTGTCGACGCAAAGGCCCCCCGGGTAGCGGACAAGGCGCCGGTTACTGTCGAGCTCCTGGCGGGTGATGAACTGTGTTATACCGCGGTCGTCGTGCCCGGTTTCCCGGGTCCGGCACGCGCGGCGTTCCAGGAGTTTGCCGAATCACTTGCGGTTCAGCAGATGCGTACGCTGGAGAATACGCCGGTGCAGTACCGGACCCCCTGCTTCCTGTCGCGTTATCTCTACGCGGCCGATTTTCACGTGCAACGAGGTGTGCCGCTGGTGGAATGGAATGACCAGGGTGAGCGGCGCGAGCTGATCGATTATCAAATCGGGGTGGAGCTGGACGAGCGGTTGTTCGTGCTGCCCGAAGGTTACGAACTGATCAGGGCGGCCGGTCAGGACGATGCCGGCGAGGAATGATTGCTACCGGCAGGCCAGTTTTTCCAGTCGCCTGCCCTGACTGTCGACGATCAGTACGCTGCCCGCGTCATACCAGTCGCCGAGGACAATCCGCGTTACCGTGCGGTTAGCGGATTTCAGGGTATGGCTGCCCGGTCGGTGGGTATGTCCATGGACAAGCAATTCCACCCGGTTTTCCTCGACCACGCGCCGCACTTCCTCCTGGTTGACATCCATGATGTACTCGTCCTTGCCCTGTTTCGATTGTGCGCTGAGTGCCCGGGCCCGGGCGGCAATCGCGAGTCGTTTGTCGACGGGCAGTTTGCGGGCCTGTTGTTGCCAGGCCGGATCGCGTACCTGGTTACGGACCTGCTGGTACCCGGTATCGTCGGTACACAGCGAGTCGCCGTGCATCAGCAGCGTTGCGGTGCCGTACAGATCAATGCGTGTCGGGTCGGGCAGCAGGGTGCAGCCGGTTTCCGTGGCGAATGTTTCGCCCAGCATGAAGTCGCGGTTGCCGTGCATCAGGTAAACAGGCGTGCCCGCTGCAGCGCATTTCCCCAGTGCAAGTTTGACGGTGTGGTAGACGGGTTCCGGATGATCGTCGCCGATCCAGGATTCGAACAGGTCACCCAGGATATACAGGGCATCCGCCCGGCCCTGCTGTTGCTCCAGGAATTCCAGCAGGCAGGCGATGATGGCCGGTCGCGAGGGATGCAGGTGCAGGTCAGAGATGAACAGTGTTGCCATCTCGGTTCACCTGCTGCCTGCGCCTCCTGCGAGCCTGCCTATTCCTCGACAGTGACCTTCTCGATAATGACATCCTCGTTCGGGACGTCCTGGTGTCCACCGTGCGTGCCGGTCGCTACCTGCTCGATGGCCTGCACCACGTCCAGTCCTTCAACCACCTTGCCGAACACGCAGTAACCCCAGCCCTGCGGGGTCGGTGCAGTGTGGTTCAGAAAGCTGTTGTCCTTGGTGTTGATAAAGAACTGTGCGGTGGCCGAGTTCGGGTCCGATGTGCGCGCCATGGCGATGCTGCCCAGGTCGTTTTTCAGGCCATTGTCGGCTTCGTTCTTGATCGGGTCGTTAGTGGCTTTCTGGGTCATGCCGGGTTCAAAACCACCGCCCTGGATCATGAAGCGCGGGATGACGCGGTGGAAAATGGTGCCGTCGTAGAAGCCCGACCTGGCGTATTCCACAAAGTTGGCTACGGTTGCGGGGGCCTTGTCGGCATCCAGTTCAAGCACAATGACGCCTTTGTTGGTCTGCATACGCACTGTCACGGTGGAATCTCCTGTTGCGGTGGGTTCGGTTGCTCCGGCCGTAAAGGGTAAAATACAGAGCAACGTTGCAAGAATGAGTCGGTTGAGAATTTTCATGTCGGGTTCAGGCTCCTTTTTGCCAGCGGCGTATCATATACCTGACCCGCCCGGAATTTCCATGGGGCAGGGCTGCTTTCCGCCCCGGCAGGCAATTTTTGCTAACATGCGCGCCAACCCGGCAACCGGTCAGACCCGCATAATCGATGGAGCCAGTGTCCATGCTGAAGCTGTTCAACAGCCTCACCCGTAAAAAAGAGGAATTTGTGCCGATTCAACCCGGCAAGGTGCGCATATACGTGTGCGGCATGACCGTGTACGACCTGTGCCACCTCGGCCACGCCCGCGTGCTGGTGGTCTTTGACGTCATTGTGCGACACCTGCGCAGTCTGGGATACGACGTGACCTACGTACGGAATATCACCGATATCGATGACAAGATCATCGCCCGCGCCCGGGAGAATGGCGAGGATATTACGCAGCTGACCCGGCGGTTTATCCGGGCCATGCACGAAGACGCGGAGGCGCTGGGAGTGCTGCCCCCGGATTTCGAGCCGCGTGCAACCGAATCGATGGATAACATTCTGGAGATGATCGGGCGGCTGGTGGACAAGGGCTATGCCTATCAGGGCAAAAACGGCGACG
>JBHHXO010000311.1:0-2850 GCA_046757125.1 Thiogranum sp.
GTTTCCTCACCCTGCAGTTCCAGGTTGATTTCCTTCTCCAGACTGCGCGCCAGGTCGCGCACCACGCGCGGGAAGCGACCGAATACTTTCTTGATCGGTTGCATGCGTGTTTTCATGACCGAGTTCTGCAGGTCGGCGGTGACAACATCAAGATTGGATATGGCCTTGGACATATCCTCGCTGGCCACTGATTCCCTGAGGTTCGCCAGGCGGTTCCGCACCAGCACCAGTTCGCCTACCATGTTCATTATTTCGTCCAGGCGGCCGGTATCGACGCGTACGGTCGCTTCCGCCTTGTTGACGGGTATCACGGGTGCTTTTGCTTTCTTTGCAGCAGCAGATTTGGCCGTCTTCGCTGTTGTAGCTGCTACGCTCTGCTGCGGCTTGCCGGAAGCGGCGCCACCAGGCACCGGGGCCTTGCCCTCTCCATGCAGCTGGTCCAGCAAGGCGTCGAATTCTTCTTCGGTTATATCGTCACCGTCACCGGCGGCCACGGCCGGCTGCTGCACCGGGCTGACGACCGGCGTGTCCTGTGCCGCCGCCGTGGCGGCGACAGGCGCCTTGCCCTCTCCGTGCAACTGGTCCAGCAAGGCGTCGAATTCTTCTTCGGTTATATCGTCGCTACCGGCCACAGCAGGCGCAGCGTCGCTTTCGGTCTCCGCGTTGCCCTGCGCCACCTTGTCCAGCATGGCCTCGAACTCTGCATCCACGTCATCAGCAACCGCTTCGTCGGCAGCTGACGCTTGCTCGACCGCCGCAGTTTCCGCACCACCGTCCGCCACAGCCATGCCCTCGAGCGTCGTCAACAGCTCCGCCGGTGCCGGGGTGGGCATCTCCCCCCCCTGCACCTCTGCAAACATGGCGTTCACCACGTCCAGCACCTGCAGCACGGTATCCATCAGGTCCGTGTCAACGGCACGTTCACCATTGCGTAATACGTTGAACACGTCTTCCGCGCGGTGGCAAACCTGGACCAGGCCTTCCAGGCTCAGGAAGCTGGCACCACCCTTGATGGTATGAAAGCCGCGGAATACGGAATTAAGCAGATCGATATCATCCGGCCTCTGTTCAAGCTCGACCAGTTCCTCGTTCAACTGTTCCAGTATTTCTCCTGCCTCGACCAGAAAGTCCTGCAGGATCTCGTCGTCATTATCCAGACTCATTCCCTTGCTTCCTTAAAATCCCAGACTGGACAGCAAATCATCAACCTCATCCTGCCCGGAAACCGCACCACCGTCATCACCCGTACCGGGCACCTGCGGACCGACACCCTGCAGAACATTTTCCTTTGCGGGGGCCTTCGGCGCGGCAGCCGGAGCGGATTCGTCCTCCGCTTCCCTGCCGCCGGACAGGCGGATAAGCTCAACCAGGTTATCCTCGACTTCCTGTACCAGGGTAATGACCCTGCGCAGGATCTGCCCGGTAAGGTCCTGGAATTCCTGCGCCATCATGACATCAGAAAGATTGGAGTGAATCTGGTCGGCATTATCCCGCGTCACACTAAGAAACTCGTCGATCTCCCTGCTCATGCCGCGGAACTCCTCGACACCCATGTCCTTGTTGCGGAAGCGCCCCCACTGCTCGTGCAGCGTATCGGCCACCTGTTGTAACCGGGCTGCAATCGGCAGGGTGTCCTCCACCGCGCTCAACGTCTGGTTGGCGGATGTCTCGGTCATTTCTATGACGTGATTGAGCCGGGCCTTCGCGTCGGGGATATCCGACTCCGCCAGCGACTGCACACGTGCATCCAGTGCAAAATCGGACAGCGAATCGTGCAGCTGCCGCGTCATTTTTCCCAGTTCCTGAAACAGGGCCTGCTCGCGAACCTGGCTGAGTTGGTCTATCAGTCCCTCGGCCGCAGGCATATTGCCTGCTTCCAGTTCCCGCACCAGTTCGCGCGCCTGATCCAGCAGCCCGGTATTATCAACTGTTGTTGCTGCCTCCATGGCTTACTCCGCTGTCGCTTCGATACGTTCAAATATTTTATCGATCTTTTCTTTCAACGTTACGGCGGTAAAAGGCTTGACGATGTAACCGTTGACTCCGGCCTGTGCCGCTTCGATAATCTGCTCCCGCTTCGATTCCGCTGTTACCATCAGCACCGGCAACGAGACAAGTTTCTCGTCGGAGCGCACGGCCTTGAGCAGATCAATTCCCGTCATCCCGGGCATGTTCCAGTCGGTAACGAGGAAATCGAAGTTTCCGTTCTGCAGCATCGGCAGGGCTGTATTGCCGTCATCCGCTTCCTGGGTGTTGTTAAACCCGAGATCCCGCAGCAGGTTCTTGATAATACGTCTCATGGTGGAGAAATCGTCCACGATGAGAATTTTCATATCAGTATCCAAGGGTACCTCCCGCCAAACTGTGCTTGTCCATGTGTTTGATTCACTATTTGATTTTACGGACCGTCAATCGCCGGTCCATTCGGTCATACGTGCACGCAAGCGGATCAGCGCCTGTCCGTGAATCTGGCAAACGCGCGATTCACTGACACCCAGCACTTCACCGATCTCGCGAAGATTGAGCTCTTCGTCGTAGTACATCGCCATCACCAGGCTTTCCCGCTCCGGCAGTCCGGCAATTGCCGCGGCCAGCGCAACCTTGAAATCCGATGTATGTAACTTGTCCAGTGGTTCGTTGTGCGGTTCCTTCGCTGACGGCTGGGGCGGCTCGCTGCCGTTGATGCCCGCGTCGTCGATACTGAAAACCCGGCAACCCGTTGCGTCCTGCAGGATGCGGTGATACTCGTTCAGCCCGATGCCGAGTTTTTCGGCGACTTCCACATCACGCGCGTCACGTCCTTCCTGGTTCTCTATTTCGCGTACCGCCTCGGCGACCTGGCGTGCCTTG
>JBHHXO010000312.1:0-2813 GCA_046757125.1 Thiogranum sp.
CAGGCGCAAACCGAACTCCGGCAGCGGGAAAATTATCTGTCTTTAACTCTGAACAGTATCGGTGACGCCGTCATCGCCACCGACGCCAGAGGCAGGATCAGCCGTATGAACCCGGTAGCCGAAAGCCTCACCGGCTGGCGGCAAAACGATGCTCAGGGTCAGCCCCTGCCGGAGGTATTTAAAATTATCAATGCCCACAGTCGTGAGCCGGTTGATAACCCGGTAGAAAAGGTCCTCGCCAGCGGCCAGATTGTCGGTCTGGCTAACCACACTGTGCTCATTGCCCGGGATGGCAATGAATACCAGATCGCCGACAGCGGCGCTCCCATCATGGATGAAAAAGGAAAAATCCTCGGGGTTATCCTGGTTTTCCGTAACGTAACGGAAGAATACCGGCAGCAGGAAGCCCTGTGTAAAACTCGGCACAACCTGACAGAAGCCCAGCAACTTGCGCATATCGGCAACTGGGAGCTGGATCTGGTCAAGGATACCCTGGAGTGGTCGGATGAGATTTTTCGCATATTCGAAATCGATCCGGAGCAGTTTCAGCCGTCCTATGAAGGCTTTCTCAATGCTATCCATCCGGATGACCGTGACCGGGTCAATCAGGCCTATACCGACTCACTCGAAAACAAAGCCCCCTATAACATTACTCATCGTTTGTTAATGAAAGACGGGCGAATAAAATATGTGCATGAATTTTGCTCTACACACTTCGACGATCATGGCCAGCCTTTGCGCTCCATCGGTCTGGTGCAGGATATAACCGAACGCAAAAAAATTGAAGATGAACGATTCAAAAGCGCCTGCGAATGGACCCAGGCTATGGACTCAATCAGTGATGCTATTTATCTGATTGATCTCGATGACCGGGTTATCCGCGCCAACAAAACTTTCTATCAACTCACAGGCCTGAAACCGGAACAGGTGATTGGCCATGATATTAACCAGCTCATGCATCCTGAAGGTGAACCGGCGCCCTGTCCGGTCTGTCAGGCGAGAAAGGCGCGCGAGGATGCACTGATTGTCATGGAAGCAAGCCACCCGGACAATCCTGTTCAACGACCTATTGAAATCATGCTGCGCGTAGTTCGCGATACGCATGAAGATCCTGTCAGCATCCTTATGCGCATACGCGATCTGACCCGGCAACGGGAAATCGAGAACCGACTTCGTCAGCAGCAGGAGTATCTTGAAGTTGAAGTTGAAAAGCGCACCGCCGAGCTTACTCAGGTGAATAAAGAACTGGAAGCCTTCAGCTATTCCATTTCACACGATCTACGTGCACCTCTACGCGCCATCAATGGTTTTGCAACGGCACTCTGTGAAGATTATGCCGAAAAATTTGATGACACCGCCAATGATTATCTCGCACGTATTTCAGCAGGCGCTAATCGTATGGCCACACTAATTGATGATCTACTGATGCTGTCCCGTATCAATCGTCAGGAAATAAACAAAAGCCCTTGCAACCTGAGTCACATGGCGCATAACATCCGGCTTCAGCTTGAAGAACAGCACCCGCGCGATAACCTGCAATGGAAAATTCAGGAACAACTCAGCGTAAAGGGTGATCTCAACTTAATCCACGTCGCTCTGGAAAATATGTTCAGTAACGCGCTGAAATATTCGAGCAAAAAAGATCATGCCCTGATCGAATTTGGCTGTGAACAGCAGGAGGGTAAAACGGTATTTTATATCCGCGACAATGGCGCCGGGTTCGATATGCAATATTCAAATAAACTATTTGGCGCATTCCAGCGTCTGCATGGCAGGGAATTCGAAGGAACAGGGATTGGTCTGGCCACCGTACAGCGGATTATTCATCAGCACGGCGGAAAGATATGGGCTGAAGCCGAAGTAGACAGGGGCGCAACATTTTATTTCACCCTTGATTGACCTGCATACAATAGCCCAACAAGTCGGCTCACCCCGAACGGGAATGTGCGCTACCAACTCAAGACGCCTTACAAGGATTGCACCACGCACGTCATCTTCGAGCCGCTGGACTTCATCGCAAGGCTGGCGGCCCTGGTGCCGAAGCCGCGTGTGGACCTGACGTCGTAATCGCCGCCGCCGTATGCGTCTAACTCGTCCAGATCCGATGCGAGTTCAGCCCACAGGGCCAGCAGTTTTTCACCCCCGGACTGTTTCTTTCGGCCAGGGGACACCAGCGCTTGCTGGAAGTGGATCCGGTGGCCGAAATCGCCTACCAGGGCCTGATCCGCTGCTACCAGGCACAGGGCCGGCACCTGAGTAAAAAAAGCCCCCATCTGCTATTCCCTTCAGCACTTTCGACACATTCCACCCTGACCGTACAGCCTGTTACCTCTGTGTAACCTCGCCCGGCATACACTCCCTCTCAAACCGATTATCATCGATGCAGGTGGAGAAAAAACATGAAAAGACAACTGCTTCCGGGTGTCGTCACTGTTTGTTTCGCTGTCGCCGCCCTGTCCGCACAGGCCGTCCCGGTATCGGGACAGGGAACCTGGGAGACGACGCTGCAAGGTCGCGACCTGGACGGTAATCCCGCGACCTTCGAGGCCTACTACGACACCATGCTGGACATCACCTGGCTGGCGGATGCGAACTATGCAAACACCGTCGGTTTAAGCTTCAATGGCCGCATATCGTGGGCTCAGGCCTTCTCATGGACAAATGCTCTGAATGTCAACGGGGTAACCGGATGGCGGTTACCGACCGTGCTGGATACCGGCACGCGGGGTTGTAACTTTGCGCTATCCGGTACTGACTGCGGGTTCAACGTACAAACAGGTAGTGCCGCAACCACAGTTTACAGTGAAATGGCG
>JBHHXO010000313.1:0-2810 GCA_046757125.1 Thiogranum sp.
ACTATGAAGACCAGGATGAAGATATATCGCCCTTTGTCCGCAAACTGTTCAAGGCCCACGTCGAAATCCCGCTGCCACGCACGACGCGACTGCGGATAATGGGGCGCAGGGAATTCGTGGATAACGAAAATTCGCCGGAAGACGTCGACATAAACCAGGTCATCGCGCGACTGTCTTCGCGGCCCTGGCTGCGCACCACCGTCAACCTCTATGCAGACTATGAGAAGGACACCGGCGGCACCCAGGACCGGCGGCGCCGGGCGCTGACTGCGGACCTTCTGTGGCGCTACCGCAAACTGAACTTTACGGTGCGCGCCGAACACGTTGAAAACAAGCAGGGCCAGGTAACACAGAAAAACAATAAAGTATGGGCACAACTGATACGGCGGTTCTGATGGCTATAAAATACATATTCCGGCTTGTCCTGCTTGCCCTGATCATCCCGGGCTTCCTGCTGGGCGGGTGTACACCGGCAAGAAACACCACTCCCGACGCCCGGGTCGAGCGGGTCTGGCCGGAACCCCCTGCCCGACCGCGGATGCGTTATGTAAAGAGCATTTACACTGCCAAAGACCTGGGCATCGAAAAATCCTTCTGGCAACGGCTGGGGGAATTCATCACCGGCCCCTCCAGTACACGCCTGGTACGGCCCATGGCCGTTGTCGTGGACAGCCGTAATGAAATCATGTACGTCGCCGACCCCGGGGCCCATGGCGTGCACCGCTTCAACCTGCGCGATTCCAGCTACAAACTGCTGTACCGGGAGGAAAACCTGCCGCTAACCTCACCAGTAGGCATGGCACTCGGATCGGACAGCCAGGTTTTCATCACGGATTCGGGACTCGGCCAACTGTTCGTAGCAACCCCTGAGGCGAACTTCCTGGCCCCTGTCGAACTGGAACCTGAACCGCAACAACCCACCGGCGTGCTTTTTGAACAGGCAACGGGTCATCTGTATATCGTGGACACGACAGCACACGCAATCAAGGTATATTCCGACGCGGGCACCCTGATCAGGCAGTTTGGCCGGCGCGGCACCGGCCCCGGCGAATTCAATTTCCCGACCGCGCTGTGGCAGAACCGGCAGGGTCAGCTACTGGTCACCGATTCACTCAACTTTCGCATCCAGAGGCTCGATACCCGGGGACGATTCCTCGGCCAGTTCGGGCAGCCCGGCGATGCCAGTGGCGACCTGTCGCGCCCCAAGGGGGTCGCAACCGATCGCTCCGGGCATATCTATGTCGTCGACTCGATGTTTCACGCCTTCCAGGTTTTCGATACCACGGGCGAACTGTTACTGATTTTAGGCTCGCAGGGACACGACGCCGGCGAATTCTGGCTGCCTACCGGTATTTTCATCGCACCGGACGACAGCATCTACATTTCCGACTCGCACAACCGGCGCGTCCAGATTTTCCGTTACATCGGGGGTGAACCATGAAGTTGTTGACATGGACAGGACTGGCAGCGCTGTTGCTGATGGCGGCCAATTCCGCCTGGGCGGTGGTTGCCGATACCAAACACAACCTGTCGACCTCGGGACCGGGCACCATCAAGGCCAGCAGCGAATCCCAGATCTGTGTTTTTTGCCATACGCCGCACAACGCTTCAGCCTCCGCGCCATTGTGGAACCGGCGTGACCCGGGCAGTACCTATATTCCCTACTCCAGCAGCACGGCGATCGCCAGCCCGGGCCAGCCTACCGGCGCATCGATTCTGTGCCTGAGCTGCCACGACGGCACCATCGCGCTGGGCGAGATACTGAGCCGCACGACGGATATCAGCATGGTCGGCGGCATCACCACCCTGCCCCCCGGCGACAGCCGGCTGGGAACGGACCTGTCCGACGACCACCCGATCTCTTTCGACTATACGACGAGCATCACCAGCAACGGCGAATACGTGGATCCCACCTCGCTGACCGGTGCGGTCAGCCTGGACGCAAGCGGCCAGATGCAGTGCACCAGTTGCCACGAACCGCACGACAACACCTGGGGCAAGTTCCTGGTCAAATCCGCCCGGGCATCAAACCTGTGCACTACCTGCCATATCAAAAACAACTGGGTACAGTCGCCGCACAACCTGTCCGGCGCCACCTGGAACGGACAGGCCACCGACCCCTGGCCGGCCACCGACTGGAACACCGTGGCCGACAATGGTTGCCAGAACTGCCACCGGCCACACACTGCCGGAAGCCGCGAACGCCTGTTGAACTACGCGACCGAAGAAGACAACTGCGCTGCCTGCCATAATGGCAACGTGGCCGGCAAGGACGTCATGTCGGTCCTGAACCAGTTCTCCAGCCACCCGATCCGCGACACCACCGAGGTGCACGATCCCGCGGAACCCGATGTCGTCAACAACCGCCATGTGGAATGCACCGATTGCCACAATCCGCATGCTGCACGGGCGGGCTCCACCGCCGTCACCGGCCCGTTGCTCGGGGTGCGCGGCGTGGACATCAACGGTATCGGTGTCGACCCCGTTATCGAAACCTATCAACTGTGTTTTCGCTGTCACGGCGACAGTACAGGCAAACCACCCGCACCCACGCCGCGCCAGATTGAACAGACCAATACACGCCTGGAGTTCACCCAGAGCAACCCGTCTTTTCATCCGGTCGCCGGGCCGGGGCGCAACCCTGATGTCCCCAGCCTGATCTCACCGCTGAACCCGGCCAGCACCATTGGCTGTACCGACTGCCATAACAGCAATGCCGCGCCCTCGGCCGGAGGCGGCGGCCCCGAAGGTCCGCACGGCTCTACTTACGAACCGATCCTGGTGCGGCAGTACATAACCCTCGACAACAC
>JBHHXO010000314.1:0-2805 GCA_046757125.1 Thiogranum sp.
GTGCCGACGACGACGCGTGAGGAATCTCCGCGGTTTCGGTCGATCCGCCGGCCGGCAACGAAGATCCCCGGGCGATCGTTCGATGATCCGTGGGTGGGGAGCGGGAAGATTCCAGCCAGACGTGCCAGTCCACCTCGTCGCCCATGTTATTGCCGTTACCCGGAAACAGCCGCCGTATCGCATCGGCCATCCGGCGGAACTGCCAGTCCGTCAGGCGCGGGGAACGCCCCGCCTCCTGCAGATAGCGGGCGATATCGCCGGGCAAATTGACCGGTCACGTCCATGTGCTAACCTCCTTGCAAGCAATCCATTTTCCCGACAGGGAAGCTCCAATGACGGTACAGCAATCACCCCGAATCAACCCCGAAAACACCGGCCATGTGATCGGGTCTATACGGATACCGTATAACCCCTGGTTGAACTAAACCGCTTCGCGGTAGCTTTTTAGCATCCAGCCTTTCTTTATCGTCCACACTTCTTAAAGACCACTGTCGGTCTTTACTGATAAGGAGTAAGACGATGCCCCCATTAAGGCAACAAATGATAGACGCCATGCAAGTGCGTGGTTTTTCGGCTCGCACTCACCAGAGTTATTTGGCTGCGGTGAGCGCCTTGGCACAGTACTACCAGCGCTCGCCCGAGCAGCTCAGTGTGCCGGAGCTGCAGGCGTATTTTCTGTATCTGGTCAAGGAGCGCGGATTATCCGGGGCCAGTTGTCGGCTGTACCTGAACGCGATCCGGTTTCTGTATCTTCAGGTTTTGCAATGGGCCGCGTTTGATGTGCGGTTGCAGGTACCGAAGAAGGCGCAACGGATACCGGAGTTGTTAACCCGCGCCGAGGTGGCGCAGCTTGTTTCGGCCCCGGCTAACCTCAAACACCGAACCCTGTTGCTGACCTGTTACGGTTGTGGTTTGCGGGTCAGCGAGCTGGTGGCCTTGAAGGTGCGCCATATTGACAGCGAGCGCCACCTGCTACGAGTCGAACAAGGTAAAGGGGCCAAGGACCGGCAGGTGATTTTATCCGCTGCACTGCTGCAGAAGCTGCGCGACTACTGGCGCCATTATCATCCCGGCGATTGGCTGTTCCCGGGCCGTGACCCGCGCACGCCACTGGGCATAGCCACGGCCCAGAAAGTGTTTACCGCCGCCAAGCGGCGAACGGGCATTGACAAGATCGGCGGCATTCACAGTTTGCGCCATGCCTATGCCACCCATCAGCTACAAGCCGGCTTGCCGGTACACCAGTTACAACGCTTGTTGGGCCACCAGAACCTGCAGTCCACCCTGCGCTATGTGCACTGGGTGCCCGGCTACCACGAAGGCCGGAGCGGCACCGATTTGATCGCCGCGCTGGAGGTGGATCATGACCGCTGCCATTAGCCTGCAAGCCATTCTGGGCCGCTTTCCGGATCCCGGTCAGCGTCTCAGCCCCCGGCAAGGGCAAGTCTGTGCCCATATCCAGGCCTGTCGCACCGCGGCGCTCGGCGGCGTGACATTACAATGTGACCGGTGTGCGGCGGTGATCCCACACTACTTTGCTTGCCGGGACCGCCATTGTCCTCACTGTCAGCAACATGCATCAAGACGCTGGTGCGAACGGCAACAACAGGCGGTCTTGCCGGTGACTTATTATCATGTGGTGTTTACCTTACCGCACAGCCTTAACCCCTGGGTCCAATTACACCCGGAGCGACTCTGCGCGTTATGGTTTCAAACGGTGTGGGCAACGTTGAAGGCCTTTGCGGTTAACCCCAAGGACTTGGGCGGTGAACCCGGTATGACCGCCGTGTTACATACCTGGGGCCAGACACTGAACCGGCATGTGCATCTGCATTGTCTCATTCCGGGTGGCGTCTTCACCGCACCAGGGCGGTGGCGAGCCGCTAAGAGCAACTATTTGTTTCCGCTGCGGGCCTTGTCCCGACAGGTGCGCGGGCGCATGGTGAGCGCATTACGGTTAGCCTGTCAACGGGGGAAACTGCATCGGGTTACGCGGCCTGCTGAAGTTGACCGAGTGCTGGACCAGTTGATGCACACCGACAGGGTCGTCTACAGCAAGGCGTGTGTGTCGCATACGCAGACCGTCGTGGCGTACTTGGCCCGTTACACACACCGTATTGCGATCACCGAGGCACGGCTACTGGCCAGGGATAATGACAGCGTCACGTTCCGTTACCAGGACTACCGCAGGCCAGGCCAGCACCAGCACATGCCGTTATCGGGGGCAGAGTTCATCCGCCGTTTCCTCTTGCATGTGCTGCCCAAGGGTTTCATGCGCATTCGCCATTTTGGTTTCCTGGCCAACCGTTGCCGGGCGGCGAAACTTAACCGGATCCGGATCGCACTGGAACAGGGGGAGGAGCAGGACGAGACGACAGCGATCACCACCGAGCCAGCCTTTGATGGCTATCCGTGTCCCCGCTGTCGAGGGGGTTATGCCCGGGTACGTTATCCATTGGCGCCGGTTCGGTGGAAAGGGGGATAGTGAATGCATTGATGCTTGACGAGTAAGCCCATGTCTCTCTTTAGAGCAGACGCACTGGCGTCTGGGCGCTGGCTCGGCTGGCGTTCAGAAAAGACCGATTTTTGCTTCAGCGATCACCATGATACACAATGATAATCCATGTCCTGCGAGACAACCTGGTCGTCATCGGCCAACACGTTCAGGCTATTTGATAGCTCATCCATCGACACATTCCCCTTCGACCAATACAATCCCCTATAGGTAGTATCAACCGTTCCGATGGCGCGCGGCTTAGTCCAACAGACATTTATCCATCATGCTGCGCACGACGGATAAATGCT
>JBHHXO010000315.1:0-2802 GCA_046757125.1 Thiogranum sp.
GATACGCTCGATCATCGCCAGGGTACCGCGGTGCGGGGAAGCCGTATCCGGGTCGAGGACCGAGCGGTAGGTAGCGGCAACGTCCCCGGCATCGAGCCGGGAGCCATCGTGAAACAGTCGTCCTGCTCCGCCGAGCCGGAACCGGTAATGCCGATCCGCAAGCTTCTCCCAGCTCGCCAGCGCGGGCACCGGGCGAGCCTGCCGGTTAAAATCCACCAGTCGCGCATACAACAGGCGGTTGATGCGTTCCGACGTTGCATCCGTCGCGAAGCGCGGATCGAGGTTGGTCGGCGCGCTGGCCAGGCCAAAGCGGATACTGTCGGTGTCGGGCGTACTGCAACCCGCCAGCAGCGCGCAACAGAACAGAATGATCCGGCAACTCACCACTGTGTATACGGGGTCTTTGCCAGGTTCATATTGTAGTAACGCGGGTCGTGGGAAACTTCTTCCCCCAGCCAGGGCGGCCTGGCAAAATCTTCCCGTTCGTCCTCAAGCTCGATCTCGGCCACCATCAGCCCGGCGTTGGCCCCTTCGAAAACGTCCACCTCCCACAGGTGACCGGCGTGCTGCACCTGGTAACGCGTCTTGTCGACACGCTCGCCGGCGCAGAGTTCATCCAGCAGCTCGGCAGCATCCGCGGCCGGGATGGGGTAATCATATTCCAGCCTGCGCAGCGTCGATGTCGCTTTCTTTATGTTCAGCCAGGCCCTGTCACCCGCCAGCCGTACCCGTATGCAGCGCTGCGGGTCGCTCGACAGATAGCCCTGGCTGTAATGCACGCCCGCATCGGCCTGTCGCCGCCAGCTGTCATCGCGCAACAGGAACTTTCTTTCGATTTCTATCGCCATGCGCGGATTGTAGCAAGCGCACCCTGAGCCGGCGAAAGTCATTTGCCGGGAGCCGGTCGGCACACAGGACCAGCGTGCGCGTTTTGAAACGGCCGGTCCGGAAGCGGACTGCGGCCAGGCGGTAGCTGACAAACACCGGCAGCAGCACTACCGCCGGCGACCATGCGGCATCCGGCCCACACAGCCGCCAGCCCCGTGTGCGATCCCAGCACAGAACCCGTACGGAGACCTTTGCGGTGGCGGCAATATGCACTCGGTAGAGATAACAGAAATGTCCTGCCAGCACGGCGCTCAACAGCAACCGTGTCAGCACGGACAGCGGTACGCACCACCAGGCCGCAATGGCCAGTGCGTACAACAGCACCAGCACCGCGAACAAGGTGCGCGAGCGCCCGGGTTCAATCCTCAGCGGCTGATCGAATCTGCTCAACGAGTTGTGCGACATCCTTGTCGGTGGGCCGGATGCGGCCCATGAACCATTCCAGCAAGACAGCATCGGGGTAGTCGAGCAGCGCGTCGAAGCGCTGTTGCCCTGCCTCGTCCAGATTCCGGTAGCCCCGCTCCAGAAACGCCTTCAGCAGCAGGTCCAGTTCCAGCATGCCGCGCCGGCACTTCCAGCGTACGCGCGCCAGTGCGCTCACAGCGAGCGCTTGACCATCAGTTCCTTGATACGGCCGATGGCGCGCGTCGGGTTCAGCTCCTTGGGGCAGACATCGACGCAGTTCATGATGGTATGACAGCGAAACAGGCGAAACGGGCCTTCCAGGCTGTTCAGGCGCTCTTCGGTCGCCTGGTCACGCGAATCGGCGAGGAAACGCCAGGACTGCAACAGCGCGGCCGGCCCCAGGAACTTGTCCGGGTTCCACCAGAACGACGGGCAGGAGGTGGAACAGCAGGCACACAGGATGCACTCGTACAGGCCGTCCAGCTGTTCCCGCTCCCGGGGCGACTGCAGGCGTTCCACTTCCGGGCAGGGTTCCTCGTTTACCAGCCAGGGTCTGGCGGTGCGGTATTGCCGGTAGAACTGCTCCAGGTCCACTACCAGGTCACGCACAACCGGCATCCCCGGCAGCGGCCGTATCTCGATCGGCGCTTTCAGCTCCGACAGGCGGGTGATGCAGGCCAGTCCGTTACGGCCGTTGATATTCATGCCGTCCGAACCGCACACCCCTTCCTGGCAGGAACGCCGGAAGCTCAGGCTTTCGTCCCGGGCCTTCAGCAACAGCAACGCATCCAGCAGCATCATGCCGTGCTCGATCTGGCTGTCCGGAAGCTCGTAGTCCTGCATGTAGGGTTTGGCGTCCTGGTCCGGGTCGTAGCGGTAGATGGAAAATTTCATATCAATAAGTCCGTTTTTTGGGTGGAAAAGTATCTACCGTTAACGGCTTGATGCGTACCGGCTTGTAGTCCATCTTATGCCCCTCGAGCGAAAACAGGCTGTGACGCAACCAGTGCTGGTCATCGCGTTCCGGGTAATCGATGCGCGAGTGTGCACCACGACTTTCCTTGCGCATCAGCGCAGACGTAATGGTGGCGATGGCGCATTCCATCAGGTTGTCCAGTTCCAGGGCCTCGATCCTGGCGGTGTTGAAAACGCGGCTGTAATCGTCGATACAGGCGTCCTGCATGCGTTCCCGCAGCGCCAGCACCTTTTCCTGCCCTTCCTGCAGCACCTCCTCGTTGCGGAACACGCTGCAGTGATCCTCCATTACCCGGGCCAGTTCCACGCGCAACTGCGCTACCGACTCGCCGCTGCCCTGCCGGTTCCAGCGCTCCAGCCTGGCCATGGCCGGGCCGATCGCGTCTTCCGGAATCGGCTGATGATAGCGGTTCTCGTTGAGCTGCTCGATGACATGGTTGACGGCCGCGCGGCCGAATACCAGGATATCGAGCAGTGAATTGCCACCCAGCCGGTTGGCGCCGTGCACCGAAACGCAGGCGCATTCACCGACCG
>JBHHXO010000316.1:0-2798 GCA_046757125.1 Thiogranum sp.
CGGGCCAACATGGCTGGAGCACAAAAGAAGCTCACGACCGTTTCCTGAGCGATCAGGCTCTTTGGCTGCGGCGGCATCGATTCGGTTGGGATGGCTCCTTGAATATGCCTCATGCTTTTACCGGCCACTGGCAAAGGTTCGGCGAGACGCATCGAGAGTATTTCAATCTTCTTCCAGACGGTACGCGACGGTTGGATCCGACTCATTCCAGCAGCAATCCTGTATCCATTTCGATGTGCGTTTCCCAGCCGGCGCTGTGGCGGCAGATCGTCGAAGACTGGAAAAGCAAGAGAACGCCCGAATACCCGAATATTGGTGTCAGTGAAAACGACACGATGGGGAAATGCGTGTGCGCCAACTGTCTGGCGTGGGATTCGGGGCAACCGTATTCCGCCGGTGGCAATGCGACCGTATCTGTGAAGGAGGCGCGCCAAGCCTTCAAGCAAGGCGATTCTCGGTGGGCCGTTCACCTCGGTTCGCTCTCAGATCGTTATGCCAGATTCATGCTTGCGGTGCAGAAACTAGCTGAGCAAACAGATCCCCAAGCGGTCGTTATGGGATATGCCTACGAGAATACGATTGATCCGCCCGTAGCGACCAAACTCAATGAACGGATTTTCGTAGGCTATGTTCCCGCGGTGATGTATCCCTGGACGGATGCCAAGCGCATGCTTGCTCGCAAGCAGATTGAAGGCTGGGCGAAGACCGGTGCGCAATTGATGTATCGCCCCAACTACATGCTTAGCGGCCATAACATGCCTATTTTCTTTGCCCGGGAGCTGGCCGAGGACTTTTCATACACCTTTACGCGTGGGTTGATCGGCACAGACTTTGATTCGCTTACGGGACAATTCGCCGCCCAGGGGCCGAACCTTTATGTGCTCGCACGATTGCACCGCAACCCCGCCCGATCTGTAGAAGAAGTGCTCGATGAGTATTACAGTGCGTTTGGTCCTGCAGCGCCGATAGTGCGAACCTATTTTGACCATTGGGAACAGGTTTCCAACGCCGTGACGGAGGAAACCTTCAAGTCGCCCCAGGCACGAATGAAAAGCCCCTATGGTAGTGATTGGAGTCACTTCTTCCGCATCGCCGATATCGTTTTCACACCGGGGGTGATGATGAAAGGCCGGGACATTCTTGTCCAGGCCCATGAGGCCGCCAAAGGCGATGCGGTCGCCCAGCGCCGCGTTGCTTTTCTGCAAAAAGGTCTCAGGAACGCCGAATTGACGCTGGCGACTCAGGTCGCCTATCGAGCATACAAGAAGACAGGCGATATCGGCGTGTTCGTAACGGCGCTGACAGAACTCGATTCCTATCGCGCCGCCATAGAAGGTGATTATGTTGGCAATATGGGGTACCTCGCTGGACGTGAGAACATGATCTGGAACCGGGGGCTCGTGGCGACGCTTATGAAGGGCTCGAAGAGTCTTCCGGACACATGGAAATTCATGTGGGATCCTAAGAACGAAGGTATTGCCCAAAGGCGGCATGCTGTGGATTTTGACGACTCGCAGTGGTTTCCCATCAGCGTTGACGACTGGTGGGAGAAGCAGCCTGTGGGAAAGCAGTGGTCCAAGGAGCACGATAACGCTGGTTATGACGGGTTTGCGTGGTATCGCAATAAGTTTGAAGTCAAGGCATCCCAGAGCCCAAAGCAATACACACTTGGTTTCGGTGCTGTGGACGAGGCATGCGTCATCTGGCTCAACGGTCGCAGGATTCTCAAGAGGCCTTATCCTTACAAGGGCGACAGGGATTCCTGGAAAGCGACCTTCGAGGTGGACATCACTGGGCAAATCCGCTTTGACAAGCCCAATGTTCTGGCTGTGCGTGTCGAGGACAACGCAGGTGTCGGAGGGATATGGAAGGGAGTCTGGCTCTCAGCAACTGACATGCCGGTACACGGCAGGAATAACCTGGTCAAAAACGGTTCTTTTGAAAAGAGGGAGAAACCATGGAAGAGACTTGTGAATGTCGGCGAATTCTCTTTTGCCATTGACACGCAAGTGTTTCGCAATGGATCCAGCTCTGCTCGTATGAAATGCGTCAAAACAGATCCAAATGGGACAGGGCATTGGTCCAAACCACACTCATGGGCACGCTGGGGACAATATGTTCCCGTTAGAAAGGGAACTTCCTATCGATTCCGATGCTTTGTGAAAACATCACCCGATTTTACAGGGAAAGTCTCTGTTTTTGTAACTGGCGAAAAGACGGTGAGGACAGCAAGAACGTCCCGCCTTACTACACAGGGCCGATGGCAGGAACTCACGATAGACAACTATGTCGCCGGCGACGACAAGGCTGGCATCTACCTCAACCAGTACGGCCTCGGCAAAGTCTGGTTCGATGATGTTGAACTTGTCCAGCGCGATAACGACGGGCGCCGGTTCTAAACGCAAGGATCGAAAAGATGTTTTCTATACTCGCAAGGAAGAGTGAAGTGATAAGAAAAGATGTTCTGTCTGTTGGCAAGCCCGATTCTGTTGGTTGCATCGACGCTTTGTCCACCATGGTTTCTGGGTTTTGTTTAGGCGTTCACCCTGATCGAGGATCGCGCCCCGCAGCGACCCCGCGTTTACATCCAGCCGCGCGCGGCGGAGCGCTTCCGTCTGAACTGTTTATTAGGAGGATTTATATGAAGAGACCTGTCACTCTCGCCGTCACTGAGTCCAATCCTGCCACTGTGGCAAACTCGAGGCATAACCTGCCACCCCCCCCCGGGCCAGTGACGTACGCTAACGGAGAATCAGTTTTTCAGGCTTGGCAGCCGCGCGACGGTCGGTCCGTCGGAC
>JBHHXO010000317.1:0-2798 GCA_046757125.1 Thiogranum sp.
ATCTCTTCGTATCTTAGGAGCAAGAAATGTAACGGAACAGTTAGATTCTCGTGCCAGATATTGTAAAAAGTGATGACTTTTCTTGCTCCGAATCTCTCACTGCGAACAAATGCTGAAATATCTCCGGAAAAATCGCCGGTTCTTTTTGTGGAATGGAAGTAGTAAGATACAAGAACATCTTTGATATTTCGAACTAGAAAAACGACTCTTTTCTTGGCGTATCTCCTTTTGTTGGTTGGAAGCTGAGAATATTCACGCCATGTGTTGTCTGCATAATCATGGATGAATTCTGTGCGGAGAATCCCGGCTGCAGAAGTTATCTTGGGTGTATCCAACATTATGTCATCCGGAAGGTCATACTTCAGGCACAGTGCCTTTCCAATCATGACACGCAACCAAGTACGTCCACTCTTGGGAAAAGAGATAATGTAAGCATCTATTATGAAACGCTGAAAGTACCTTGTGAGCCTTTTGCTTATTCTGCTCGTAACCGTCGGTTTTCTTGTCATCCTCTTTCCGTCAACATGATAATGGCTATTTCCTAGTAAAGGCAACGATGCCGCCGGCGCTCGCCACAACCCGCCAGTCTTGCCGGAGAACTTCGCTGGCAGCGCGCACCACGCTCACGCGTCTGCCGCCCAACACGTCATGCATGAGCAACAGGCCATCCGGCAACAGATGTGGTGTCCAGATATTCAGATCGTCTCTGACATCCTCATATTCGTGTCCAGCGTCTACGAAAAGAATTGCTCCCGGAACGGTCCAGTTCTTGCCTACCTCGTGAGTCAGGCCCCGGTGGATGCTGACCAACGCCTCAACATCTGCCCGCTGAATATTCTCTTTGAAGTGCCTGAATACTGCTTCAGCAGACTCCTTGTCGCCCAGAGTCTCTGTACTCCACGCATCCACAGCATGAACTGTCCGTCCAGAGAGTGCAAACAAGAGCGTGGAACGGCCTTCGAAGGACCCCAGTTCCAGCACAGGACCCGAAACTGGCCATTCGCTAGCGGCCCAGTACAGCAGCCTCGCTTCTTTGACACTTAGGAAACCCCCTGTCGGCTCCACAATTGACCAAATCTCGCTAGGTAAATGAAAACGGCGGCGCTTGCTTAGAGCTTGAATCACCAACATAAAATCGTGCCGGTACGAGATTCGTGCGAAGAAAGGTGTCCAAACCCTGATCTTGGCAACTAGGGAACTGTACTTGGCCATTTAGGTATACCTCCCCTACCGAAGAACGGCCATCATTTCTCCAATGCGCGGTCGATCGCCCGCAGAAAGGTGTTGCGGGCAGTTTGCACGGTGTAGTCAGCGATGATCGCTCGTGATCGCTGACCCATCTTGCGACGCAGTGATTCGTCCGTCAGTAATTTCCGTAGGGCGTCGGCCAGCGCGTCCACATTTCCGGCGGGAACAACTAGCCCGTTGTCCCGCACTACCTCGTGAGCGCTGCCGTCCCGGTCGGTCGTGATAATCGGCAGCCCGAAGTACAGCGCTTCGTTGACGACCTGGGGCCAGGGGTCGTGGTAAGTCGGTAATACGAAGAGATCGGCGGAGGCATAGTAGCGCCATTTGGCTTCACCGTCCAGGTAGCCAGTGAAGCGAATGTCTTTGTCGGTCCCAGCCACGGCTTCCAGGTCAGGGCGCTGAAGGCCGTCGCCAACGATGACCAGTATGCTATCGGGACGGCGGGACCGTTGATAGGCGCGAATCAAATCAGCCACACCTTTGCGCGGCACCAGATAGCCCACGTACAGTACGACAACCCGTCCGTTCAGATTCAGTGCTTCTTTGTCAGCCAGCACCGGCCAGATCCATCCTGGCACGATCCCCTGCGTGCCAGTGTAAATCCGGTCAGACGGCGCACCTCGCTGCACCAAGAATGTCTTGGCCTTTTCTCCATAGGCCACGAACGCATCTGTCCGTCGGTAAAGCCAGCGACGATACCTGTTGCTCAGCCAATTACCAGCGGCGTAGGGCGTGTCTATGGCTCCTGACCACAGGATGAATGGTCTGCCCCGTCGCCGCGCGGCGTTCTGGACCGCGAGTACGGCGGGGGCGTTGGTCAAGTTCTCTCCGGCGATATACACGGCGAAAGGCATGTCCCTGAGACGGTTGCCAAGTCCCGGATTCCAGATCCACGCCGGCCCCCTGCCGAACAATCGCCAGGTCCGGGAGGGCAACTGAACGAAACGAACACACTCAGAGTGCATCTCCGGTTGCCACCGCCGGCCAAGCTCGCTACTCTGGCAGAAAAAAACAGTCAGATCCAGTCGCTGCGCGAGGGCTTCGAAAAGGGGTAGGCGGTACGGGGCAGCGATGTTGGTCAACAGCAACGTGCGCGGGCGTTGCCTCATGATCGGTTCTCCAGAAGTTCGCGGTAGAGTTCCACGTAGCGGTCGGTGACGGCATCGAGCGAGAAGCGAGCCTCGACTGTTCGACGGGCGGCTGCACCCAGTCGCCGGCGTGCGCCGGCATCATGAGCCAGGGCGATGATGGCCTCAGCCAGGGCGTCGGCATCGTCCACTGTCACCAGATAGGGCTGTTGCTCAGCCGGAGTCATCTCCTCGATGCAGCCCAGCCGCGTGGCGACGAAGGGCAAGCCGCAAGCCATGGCTTCCAACAGTGCGTTGGGCATGCCTTCGCGGCGAGAGGGAAAGATGAAGCAGTCAGCGGCTTGCAGGTAAGGAGCTGCATCGGGCACGAGACCTGCAAATCTAACGGCGTTCTCAAATCCACCGGTCCTCAGGATTTCCTTGACCTCGGCGACGTAGTCGTCATCCACACCCCAGTGCTCA
>JBHHXO010000318.1:0-2779 GCA_046757125.1 Thiogranum sp.
TGCGGATGCTTCGTGGTGCTCTGAAAGGTGAAGCTGCGCTGTCGCCGAAATTAGCCAGCCGTATTTTGACCGAATTTACCCGGCTATCGGAAAAAGCAATCGCAATCTCTACTGTGGAACAATCGACCTCTCCGCTGACCTCCAGAGAGAGGCAGGTGTTGACACGTGTGAGCGAAGGGTTGACCGATAAGGAAATTGCTGCCCGGTTGTCACTCAGCATTCACACAGTAAAGAGTCACATGCGGAATATTCTTGCCAAGCTGCACGTTGAGAATCGTCATGCGGCAGCGGCGTATGCGCGACGTAAAGGATTGTAATTATTCTTCAGTCTTGCTGCGGTTTTACTCAAATGGAATTAGTTCTTAACCAGATAGGATTAGTTCTTTCCGCCCAAAGAGCCATTTTGCAAATGGCTCTTTTTTCATGCTCTTTTGCGAACGTGACTGATAGACGGGCACTCCTTGTTCTGGCTATACTAGCGCGAATATCCTCTCGCCGGTGTGTTTCATTTCGGAATACGCTCCATTTGAAACGCACCCAAAATATATCAGGAGAAGAAACATGAAAAATTGGATCATTCCCATCATTTTAGCCCTGGCGTTGGTTGGAGCAGTGGCTTTTGCGGTTACGCTGAATACCTCGGCAGCGCCAGGGTTATCGCTCGGAGGGCCGGGAGAAACCATTTCTGGCCTGAAGCGTTGGCCCGGAACGTGGGACGAAGACACGATCAAAGTGCAGGCCGGTGAGGCTCTTGGCGAGCCTGACGTGACGATTGAAGTTAACGTTCTGCGCCCTGTTTTTGCCCCAAATGAAATTCGGGTCAAGCAAGGGCAGGTTGTGCGCCTGTTGCTGAACGGCCAGGATAGCGGCCTGGCAGACATGCCCGGGGTTGATGAAGCGATTGGCCTGAAAGAATTTAGCGGCCACGGTTTTCAGGTCTTAGGCCCTTACGATATATGGGTCACCGGTATCCGCAAGGGCGTCACCCGCGAAGTGATCTTTAAAGCAGATGTTGTCGGTGAATTCGCGTTTGAATGTACCGTCTTTTGCAGCCCACAACATTACCTCATGCAAGGGACGCTGATCGTTGAACCGTAAAGTGTTCCGTATTTCGTATTCCGTAAGAGTTCGATACGCAATACGAAATACGTAAGGAGAAATAACCATGGCAGTTAATACAAAAGCAATTCAGAAAGCGATTTTTACGCCAGTTAGTGTAACGGCCTTATTAATCGGGTTGATCATTGGCGTGATCGCATTTGGTGTCGTCTTCCGGCCGCCCGCTGCGGCGAGCGGCACGCAGTATCAGAAACCGTATCCGATGCCGCATCAGTATTGGGCAACAACCGACGAGTTTTATGTTTTCGCTAGTGGTGGGCAGCAGGGTGGGTTTTACGTGTATGGTGTTCCCTCGATGAAGTATCTGTCTGAAATCCCCATCTTTGCCACGGATCAGGCCTGGGGCTGGACGCCGGAGGACCCGGAGGTCAGGTCTATCTTCACCAACCCGTGGACGGGCGATGTGGTCGAGCGGGGAGATACACACCATCCTTCGATGAGCAAGACAGATGGTGTGTATGACGGCCGTTGGGTATTCATCAACGATAAGATGTACGGACGTATCGCGCGCGTCGGGCTGGACACATTCCGCGCCGAGCAGGTTCTCTGGATGCCCAATATGACCGGCGGTGCCCACGGCTTTAACGTAGGCCCCAATACTGGGCTGGCCGTGCTGAATATCGAACACGAACAAGTACCCGATCAGGTTATCCAGGATCACCTGGGGCTGGACATTGACCCCATCAATGGGCCTTACGTAGCTGGTTTTAATGGGATTGTGATTGACGGCGGGCCGGGTGGCGATGGCACGATGAAAGTGGACTGGCAGGTGTGGGGGCCGTGGCAACACGACATGGTGCGCATCGGTATGGGGGACAGCGCCGGCTGGATCGTCAACACCTCCTACAACACCGAGCGAGCGATGAGCGCGGTGCCCATGTTTGAACGGGAGCAGGACTATCTTTACTTCTGGAACATTGCCAGCATCGAGAAAGCGATCGCCGACGGCAAGTATGTGACGACCGAACAGGCCCCGGACGTGCCGGTGATCTCCTGGAAAGATGTGGAAGTGTACATGACCGAGATTCCACTCAACCCGCATGGCCTGGACATCTCTCCCACCGGCAAATACATCCTGACCAGCGGCAAGGCGACCACGTTGATTGTGGCCATAGACATGGAAATGGTGCTGAAGGCCATCGAAAACAAGGATTTCCAGGGCGAGGAGTTTGGCGTGCCTATCCTGACCACCGACTCGGTGCGAGAAGCGACCATGGATCTGGGCCTGGGGCCGACTCATATCGAATTCGACGACCAGGGATTTGCCTATGTTGGTTTCTTTGTGGATTCAGACGCCAAGAAGATTCCGATGGGCGGCCCTTACGCCGAAAAGCATGGGCTGGAACCGTGGAAAGTCGTCGATGTTTTCCCGGCCCATTACAGCATCGGCCACATCCTGGTACCGGGCGGTGATTCGGCCGCGCCCTATGGCAAATACTTTATCGCCATGAACAAACTGGCCAAGGACACCTTCCTGCCGCAAGGGCCGCTGATCACGGAGAATCACGAACTGTTTACTATCGGCGAAATCCCGGCCAAGCTGGTGGATCAGATGGCGCTGGGGCCGGAAACCCATTACTCGCAGGCCATCCCCGTCTCCACGGTTACGGACAGGGTTAAAGGCGTGTATGAACTGCCGGCCGAGACCGAAACACCTCGG
>JBHHXO010000319.1:0-2770 GCA_046757125.1 Thiogranum sp.
CGTACCAACCACCAGGTCAGCCAGTTGTTCGGCGCTGTGCAGTTCACCGGCAAAGCGGATCTGCTGGTTTTCACCATCGATTACTTGCATCCCCAGTGGACCGGATCGATTCGCCTGGCGAACCGCTTCCCCGATCTGGTTCACCGACAAGCCAAAGGCATGCAGGCGTTCCGGGTCGACCTCAATACGCAGTTCGCGCTGACGGCCGGCGACAATGGTGTTCACGCCGACGTTGGGCAGGTTACGCAGGCGTTCCAGCACCCGTTCAGCCATCCGGTGGAGTTCATAATCCGAGTACCGATCCGATGCGAGTGTCAGTGTAAAAACAGGCACATCATCGACGTCGATGTTACGGATCTGCGGTTCCCCCGCAGCAGCCGGAAACAACTGCCGGTTGCGCAGTACATGATCGTAAATTCGAACCAGGGCGTCGTCCTTGTCCTCACCCACTTCGAATTCGACCTGTACGACAGCCAGTCCGGCACTGGCCGTGCCATAGGTATGTTTGACGCCATCAATGGCGCTCAGCAGGGTTTCCAGGGGACGCAACAATGACTGTTCGACTTCCGCCGGTGTGGCGCCGGGCCAGACCACCCGGACTTCCGCCGCCGGCACGATGATCTGCGGATTCTCCTCGCGCGGCGTGTACATCAGTCCGATGGCACCATACAACACCAGGCCAACGATCATAAGAATGACCAGTGGGGACTCCACAAAGGTCTGCGCCAGACGGCCGGGAAGATTCAGATTAACGGTCGAAGGGTTCATGTCCGGTTAATTGAAGGGTGAACGCGGTGGATGTACCAGCACACGGTCAGACACGCGCAGGCCAGCGAGCACCACCCGTTGTTCTCCCACCCGTGCGCCCAACCGGGCACTGATAAACCGGCTGTCGCCATCCGCCTGCAGGACATACACGCCCTGCACGCCGGCGCGGGTCACTATGGCTGACCCGGGTACCGTGATTTGCTCACGATAACCGGTCACAAAGGCGACATGCCCAAACAGGCCCGGCATCAAATCAACATCTGCCGGGAGCGCAATCTTGACTTTAGCCGTTCGCGTTACCGGATCCGATGAATCAACAATATGCGTAATCGTTCCCTTGACCCGCTGATGCAAAGCATCGAGTGTGATAATCACTTGCGCGCCCTCCGCCAGATGACTCAGCAAACTTTCCGGGGCCCAGGTCTCGAACTCACGGTTGGTCAGTGATTCCAGGCGCAGGATCGGCGTGCCGGGCGAGGACAAATCACCCACACTCTTGAAACGCTCCACCACCAGCGCCTCGACCGGACTGCGGATATTGGTGTAACCGAGATCGGACTGGTGGGCCTGCAAGGCTGCGCGGGCCTCTTCCAGGTTCGCACGCGCCTTTTTCTGCCGCAGGCGCGCCTTGCGCAAGCGTTCCTCGGAGATCGCATTTTCCTTGACCAGTTCACGGTACTTGCGCACATCGTCATCCGCATCTTCAAACTCCGCTGCGGCTGAACTGACGGACGCCTGTGCCTGCGCAATAGCCTGTTTTACCTTGGCAGGATCAATACGTACCAGCAGGGCATTGGCCTCAATCTTTTCGCCTTCCTTGACCACAATGTCATGGATAAAGCCATTGATCGTGGAGGTAACAACGAAGCTCTGCGGGGCGACCACGGTTCCTGGCGCTTCGTAGATCGTCGCTACCCGAGTGCGTACAACCGTGAACGTCTCGGGTTGAGGGGCGGAGGCAATGACCTCCTCCTTCCCGGTCTGGTCAACATCCAGGGGCGAATCGCACCCTGCTATCGCCAGCACGAAAACCGCTATCGGAACCAAACCCGTCAGCCGCACGTTAATGCTCATTTTGCACAGCCCTTTATGCCGTGCAGTAACAGTCCGGTGACATGCCGGGCGATCACTTCAGGCTTGTTATGGCGCGCCTTGCCGCCGGGGAGAAAAGGTCGGATCGGCGCAGTTTCAAGATGGTAGAGAATCAGGCTGGCAATCGAGATCGCGACCATATGGCTGTCACAACCGGGCGTCAGTTCCTCAGCCAGTTCGCGGATGGCGACAAAGGCCTGTTTGAAGACCTGTTCGGCAAGTTGCTTTAAACGGGCCTCGTCGCCGTCGAGCAGTTCACGTTGCAGCAGGGCACAGAAATCCGGGTCCTGGCTCATCAACTGCGTGAAGCTGAGCACCAGGTCCGTAAGTCGTTTCTCGGCGGAGCCGGTTTGCTTCAGCGCGTTCGCAAATCCTTCGGCCTTGTCCTCGAAGGCCTGCGTCATGGCCTCCACGTAGAGGGTCTGCTTGTCGGGAAAATGGTGGTACAGAGACGCGGCCTGGACACCGCTGGCTCGCGCGATATCACGCATAGAAACGCCACTGTATCCGTGCCGCGCAAACAACGGGATAGCAGCACCCAGAATGTGAACACGGCTGGCGGATGTTTTCTCGCTCATAGTTCACCGAGTTCGTAGCGCAGGCGGATGGCCGACATCAGGTGGTCGTAACGGGCCTGGGTATGATTGTTCAGGGTGCGGGTGCGCAGCTGTTCGGCGTCCAGCACCTGTGTGTGCTTTGCCATGCCACGCTTGAACAAGCTGCGCGCAACATGCAGGTTCTCGTCCGCCTGTGCAACCGCCTGTTCGGTTACCTGAAGTCTGGACTGACTCTCGTGCAGGTCGAGCCAGACCTTGCGCACGGCCACTGTGAGTTTTGAACGCCGGTCGTCGAGCGATTCCGTCAGGGCGCCGGCCTGCTGTGCTGTGGCCGAGCTGTCGTATCGGCTACG
>JBHHXO010000320.1:0-2769 GCA_046757125.1 Thiogranum sp.
CCATGCATACCGGGTATTCCCTGTATGCTTTCGCGGGCCTGATCCTGGTGTTTGCTGCCGCGAGCTCATCGTTTGACGCGCACCTGCTGTGGCACAGGCTGGGTATTGCGGAGCGAAGGAAGCAATGAGGGCCAGGGACGCCGGTCTTGCAAGCTGTCAGACCTGCGGCCTGCTGCTGCACCTGCCGGCAGCGGGCCACACGCACTGCCCGCGGTGCAGTGCGCCCATGCACATGCGCAAACCCAACAGTATCAGCCAGACCTGGGCGCTGCTGATTGCGGCCATCATTGCCTACCTGCCGGCCAACCTGTACCCGGTAATGACGGTGGTGTCCTTCGGCAAGTCACAGTCCGATACCATTATGAGCGGCGTCATTTACCTGTTATTGCACGGTGACTGGCCGCTGGCGCTGATCGTGTTCGTTGCCAGCGTGCTGGTGCCGCTGCTGAAAATGCTGGCGCTGTTGTATCTGCTGCTTACCGTGCAGAAAAAGTCGCATCGGCGCAAGCAGCAGCGCACCCGCCTGTACCGGATCGTCGAGCTGGTCGGGCGCTGGTCGATGGTCGATATTTTTGTGGTTGCGTTGCTGGCGGCGCTGGTCAACGTGGGCGCCGTTGCGACCATTGAACCGGGAGCGGGCGCGATAGCGTTTTCCGCAGTTGTTATACTGACCATGTTTGCGGCCATGAATTTTGACCCGCGCCTGATATGGGATTACCAGGGAGAAAAAAATGGCGACGCCGAACCAGCCGGGTGATTTTGCTACCGTGCCCGACGCGATCATTGACCCGGAAAGCAAGGGTTTTCCGGTTGTCTGGCTGTTGCCGCTGGTTGCGTTGCTGGTCGGTGGCTGGCTGTTCTACAAGACCGAGTCTGAAAAAGGGCCCGAGATAAACATCACCTTCCACACGGCCGAGGGCATAGAGGAAGGCAAGACCCAGGTGAAATTCCGGGATGTGACCGTTGGTACGGTCAACAGGGTGGATTTTACGGAAGACCTGAAAGCGGTACGACTGACTGTAACGATGCTTGCCGGAACTGAAGAGTATCTGACGGACAAAAGCCGTTTCTGGGTAGTGAAGCCGCGGGTCGGGGCGGGTGGCGTTACGGGTCTGGGCACGCTGCTGAGTGGCGCCTATATTGCGTTTGAACCCAATCGCGAAGGAATACCGAAGGAAAAATTTGTCGGGCTGGAAAAACCACCCATTATCACCATTGACAAGAAGGGTACCCGGTTCCGTTTGCGCGCGGATTCGCTGGGTTCGATCTCGATCGGTGCCCCGGTGTATTTTCGCCAGTTCGACATCGGCGAAATTACTGACTACAAACTGGCGGATGATTACAGCTATGTTGATATCGGGGTATTCGTTCAGGCCCCCTACGACAAGTATGTACACACAGGAACCTACTTCTGGAACGTGGGCGGTGTGAGTCTGTCCATGGGCGCGTCGGGCGCCAAGCTCGAGATGGAGTCCCTGATCTCGTTGTTGAGCGGTGGTGTTGCCTTTGAGACGCTGCCCGAGTTTCTCGATACCCCGGTTGCGGAAGAAAATGCGGTTTTTATATTGTATGAAAATCGCAGCAAGGCGCTGGAGCGCCCGATTACCCAGACGGCAACTTTTGCGTTGCGCTTCGAAGGCACGGTACGCGGTTTGAGTGTGGGTGCGCCCGTCGAATACCGCGGTATCCGGGTTGGTACTGTCAAGGCCATCGAGCTGGGTACGGACCCGCGCAACAAGGGCGTTGTTGGCCCGGTGGTGCTGATCGATCTGGAACCGCAACGCACCCAGGCGTACCACGATGTTGATAAATCAGAACCCGCCGGGAAAGAAGCCAGCGAATTTGAAAAAGACCCGGTTGCAAGGATCGAGGCGCTGGTAAAGCGCGGCCTGCGCGCGCGCCTGCAGACCGGCAGCCTGATTACGGGGCAGTTGTTTGTCGAGATAGGCCTGTTTCCCGACACGGAGCCTGCGGTTATGGTCAGCACCGGGCGCTATCCCGAAATACCGACATTGCCGAACTCACTGGAAGGTATTATCGCCAGTGTCAACAAGATCCTGGACCGTGTCGAGAAAGCTGATCTTCAAGGCACCCTGACCAATCTCAACGCGCTGATGGTGTCGGCCACTGCACTGGCTTCCTCGCTGGAGAAAGATGTCCCGGAACTGGCCGACGAGTTGCAAACGACGTTGCAGACAGCGAACAGGGCGCTGGCGGCCCTGGAGGAAAGCGCTTCATCCGATGGTGAAATCGGTAACCAGTTGCAGGATACGCTGAAAGAAATCAGTGCGGCAGCGCGTTCGCTGCGAGTGATGGCGGAATACCTGGAACGACATCCTGAAGCATTGATAAAAGGCAAGGGCACACCCTGAGGACTCGAAGATGATGCAAAAAGGCTACCTGTTAATTGTCATGCTGGTTCTGTTTCAGACGGGCTGCAGCATTGGCGGCGCTTCACGACCCGCCGAGTTCTACGTTCTGAATACCGAACCCGGAGCACCGGTCGATGGTCGCAGCGCGCCGGCCGGGCCGCTCAGCGTCGGGCTGGGGCCGATCGCCATGCCCGATATTTTTGACCGGCCGCAGATCGTAACGCGGCCTGAGCCCAATCGACTGGACATGGCGGAGTTCGATCGCTGGGGTGGTGATCTGAACCACGATCTGAGCCGGGTGCTGGCGCAGAACCTGATGAGTCGTTTGAATACCGACAGTATCCTGCCTCACCCCTGGTCGAGCAGCGACCGCCCGGATTTTCAGGTGGCTGTACAG
>JBHHXO010000321.1:0-2768 GCA_046757125.1 Thiogranum sp.
AAACGTCCCCTTATCGTCGGACTCGCCAGCAACCGGTCTATCGCCTGGGGTATCGCCAAGGCCATGCAGCGTGAAGGCGCCGAACTCGCCTTTACCTACCAGAACGAAAAACTTCGTGACCGGGTGGGGAAAATGGCCGGCGAATGCGGCACTGAAATCACCGTACCCTGTGACGTCTCCAGCGATGAAGAAATCGATGCCGTGTTCGACCACCTCGACAATTACTGGGACGGTCTCGATATTATCGTCCACTCGGTCGCCTTCGCACCGCGCGCCGAGCTGGAAGGTGACTATCTGGAATCCGTCAGCCGCGAGGGTTTCCGCGTTGCCCACGAAATCAGTTCCTACAGCTTTTCCGCGCTGGCCAAGTCCGGCTGCCGCATGATGGAAGGACGTGACGGCTCGCTGTTGACACTGAGTTATTACGGTGCCGAAAAGGCCATGCCCAATTACAATGTCATGGGTCTGGCCAAGGCCAGCCTGGAAGCCAACGTGCGCTACATGGCGCAGAGCCTGGGGCCGGACGGTATTCGCGTCAACGCCATCTCTGCCGGACCCATCAAGACACTGGCGGCGGCGGGTATCACCAATTTCCGCAAAATGCTGACCATGATGGAAGAAACCGCCCCGCTGCGCCGCAATGTCACCACAGAGGAAGTCGGTAATGTGGCTGCTTTCCTGTGCTCGGATCTTGCGTCCGGGATCACCGGTGAAGTGACCTACGTGGATGCGGGCTACAACACCACGGGCATGCCGCCGCTGGGTTGATTCAGGATACCCCGTGCAGGGTAGCTAGCTTTTCAGAACTTCCTGCTCGCCTTCGCTTTTCGCAATAATTACCGCGCCGCAGGAATCGCTGAACACATTCACCGAAGTCCGGAACATATCCAGAATCCGGTCGACCGCCAGTATCAGGCCGATGGCTTCCACGGGCAACCCTATCGTGGTGAGAATGATCGTAATCGCCACCAGGCTCGCCGCGGGAATTCCGGCAACACCAATGGAGGTCAACAGAGCCACCAGCACGATCGTAAACTGGGTCACGAAACTCAGTTCGAGACCGTAAGCCTGAGCTATAAATATCGCAGCGACACACTCATACAGCGCCGTACCATCCATGTTCACCGTCGCACCGAGCGGCAACACGAAACTGGAAGTACGGCTGGATACCTTCGCGTTGTCCTGCACGCATTCCATGGTCAACGGCAACGTCGCTGACGAAGAGGCCGTCGAGAAGGCTGTCAGGAGTGCCGGCATCATGGCCTTGTAGTGCCGCACCGGATTTACCCTGGCGACAAAGGCAAGCAGCACGGGCAGGGTTACCAGCATGTGTGCCGCCAGGGCCAGTAACACGCTCAGGGTAAATGTCCCCAGTGACACCGCCAGTTCGTCGAGTTGCTCCGGGCTGATCCCGGCTACCGTTTTGGCCACCAGGCCGAAAACACCCAGCGGCGCAAATTTCATAATGAAACCGGTAATGGCCATCATGACATCGGCAACACCCTGCCAGAAACGCTCCAGCACGGCGCACTTATCCTTGTCGATGCGGGTCATGAAATACCCGAACAGCAAGCTGAAGAAAATCAGCCCCAGCATCTGACCTTCGGCAGCAGCTGCCACGACATTTGGCGGCACCATGCTCAGGAATACACCGGTCAGGTCGGCCACCGATTTCCCCTGAACCTTGTCAGCGACCTGGCTGGCCGCCTCCAGATCGAGTCCCATCACCTCCCCTGCCGGCTGTCCCTGGATAATACCCGGGTTCAACAGGTTCACGAACAGCAACCCGGTGATAATCGCCAGCAGGCTGGTGCTAATATAGAAAAGCAGTGTCTTGCCGCCCAGCCGTCCCAGGCCGTGTGTGCCGCCGACACCGGCTACGCCGGTAATAATCGAGGACATGATCAACGGCACGATGATCATCTTCAACGCGTTGAGAAACAGGGTGCCTATAAACGCATACACCGGGTAGAGAACGATCCCCAGCAGCGCCCCGTCGGTACCACTCAGGTGCCCGGCTATCACCGCCAGCACCAGCGCGATCAGAATCTGCCAGTGGAGCTTAATGCGCACAGCGGAAACCGTTCACTGCGGGGTAATCATCCATGAATACACAGACCGTCTATGGCTGCTGTTGTTCAGGAATGACTATTACCGCGCGTGCGCGCAACCCTTCGATCAACGCCGCCTGCACCATCGACCGGCGCATGTTTTCGTAGCCCCGCTCAAGCTGTGCGAGTTCCTGCTCCGGGATGGCGCCAGGGTCCGGCTCGCTCACGCCGGTCAGGCGCACGATGGCATAGTCACCATTACTCAGCCGGAAGCCCTTGTCCCGGCTCTTGCCGTCGGCAGGCCGGGGCATTCTGAAGACCTTGCGCACGACATCAGGATTATGATCCTTCACTGAACGGGATACCCTTTCCGCCTTGCGAAACGTCATATAATCCTTGCCGGCCAGCTGTTCCAGCGATGCACCCTGTTCCAGTTCCTGTAACAGCGCCCGGCCTTCTTCAGCAGCTTTATCCGCCGCCAGCGTCTGTTTCAGGATGTCAGCGATTCGATCCCTAACCGCCGCCAGGGACTCAGGATGCGCTGCCTCGCGCTCTTCGACCCGTAATACAATGGCATCATCACCACCAACCTCGATCGGCTCACTGTTGTTTCCTGCCTCCAGAACATCCTCGCTGAAAGCAGCCGCCCGCACTTTCGGGTATTTGGCAATGCCGGAACCACTTTCGGCTGTTATCCAGTCGGTAGTCTGCACTTCC
>JBHHXO010000322.1:0-2711 GCA_046757125.1 Thiogranum sp.
GCGAGGCGCGCCTTGCCGTGAACATTGACAAGCTAACTGAATCCGTAATTATCATATTGATAGAGCACTAGTGCCGTTTGATATTCTCGGCGAAACGGAAAACGTCGCTGGCCGATTCGAATATCTTGTTGATCACGCGGTTGTTGATGGCGCAACTCCAGTAAGCGGGCCGCAGCCCCCCCTTGAAAACAGGATATGCGCTGATAGCACGACCATTAATGGTTTTTTCTATTTTTGCATTCATCCCCGGACCTGTATTTTTAAGCGCTTTAACAGAAATATCAGAGCAAGTGACATGCCACTGGCGCTAATCCACTGAATTATAAAAGATGCTTTTTTGTACTGGAATATTCCCTGATGGGATATAGTGCCAAAGTGTAAAGAATACCAACAGGATGGTTCCGGGAATTGTGCGCAGAATCCTTGTAACATATTGACTGTTATTGAAATACCATGTGAGACGCATTCTGTGGCCGGGGTCAAAAAGACCGACGCATTTACGCCCGTATTGACAGTTTCCGGCCTGTTTCTACATCGATGCGCCGGTTTGCAGGGCAGGGAACCCGGCCGGCCGTTGCAAGGACGCCGGCCAGGAGAATGGGCATAATGAGGATCTCGCCGGTTGGGCGGCTTATAAAACCATGTATGAAAAACATTTCGGACTGACAGAGCGCCCTTTTTCGATCGCACCGGATCCACGCTTTCTGTACATGAGCCAGCAGCACCGTGAGGCCCTGGCGCACCTGTTGTATGGCGTCGGGGAAGGCGGTGGTTTTGTCCAGTTGACCGGAGAGGTCGGTACCGGCAAGACCACGGTGTGCCGTTGTCTGCTCGAACAATTACCCGATCATGTCGACATTGCCCTGATACTCAATCCGCGCGTGACCGCGCTCGAGTTGCTGGGCAGCCTGTGCGATGAACTGAAAATCCAGTACGCGCGCGATACGACCAGTATCAAGTCACTCATTGATGTGCTCAATGCCTACCTGCTCGATTCGCACGCGCGCGGCCGGCGTACCGTGCTGATGATCGACGAGGCACAGAACCTTGGCGCCGAGGCGCTGGAACAGGTGCGCCTGTTGACCAATCTGGAAACGACGCGCGAAAAACTGCTGCAGATTATCCTGGTCGGCCAGCCGGAGCTGCGCGACCTGCTGGCGCGCGAGGATTTGCGCCAGCTGTCCCAGCGCATTACGGCGCGTTACCACCTTGATCCCATCAGTCGGGAAGAGACCGCGGCCTATATCCGGCACCGCCTGCAGGTATGTGGTGCCAGCGCAACGTTGTTTACCGATACGGCGGTTGAATTGATACACAAGCTGTCGGCCGGTGTACCGCGTCTGATAAACGTACTGAGTGACCGCGCCATGCTGGGCGCCTTCGTGGAGGGCAAGCGCATGGTGGATGCGCCGATTGTTCAGCGTGCGGCGCGCGAAGTGCTTCCCGAGGAGGGACTGGACGTGCCCGGGCAGGGCGCCTGGCGCTGGCTGGGTTTCAGTGCGATTGTGGTGCTTGCCGCGCTGCTCGGTTATTTCCTCGCCGTGACCGTCCCCCTGCCCGGGCCCGCCCGGCTGGCGGTAACGGCAGTTGAAGAGCCGTTGTCTGCGGTACCCGCGGCCGATGAGCCGGTGGAGGAAATGCCGAGTGAGCCCGCCCCTGTCAATAATGAAGCAGAAGTCACGCCGGAGGACGATGCGACAGCGTTGTCTCTGGCGGCTGTCGAGTCCCCGGGCGAGAACAGGCAGGCGGCGCAGGATCTGAAACTGGCTCTGGCGCAGGCCGGCCCCGATGTTGCGGCGCAGGCGTGGAAATCACTGTACGGCCTGTGGGGCGTGCGCGCATCGGTTATTACTGACGAACAGGCCTGTGCGCAGGCGCCCGCCACCGGGCTGCGTTGCCTGCAGGGAGGCGGCAGCTGGACAGTCCTGAAACATTTCGACCGGCCGGCGTTGCTGCTGCTGGTTGCGCCCGAAGGCCGGCGTGTGCCGGTATTGCTGCAGGAAGTAACGGGTTCCGAGGTCAGGGTGCAGGTGGACGGCCGCGAGATCCAGGTGCCGGTCGATGAGCTCGAGCGCCACTGGTTCGGTGAGTATCGCCTGTTATGGAAAACACCCCCGGGCGGCTATGCCGCGCTGCGGCCCGGGGATCGCAACGCAGATGTGAAATGGTTGCGGGAGCGTCTGGCGAAGGCTACCGGGCTGACCTCGATAGCGCCGGACCCGCTCTATTATGATGCCGGTCTCAAGGAGCTGGTTCAGACCTTTCAACGCAAACACGAACTGAACGCCGATGGCGTGGCAGGGGCCCGGACATTTATCAACCTCAACAACCTGGATCGCGAAGCGTCGGTACCGCGCCTGGGTGCTGTTGTGGCAAGCGATTAGCGGGCCGGGCCGGTGTCGTATATTCTCGAAGCACTCAAGAAAGCCGAACTGCAAAGGGACATCGGGCAGGTGCCCGGGATTGGCAGCGAGCACGAAAAACCACCGCGCCAGGTAAGCGGTAAGTGGCTGACTGTCGTTGCTGTATTCCTGGTTCTGAACCTGGTCCTGCTGGCATGGCTGTTGTGGCCCGATGCCGGTCGGGATACCGGTGACGACTATTCTCCGGTGCTGGCGCAACCCGATTCCGTCGCCCGGGAGCGGGTGCAGGCAAGTGTGCCAGCACCCGCTGCCCCTGCTGTCGGCGGGCTCGACGGTGTTCTTGCACCT
>JBHHXO010000323.1:0-2670 GCA_046757125.1 Thiogranum sp.
CGTGGCGCGGCAATCTGTTTGGGATGGCGCCGGACCGCAAAAGATTGCCGCGCCACGCTCGCAATGACGAAGTATTATGTAGCAAATAAAATACATATTAATTAATTATATATAAAGGATATCTAATGTAATTTAATGTTATTTTTCAGTAACGCAGTTGCTGTCTCGGCGAGTTTGCGCCGCCCCAGCAGCAGCCCCAGCCGGGTGCCGCCGCACTGGCGCCATAAAACAGCGGAGCGCATTGCGGCCAGCAGCAGGGCGCGCACCTGGTTCGCGACACCGGGGTTGGTCAGGCGGCCCGGATCCCCTTTGACCATGATGCGCGGCTTGAGTGTGCTGACGGTATTGGCGTAGATATCTGCAAGGCTGGATAGCTGGTTGGGGTGATTGACGGCGAAGTGCGCGTTCTGCTCCTGCGCGCGCTTGATGCCTTCGCCGAGCGTATCCAGCAGGTCGGCGCATTTGCTCAGTTTCCGTTCCAGGTGCAGCAGCACGACCAGGTAGCGGCTCAGTTCCGCGTCCGGTTTCTGCTTGCCGTTCATCAGTTGCGCCTGCAGCAGGCGCAGCCCGGTGCTGATGTTGCTCACGTTACCGTATACATCGATAACGCTGGATGCATCGATCAGCAGGATACTGTTCAGGCTGGCCTGAAAGGCGCCCAGGTCGTACGGCTTGCCGTTGGCGGTCTGCTGGACCAGGTGCAGCGCCTGCAATATGCCCGCGAATGCCAGTGCGCGGTCTGTGTCGGTATGGCTCATGCGCAGATCGTACCACCACCCAGGCACAGGTCGCCGGCGTAGATGACAATGGCCTGCCCGGGGGTCACGGCACGCTGCGGTTCGCGAAAACGTACCCGCATCCGGTCACCTTGCAGCGCGGTTATTTCGCAGGCCTGGTCCGACTGGCGGTAGCGGATACGGGCATGGCAGTGCAGCGGGACGGCGGGCGGGTGCCCGGAAATCCAGTGCAGGTCTTTGGCTTCCAGCGCCGGCCTGAACAGGGCGGGGTGCCTGTTGCCCTGCGCGACCAGTAGCTGGTTGGTATCCATGCGTTTGCCAACCACATACCAGGGCTCGCCGCCGGCTTCGCGCCTGCCGCCGATACCCAGTCCCTGCCGCTGCCCGATGGTGTGAAACATCAGGCCCTGGTGCCTGCCCAGTAACTCGCCCTCTACCGAAACGATCTCACCGGGCTGCGCGGGCAGGTAACGCTGCAGAAACTCCGTGAATTTACGCTCGCCGATGAAGCAGATGCCGGTACTGTCCTTTTTGTCGAAGTTTGCGAAGCCGCGTTTTTCGGCCATGGCGCGTACTTCCGGTTTTGACAGTTCGCCGAGCGGAAACAGGGACTGCCCCAGCGCGTTCTGGTCCAGGCGGTACAGGAAGTAACTCTGGTCCTTGTTGGTATCAAGCCCCTTCAACAGCTGCCTTTGCCCGGGCGGGCCCGCGACGCGAGCGTAGTGGCCGGTCGCGATGCGCCCGGCACCCAGTCCGCGCGCATAGTCGGGGAATGCCCTGAACTTGATTTCCTGGTTGCACAGTATGTCGGGATTGGGTGTGCGGCCGGCGCGGTACTCGGCGAGAAAGTACGCGAATACACGGTCCCAGTATTCGGCCGAGAAACTGACGGTGTGCAGCGGGATGTCGAGACATTGCGCGACTGCGCGGGCATCGGCAAGATCCTGTGCCGCGGGACAGTAATCCGCTTCGTCGTCTTCATCCCAGTTCTTCATGAACAAGGCTTCGACCCGGTGACCCTGTTCGAGCAGCAACGCGGCCGCGACGGCGGAATCAACACCGCCGGAAAGGCCGACGATCAGTTTCGGTGAATTCACAAAACGCTGTCCTGGTCTATGTCGGTTAACAGTTCGAGCGGGTAACGCCGGCCGTTCAGGTAGTCTTCTATCGATCTGACCACCATCGGGCTGCGCAACTGGCCCGCGCGTGCGCGTATGTCCTCCAGCGTCAGCCAGTGGGTTGCGAGGATACCGGTATCGAGTGGCTGCTGCTTGTCTTCCGCCGTGCAGGTGCCGCAAAAGGTGACGCGCAGGAAGGTGTCCTGTTTCTCCTCGCTGCGCCAGCGGTACACGCCCACCAGGGCCTCGGGCTGAAACTGCCAGGCTGTCTCTTCCAGGCATTCCCTGACCGCGGCATCGGTCAGGCTTTCATTGTCTTCCAGGTGGCCGGCCGGCTGGTTGAAACAAACCGTGCCGCGGATGTCTTCCTCGACCATTAAAAAGCGGTTATGTCGCTCAGCGACGACAGCGACGGTGACGCGTGGTTTCCAGACCATAACGTAGCAGTTCTCTCGTGTTTTAATGAATTAATGTATAAACAATTGGTTATATAATGTATTTGATGTTGATTTGCAAAAAAATGCTTGGAGTAGGCGTCATAGACTTGACATTGCCTCAGAGGTAAATAAAGTAGCGGCATGACCTACGCCACTTTGCGCGGGTTCGCCTCCGGTACCCCAGGCAGCTGTTGTTCTGGCCCGGGGAACCGGCAGAGTGTCAAGGCCATAATAATAACGCTGGAATTGCCCCGCGCAGATTCTGGAAAACTAAATACAACACGACAAAACGTGAGGAGGAGTCATCATGCAAAAAGTCGTTAAGCAATTGTTCCTGTCAGGTGTATTGCTGGCAGTATCATTCGGAAATGCCTTTGC
>JBHHXO010000324.1:0-2668 GCA_046757125.1 Thiogranum sp.
TGGTGCCCCCTGGTTCTGGGTCCGCGGGGGGGCCGCCCCCCGCGGCTCCATACTGGACCTGTTCCCCATGGGCAGCACCATGCCGTACCGGATCGATCTGTTTGACGATGACATCGAGTCCATACGCAGCTTTGACCCGGACAGCCAGCGTTCCCTGGACAAGGTCGACCGCATCAGCCTGTTACCCGCGCGTGAATTCCCGGTAGACGATGCCGCTATCACCCGTTTCCGGCGCGCCTGGCGCGGCCGTTTCGAGGGGGACCCGCAACGTGCCCTGGTTTACCGCGACGTCAGTGACGGTCTGATCCCGAACGGGATCGAATGTTATCTGCCGCTGTTCCTGGAACAGACGGCCGGCCTGTTCGATTACCTGCCCGCTGCAACCTGCCTGGTGACCGGCGAAGACACGCATACGGCCATAGACAGCTTCCGTGCCGAGGTCACAGAGCGCTACGAATCGTTGCGCCACGATATCGAGCGGCCGCTGTTACCACCGGAACAGCTGTACCTGACGGACGACGAGACCACGGCGGCGCTGTCGGTCTACGCGCGCATTGAGGTGCAACGCTCCGAGGCACTGGAAGGCCGTTCGGACGCGGTACGTTTCGCCACCCGGGCGCTGCCGGACCTGCAGTTCAAAAGCCGCGCACAACGTCCCGCCGCTGCGCTGCAGGATTTTCTTGCCGGTTTCCCGGGACGGACCCTGATCTGCGCCGAATCCGCCGGCCGGCGCGAAACGCTGCTTGGCCAGTTGAAGGAATTTGCCATCCACCCGCGCGTGCTGGAGGACTGGAATGCGTTCCGGGACAGTGACGAAAAACTTGCTATAACCGTCGCCCCGATGGAACAGGGTGCCTGGCTCGCGACGGACCCGGCCCTGATCATCATCACCGAGCCGAAATTGTTCGGTGAACGCGCCCTGCAACAGCGCCGGCGGCGCCCGAAACGTGACGCCGATGTCATTATCCGCAACCTCACCGATCTGAATGTGGGTGCGCCGGTAGTACACGAAGACCACGGAGTCGGCCGTTACCTCGGCTTGCAGAAGCTGTCGGTGGGCGGGTTCGAGGCCGAATTCCTGACGCTGGAATACGCGGGCAAGGACAAACTGTACGTGCCGGTCGCCTCCATGCACCTGATCAGCCGCTATACCGGTTCCTCCCCGGACAGCGCACCGCTGCACAGGCTGGGCAGCGATCACTGGCAGAAGGCCCGCAAGAAGGCCGCCCGGCGGGTGCACGATGTGGCCGCCGAACTGCTGGACATCTACGCCCGCCGCGCCGCGCGCAAGGGCCGCCCCGCACAGATCGATATGGAAGAGTACAGCGCCTTTGCCGGCACCTTCCCGTTCGAGGAAACGCCGGACCAGGCGCAGGCCATCGAAGCGGTGCTGGAAGACATGCTGTCAGCGCGGCCCATGGACCGCGTGGTCTGCGGTGATGTCGGCTTCGGCAAGACCGAGGTTGCCATGCGCGCCGCATTCATTGCCACGCAGTCCGGTCGCCAGGTGGTGGTGCTGGTACCGACGACCCTGCTCGCCCAGCAGCACTACCAGAACTTCTGCGACCGCTTTGCCGACTGGCCGATTCGTATCGATGTGCTGTCACGCTTTCGCAGCAGGAAACAGCAGGACGAGATCATTGCGGGTTTTACCAGCGGCAGCGTGGACATACTCATCGGTACCCACAAGGTGCTGCAGAGCGATATAAAACCCAGGGACCTCGGGCTGGTTATTATCGATGAAGAACACCGTTTCGGCGTACGACAAAAGGAAAAACTCAAGGCGCTGCGTTCCGAGGTGGACCTCCTCACACTGACGGCAACGCCCATTCCCCGCACCCTGAATATGTCGCTGTCCGGTCTGCGCGATCTGTCCATAATCGCCACACCGCCGGCGCAACGCCTGGCGATCAAGACTTTCATTACGGAATGGAGCGCCAATACCATACGCGAAGCCTGTCTGCGTGAAATCACGCGCGGTGGCCAGCTCTATTTCCTGCACAATGAGGTGGAGAGCATCGAAAAGATTGCGCGCGAACTGCGCGAACTGGTACCCGAGGCCAGCATCCGTATCGGCCATGGACAGATGCGCGAACGGGAGCTGGAGCAGGTCATGCTCGATTTCTACCACCGCCGTTTCAACATCCTGCTGTGCACCACCATCATCGAGAGCGGGATCGACGTACCCACGGCGAATACCATCCTCATCAACCGCGCGGACCGGCTCGGCCTGGCGCAGCTACACCAGCTGCGCGGTCGCGTCGGCCGTTCCCACCACCGCGCCTACGCCTACCTGGTGGTGCCGCACCGCAAGGCCATGACCGATGATGCGATCAAGCGTATTGAAGCCATCGAGTCGCTGGAAGACCTGGGCGCCGGGTTTACGCTCGCCACACACGATCTGGAAATCCGTGGCGCCGGCGAGCTGCTGGGTGACGAACAGAGCGGCCAGATCCATGAAATCGGTTTTACGCTGTATACCGAACTGCTGGAACGCGCGGTCGAGGCACTGAAAGCCGGCCGCGAGCCGGAGCTGGAACAACCCCTGAACCATGGGCCGGAAGTCGATCTGCACGTCCCCGCGCTGATACCCGACGACTACCTGCCGGACGTGCATGCGCGCCTGATACTCTACAAGCGCATAGCCAGCGCCGCCGACGAGGACGAA
>JBHHXO010000325.1:0-2653 GCA_046757125.1 Thiogranum sp.
CCCCCCGATTGGCTACCGGAAGGCGAAAAGCATCACTACTATACCTGGAAACATGGTGGGTTCGAAAAGAACCTCATTGCCATGCTGGAAAAGCGTTTGTTGCTCGCGCACAAGCAGGATCAAGGCGACAAGCCTCTCGGAAGCAGGTTTGCAGTGGATGTTGCGGTAGTCGGAGCATTTCTTGATGAGGCGACCGACGATCACCGAATTGGCCAGTTACTGCCAGGACTGACGCACTGCAAGATTCCGGCAAAGTCGGAACAGCCTCCCGGTGAAGAAGGATTTCCTGTACTGGCCGCCTATGCGCTGATAAAGCTACTATTCGTGCCAGATCGACAACTCCGGCACTGCGGACTGCTGACTGAGATGTCAGCCCTGCCCATACCGCCAGGACTGTTGCGTCTGCTGGCAGCTGGTCGAATACAGGATGCCCTGGTACTGGCTCAGCGACGTTTACGGATTGCCGGTCTGTCAACATTGAGTGCCACACCTTCCGCTGCGGGGATAACTGGCCAGCGGTTAGCCGCATCCTTGCTCATACCGCTGACTGATGTCGCCGTGCGGAAGCTACACCGTTTGATTTGCAGGCGGAGCGCTGAACAGCGCCAGGCCTCTTGACGATATAAAAGCTGAGGAGAAATAGAATGACGCTGAACATTGATGCGCTTAACGACAGTCCCCGCCTATTGATCGAAGCCCGCCTCAAACCGGTGCAGGGCAGCCGTTTTCAACCCACAGGGTTCCCGGAAATCGGTGCAGCCGAGTACGACGGCCCTGATGGTGAAAAGATGCTTCTTGTCGAATCGGCCCAGAGCATGGCGAATCGTTTGGAAGTGGTTTGCTGGGATGGGGTTCGCAATGATTGGCAGTCCCCGCTCGCGGGGTTACCGTTCGTGCGTGTCCTTGGCGAAGCAGGTGAGGCGTTGACAAATTCGGTGCTTGAAGCCCACCGGATTAACTCGCCTTACATCCTGGAAGGTAAGGATAAAACCGTTTTCGATTTGTTAAAATCTGAACTGGCGGATATGAATGAAGGCGCTGTTGATTTAAAGAAGCTGGCAAAGACGCTGCTGAAGCTTGATGTTAATGCTTTATTGCATGGTGTATTTCTGGCCAAAAAGGAGTTGGCCGGTGGTCGTTTGCGCCTGCCGCGGGCATTGTCAGCATTTATCGAGGCCGAAGAAGTCAAGGTGGCGGCCAGTGGAGGTGTTAAGAATGACTCGGTTAATCCCTCGGGTGATACAGCCAGGGGATTTGGTAATGTGCCGTTTTCACGCGATGAATATGTCTCACCAAAAATTACTGCCTACTTCAACCTCGATCTGGCGCAGTTACGCGGCTACGGTTTCAGTTCGAGTATCAATGAACTGTTGATCGCGATTTCACTATATAAGATTAGGCGTTTTCTTGAAACCGGCCTGCGCCTGCGTACCGCGTGTGACCTGGATGTGGAAACACTATCGATCCCCCGGCCTGAAAATTTTGTTCTTCCGTCAATGACTGATCTGGAGGAGGCATTGCCGGACTTGATCAAAGCAGCACGTGAGGAGTCCGTATTCGCAGAGCCTCCTGTAACCGAAGTGACCTACAGGAAATAGTCACATGCTCGCGATCGGATTTCGTTTTGTGGCCGGGCGGTACCACGCCAATCCCTGGGGACGGCACGTCAATGAAGCGGATGTAGAGTGGCCACCTTCACCCTGGCGGGTATGCCGGGCACTGATTTCCACCTGGTACCACAAACTGGATCACCATCAATTTCCCTACGACCGGCTGGAGCGTCTGATCGATGAATTGGGGGAGACGCTGCCGCTTTATCATTTGCCGGCAGCTGTGCATACGCATTCACGGCATTACATGCCCCAGTGGAAAGGTAATACGTCATTAGTATTCGATGCCTTTGCCCGAATCAACCCTGATGACGAACTTGTGATGGTTTGGCCGCAACGGATACTGAACAACGACCAGTGTAGTCTGCTGGATGAGTTACTGTGCTGTATGGGATATTTGGGGCGCGCAGAGAGCTGGGTCGAAGCGCGGCGACTGGCAGATGACGAGGTGCCCGCCGACATTATCAAGGCGATTGATGGCGAAGATAAAACATCGAGTGAGTTCCTGTGTCGACCGGGCGAGGATACCGTTGACCGGGATACCGGTGAGGTCAGGGGTGAGGTTGTACGTCTGTTAGCGCCCAGCGCTGCCGCGGCGTACCGGCAGTGGCGGGATGATTTTATCAGCAACAAGACTGCCGGTCAGCGTGGTAAAAAGGGAAAATTGTTGAAACTGACTACACCGGATTCTCTTACGCGAGCGCTATGTCTCGACACCAGCGATATCCAGCAAGCCGGTTGGAGCCAGCCGCCGGCCGGTCGTTTCGTCGAATATCTTCGTCCACTGGATTGTTTGCGTCCGAAATTGGGGCAGCCAAAGGTGCATCGGTCGTTTGTGACCACCGCGCGCTTCATGCTCGTAGGTAAACCTTTACCCCGCATCGAGGATGCCGTCCGGATTGGCGAATATTTCCGCGCCGCAGTTATGAGCAAGGCCAAATACGTCCTGCAAGGTGCGGACAACATCCCGCCGGTACTATCAGGCCATGATCTTGGTGCAGGAAACCGTCACGGCCACGCTTTTTATCTGCCAGAGGATGCCG
>JBHHXO010000326.1:0-2627 GCA_046757125.1 Thiogranum sp.
GTCTGTTGGAGCAGTGTCTTGCCGAGGTTGATACGGGCGATGAGTACGCTGTCGGTTTCTTGCGACTGCTTGGATACCGCCGCGTCCCGCCAAAATAGGGCTGTGCCAGCCCCTTTCCTGCGCCAACCATGATCCGGCGGAAACGCGCGTTTGTCGTTGCCGGTTGATCTTGGGCGGTAGCTCTTTGAAAGATACCGCCTACCGGTATCCGCAGGGCGCGGAACGTGAAGCCATCAACGCCGCCTTTGATAAATTGGTGGGTGAGATCAAGACCAGGGAGACCGACAAGGGCGTTGCCCTGTTCTCATTGAGCGAGGACATAAGCCGCGCTTGGACGATCCGTCCAGAGGACGATATGGCGACGGTTGTCTGGAAGATGCTGGCCCAGTCCGACGAGCTGTTTCGTTATCCCGCCTCCACAGCAAAGGACATGATGGAGATCGCACAAGGCATCGCGCCAAAGATCCAAGTGGAAGAGATCGTCGATAAGCAGTACAAGAGCACGCCCGCCAAATACCGAAAAGTGCGGCATTGGCTGTTCACGATGCCGGACGGGACGCAGGGCCGTGCCACGCAATATGCGAACGGCGAGATTTTCCTTAACGCGGCCTTGCTCAAAAGCACGGTCAGTCGTGGCAGCGCCTTGTATGCGGTGGTAGCCGATTATGCTCACAACAATAATCTGGTGTTTATCGGCGATCCCGCCGGGCTGTCCGAGGACGCGCTGGTGCGTCGGACCGAGGCCATGCTGGCATCCGCGCTCAAATGGGGCACCACAAGGCATCTGGCGCCGCACGAGGATCAGACCACCCAAGGGTCGCGTCCACTGAATTGGAAGGCAGGGGATGACGATCACAATCTGCGGGAACTGATCCTGACATCCTACGCGAATGCCGCAAAGGAATTTCCGGAAATACGGGATCTGCGGTATGATTTCAAGCGTAATGAGTTCAAGAATCGAAGAACAGGAGAAGGTTTTGCGGATGTTTCCGCACTTGCCAAGAATATCGCCGGAAGAACTGGAACGTCTGGACAAGGAGCAACACCAGGAAGCACAACGCTTGCGCGAGGAATTGTCACCCATTCCCTTCTACGCCTCCCGCGCAGCGAAAGATCCGAACTACTGGCGCAAGTTGGCCGCCAGCTACAACTTGGCCTCTCTCCACCCTTCAAAGGAATAAGCTACGCCGCCACAGAAAGCCCCGCTTCGGCGGGGCTTTCAGTATCAGAGGCCAGAACCCGCCTGCTTCAATCCCCGCTCGGCAAGGCGATCCAGAAGCTGCTGGATGCCGGAAAGCTGCAAATCGTCCAGAGCAGGGCCGACTTGCCTGATACGGCACGGGCCTTGTCCCGGGAGGGCATGGCCGGCGCTTACTACCGCGGCCATGACGTGATTTACATGGTGGCCGATGCGGTCACCAAGGGAAACCTGGAATCGACCCTGCTCCACGAAGCCTTCCACGGTCGCGGCCGGGAGATTGTCGGCGAGAAGGGCTGGGAGCGCCTGATGAAGCGCCTGCGTAATCTGGATGCGCTTGCCCGCAGGCAGAAAGGCGGCAAGGCCAAGACCTTCTTCGAGGAAGCGCAAAAGGCCATACCGGAGAGCACGCCGGAGGCGGATCGCGCCGAGGAACTGGCAGCCTACACCGTACAGAAGTATCTGGAAGGCAAGCCTGAGAGTTTGCCGGCAACCATTGCCCGCTGGGTACGTGACTTCATTGCCGCGATCCGCGTGGGCCTGATGCGTATGGGTGTGCCTATCAAGAACCTTACCGAAGCGGATCTGGCGGCGGTGGCGAAAGCCGCCCTGAAGCGGTTTGCGGAAGGCCCGGCAGTCGGTGAAATGCGGGCGCAGGCGGCGTTTTCGTTCGCTGGTATTGCCGGCGCGAAGGCGAATGAGATCATGGATGCCGCCGCCGAATGGCTGGAGAAGGGCGTCAACAGCAAATACTTCAAGCGCTGGTTCGGCAATTCCAAAGTGGTGGATGAAAACGGGGAACCATTAATTGTCTATCATGGAACAAATATGGATATTGATGAATTTCGCTCAGACCTTGGCGGTAAAATTACACAAGCTCGTTCTGCTAAAGAAATGATGTGGTTTGCATCTCTCCCTTCTGTTGCTGATTGGTATGGAGCACAGGCAACCAGAGTCAATTATTATAAAAAGCACCCTGAATTAATGAACAAAGATATGCGGCGTTTAATTACTGCTGCCGAAGGTCGTCCTCAATTGAATACTGTTGAACTTCAGAAAAGAGTGATGCCAGAAGCCTTCTTTGGTGCATCTATCTATCCTGTATATCTTCAGATTAAAAATCCATTAGTTGCGGATTTAACCAAGCCGAGAGCCAGACAATCAATTGCAGCATTAGCGGAGAAAGCAAAAAAGAAAGGCCATGATGGGATAATCGTAAAAGTAAGGGCACATGAACGAGAAGGCATTCCGGAACGATATGAATATGGAGTGTTTCGCCCAGAACAAATCAAATCCGCCATCGGCAATCGCGGCACATTCGATCCCTCCGATCCGAACATCATGTATTCAGAACAGCCGGAATATCAGGGCACAGCCGCCTTTGATAAATTGGTGGGTGAGATCAAGACCAGGGAGACCGACAAGGGCG
>JBHHXO010000327.1:0-2612 GCA_046757125.1 Thiogranum sp.
CTTTACGACTCATGCTACCCAGAAAGCCATTCACTCTGAGCAGTTTTCGGAATGATATCCCACGTCAACTATTTTGTCCGGTTTCGCGACAATTATCTTGGCCGGTTTTTTTATATAAAACTCTGTTGTTGCGCCGCAGGCACTTTATGCCAGCAATCCCCTAACACGGCGTAGTGTGGGTAATGGGTGAATAAGTGTGGAAAAGCGCTGGTCAACAACGAGCTTGCGAGTTTTGTCCTGCACTTTTCCATACGGTTTTGCGTAGCAAAATATTCACGCATTATCCACGCGGAGTCCGTCTCGTGATTACGGTAGGAACCGCCTGGTTACTTCGGGCAAGGGCTTGTTGGGTTACACCTTTTTCTGGTGTTTTTTCCGGTAACTGTCCGTGTCTATTTCAACAATCGTGGCATGGTGGATAATGCGGTCGATGGCCGCTACCGTCATCAGCGTATCCGGGAAGATTTGATCCCAATGGCTGAAGGGCTGATTTGAAGTAATGATCAGGCTGCCGCTTTCGTAGCGGTGGGCGATAAATTCAAACAATACCTGGGTTTCTGAATCAGTTTTTTTCACATAACCGATGTCGTCGATAATCATGACCCGGTATTTGTCGAGTTTGCTCATGGCGCCCATTAAATCCAGCTCTTGCTTTGCCTGTTGCAAGTGTTGCACTAATGCGGTGGCCGCGATCCATTTGACCCGTATGCCCTGCTCGATCAGATGGTGTCCGAGCGCTGCCGCGATGTGCGACTTGCCGACGCCGGATGGACCGATCAGGAGCACGTTATCCGCCTGCAAGGCCCACTGGGTGTTGTCTTTCAGCCCGATCACCGTCTGCTGGATGGCTTTGGGCAGCTCATTAATTTGTAATGTGGCAAAACTCTTTCCCCGCGGTAGCCTGGCCTCACGCGTCCAGTTACGGATACGGGTTTGGAAGCGCTGCGCGATTTCTTCTTCACAGAGCCTGGACAGATATTGACCATGCCCCCAGGCTTTGTCGATCGCCTGCTCCTGATATTCGTGGTAATACTGCCCAAAGGCGGGGAGGCGAAGCGCTTTTAACATCATTGGTAACGATTCAGCCACAAGCCACCTCCCGCGTTTTCCACTGGCCACTTAAGAGCTGGTCATACTCATCGATGGCATGTTGTCGGATGGGGATGTCTGGGGGCGTGGTATTTTTCAGATAGCGCGCCTGCAAGGCTTTCAGATCCGGCAGTGCGTTGTGCCGAGCTTGCTGCAATAATTCCGCGGCCAACAGACTTTCACAGTCATAATCATGGGCGATCCGTAACACGGTCACGATCCATTTACAGGCATCTTGCGGCGTAAATTGCTGGTCAGCTATGGCCCACAGCTGACGATAATCGTGGTTGGGTAAAATATCGTCCCTCAATTGTGAAAAGCGGAAGGCCTGGGGCTTGGCCGCCAGCGAGTGAATGATATGGTGATAATTGATACACCGTGCGCGTCCGGCAGGATGCTTCGGATACACCCGCGCCAGGCTGATGACCTGTGTCTGTCCCACGTAACAGACTAACCGGTCATGGTAGAGGTGGACTTTGATCGTCTCACCGATTAACCGGGATGGGACGGTATATAAACCGCGCTTTACCGAGATGCTGCTGCTGGTCGTGACTTTGGCGGTCAGCTCCGTGTAGTCGATGAAGCGATGCGCGGGCAGCCCCGACAGTAATTTTTGTTCATCGACCAATCGTCCCCGGCAACGTCGATTCAGTTTACTGACGATACGCTCGATAAATGCACGGTAAGCACGCAGGCTCGCAAAGTCATTCGATCCACGTAATTTGATGGCCTGGTCGATCCGGCGCTTGAGTGATCCATGGGGCGCTTCGATCGCCCCGTTTTCATGACTGACGCCCAGGTTATTGGTGGTGGGCGTCATGCCATAATGCCGGCACAGGGCTTCATAGTCCTCGGTCAAGCGTTGCTTTTCTGCATTATTCACATAAGCCGCGCTCAGGCTATCGGTGCGATGTTCTTTAGGCACGCCGCCCAGAGTATGCAACGCGCTTTGCAGGCCGTCGGCCAGGGCACTGTAGCTTTCGCCGCCTTGCACGATATGCACATGTCGCCAACCACTATGGGCCAGGCGCAACTGGTACAGTAAGTGCTCAAACGGTTCCCCGGCAAGCCTGATGGCCGTATTGGGACGGGTGAAATCAGAGAGCCCCTGGTGGCCTGCGGGCATGGACTGGCGGAAAATGACTTCATTGTCCGGTCCCCGGGTGGCGCGCCAGTGTTTGACGCGGCGCTGCAGGGTTCTTAACCGTTTTTCGGGATATTGCCCTGGGTATTTCTCATCCAGATAATCCCACAAGGTGATACCGGTCAGATCAGATTGATTTTCCAGCAAAGGCTCAAGCTCCGATTCCCAAACCGCTTCAAAGGGATCTTCGCGCGTCTTCCAGTCGTGAACCTTCTTGCCTTGCCTCTCGCCTTTTTCGATACGACGACCTGAACGGACACTGATGCCGGTTTTGATTGCGGACAGTTCCTGGCTACTACCTGTTTGGCGATGCTTTATATAGCAATTTTCCTGTCGTTGAGTGATGCGTTTACCTGACAAGTACTTCTCCTCCATAAGG
>JBHHXO010000328.1:0-2582 GCA_046757125.1 Thiogranum sp.
CCAACAGATCGCACCTGGTTCCGGCCAGTAGAAATCACAACGATCTAGGACATAGTTGTACGTAAGCGCTCGGTAATCGACGCTCTTGCGAGGACTGGGTGATTCAGGATAGAGAGGGCGGCGTCAGGTATTGCTGGAGTGTTTCCGGATCGATGTTCCAGGGGAGCAATGCCTCGATATCTTCATCCGATGTTGCGCGCGGCAACAAGGTGAACACGTGCTTGAGGTAGGTGTAAGTGTTGAGTCCGTTGGCCCGTGCCGTTTCGATCAGTGAGTACAAAGTGGCACTGGCGTTGGCACCATCGACGGACTGACTGAACAGCCAGTTCTTTCTGCCTAACGCGAACGGACGGATAGCATTCTCCACCGGGTTGTTATCGATATTGAGCCGGCCGTCCTCGAGATACACGGTCAGACGTGGCCACTCGTTCTTGAGATATCCAATCGCCTTGCCCAACAAGCTCTGTGGATTCACATCCTGTTTCGCCACCCAGGTTTCGATCTCATCGAGGATTGGCCCGGCCTGCAGTTGTCGCTGCCGATAGCGTTCCTCCGCGGATGTGTCAGCCAGGCTCTTCTCCAGTGCATATAGTTTGCCGATCCAGGCAAGGATCTGCTGCGTCCGCCCGGTCTTGCCTTTTGGTGCCGCCTGCTGTGCCTTGACGAACTTGCGGCGCACATGCGCCCAGCAACCCAGCCCGGTAATCCCAGGATCAGATAACACCTGGCGATACGCCTGGTAACCATCGGTCTGCAGATAGCCCCCGTAACCCTCGAGCAGCTGTGTTGCCACTGTACCCGCCCGGCTCGGGTCGTAGTGATAGTGCAACACCGGCCTGTCCGGTGGTCCGCCGCGGATCACCCACATCCAACTCTGGCTGCGGGCCGATCGGCCATCTTCAGTCAGCACCTGCACCCGCGTCTCATCCATCTGCACAATGTCATGCGACAGCGCCTGTGCCGATAGCCGCGCCATCAGCGGTTCGATCAATGCCCCTGCCTTCACCATGTGACTGGCCAGGGTCTGCCGCGGCAGATCGATGCCGAGCCGTTCAAACTGCTTCGACTGCCGGTACAGCGGCAGCCCGTCGTCATATTTGGCGACGGCCACAAAGGCCAGCAAGCCGGGTGATGCCATACTCTTCGGTATCGGTTGCGGCGGTAATGGGGTTGTCTCGGGCACCGCATCGGTACAGCACGGACACTTGTAGGTATGGCGCCGCTGTTCAATCACAAACACCTGGGCCGGGATCACATCGAGCTGTTCGCTGGTTTTGCTGCCGATGCGGACCTTCTCCGCACCGCACTCACAGTGCTTGTCGTCAAGATCATGTTCCACCACGATGCGCGGCAGGTTCTCAGGCAGCGGCTTACGCCGGGCGACCTTGCGGGTATGCGCAGGCACCTGGACGGTTTCGGTCTCGTCCTCGACAGCCGCGGCGCTCACCTCCTGCTCGGCTTCATTAAAGAGGGCATATTGCGGTGACTGTTCGCTGCTCGCGGCAAAGCGTTCGGCCCGTGCTGCGCGCATCTCTTCTTCGTACTTGGCGATCAGGGTAGCGAGGTAACGTAGCTGCTTTGCGTGTTCATTAGCCAGCGTTTCTATCTGCTGCGCGTGTTCACTGAAGATGGTATCGAGTTGTTGCTCAGCGGCGGCGGGGTCTTGGCGGGCTGCTTCAACCAGCTGCGATGGGCTTGGGATGGTCTGTGCCGCCATGCGGCACAGTATAACAAATCAACTAGCCGACCGCACCATAAAACAGTCGTTGGTGTGGCGGGAAACGGAAGATATCGAAGCCGGCAAGCAGGTACGTGAGCTGCTCGCCGGTAAGCTTCAGCACATCACCTTCATGCCTGGATGGCCAGATAAACCGGTCCTTCTCCAGCCGCTTCAGCCACAGACAAAAGCCGGTCTTGTCCCACCACAGGATCTTCACCCGATTCGCTCCACGATTGACGAACACGAACAGCGCCTGCTGGGTGGGATCAAGTGTCAGTGACTCCTGCACGATCAGGGCAAGGCCGTTGATCTGCTTGCGAAAGTCCACCGGCGCCCGATGCAGGTAAACCACCGCATCCTCTGCAAAAGAGAACACTACAGCGTCGCCAGCGTTTGCAGTATCTGCGTCAGTGGCAGCTGATCCGTCGGCAGCGCCAGGCTGACACCGTTCGGCAAGCGAATTTGCATCAATGTCGGCGACAGCACCGGCCCGGAGACGTCTTCGACGCGCACAAACCCGGGCAGCGACTTATGCGCTTGTCGGCGCAGGCGTTGTCGCTCGCCATACAGGCAATGCACATTGATGCCCTGCTGACGCGCGTACTCCGCCAACGGCACGCCGGCTTCTTCCGCAGCCGCAATAAAGGATTGGTAAAGCCTCTGCTTCTCTGTCGGTTCCATCATGTCCTCCACACCTGGAAAACCTGAAACTCTAGACAAAGCAACGCATGCTACAAGGCGTCGATTACCGAGCGCTTACGAATGTCGCTGCTTCTCCGTTGTTCTGTTGTTCTCGAGAACTAGGTTCAATTCGTCCCACTGGACCTCAATGGTCAACCTTTCTTGAGCGCTTTGGGAGAGC
>JBHHXO010000329.1:0-2581 GCA_046757125.1 Thiogranum sp.
AAGTTCAGCGCCAGGGTGCACTCGGTAAACTTGGTTGCCATGCCGAAGCACGCTGTGACCCACATCCAGAACAATGCCCCGGGGCCACCCAGCGAGATGGCGGTTGCGACGCCGGCGATGTTGCCGGTCCCGACAGTTGCAGACAGTGCGGTGGAGAGCGCCTGGAAGTGGCTGATATGGCCTGCGTGGTCGGGGCGGTTGTAGGTGCCGGACAGCAGTGCAACGGAGTGGCGGAACCCGCGTACCTGCACCAGTCCCATGCGTATCGTCAGGTACAGGCCCATGCCCAGTAGTACAATCAGTGTCAGCCCGTTGCTCCACAACAGGCCGGCCAGGTAAGCACTCCAGTCGGTGAGCTGATCTACCAGGTTATTCATTGGGTCGGAGGATCAGGGTGTCCCCGCGCTGGGTGAACTCGACATGTCGCAGTACACTCATCCCCAGCAGGATTTCCATGTCGCGCATGCCGGGGTTGATGCTGGCCGCTACGTTGCGAATGACCATCGGGCCGATGGCCACGCTGTCTATCGTGGTCCGGTATGCGGTCACGATACCGTTGGCGGTCTGGTACTGTACCGGCGCACCGCGCTTCAGGCCCAGCTCCTGCGCGAGCTCGGCGGGAATGGCGACGTCGCTGGCGCCGGTATCCAGCATGAACTCCACGCGCCGCCCGTTCACTGTGCCGCTTGTGACATAGTGGCCGAAGCGGTTGCGCTTCAGAACGACCTCAGGTGTGCCGGCGTCGTCGATGCGGCTGTATACGGACTGGTTGGGGTTGCGCTGTTTATCCAGCTTGTTGTTGAAGAACAGGGTCAGCAGGCCCAGTGCGATGACCCATGCCGCGAGCGTCATCCCCTTGCCAAGGCGGCTCGTATTCTGCTTGTCGGGATCGGCCATGTGCCGATTGTAAACCAGGTGGGGGTGGTTGTGGGCTAATAAACCAGCCGCAAACCGGCGAATACGTGGCGTTTGTCAGCCAGAAAGAAGTTCCTGAAACTGGGGCGCTTTATCGCCGGCCTGGTATGCAGGCTGCCGCCACGCAGGCTGAAATGCCGGCCGTCCAGCCAGGGCAGGGAGTATTCGTCGTAAGGAAACGGCGTAAACCCCTCGTAGGGATGAAAGCTGTTGTCGCACCATTCCCAGACGCGGCCGGTCTGTTCCAGGAGGCCGATCCGGCAGGCGGTTTCCCACTGGTACTCGTGCGGCAGGCGCGCGTCCGCCCAGCGTGCAAAGGCGCGTGCCTCGTGGTAGCTGACGCCTGATACGGGTTCGCTGTCGGCCAGGTCGTAGCCGCCCTTTATGCCGACTCCGTACCAGTCGCCGGTATCTGATCTGCGCCAGTGGTCCGGACAGCTGATCCCGTTTTCCTGTTGCCAGTCCCAGCCGTCGTCCTGCCACAGTTCACGCCGCCGGTAGCCGCCGTCTTCAATAAAGGCAAGGTATTCGGCATTGCTGACCGGTGTTTTGCTGATGGCGAACGGGCCAAGGTCAGCCTGTTGCGGCGGGACTTCGTTATCGTAGGCAACGGGCTTGCGACCACCAATCCGGTAGTGACCCGCGGGGACCTCTACCAGTTCGGGGTCGGGGTTGCTAGCCCGCAGGGCCCGCTGCGCTCCGCTGCGGGTCCGGTGTTCCTGCAGCGCTTTCTGGGTCAGTACCATCAGCATGGTTTCGTAGTGCTGGCTGTTGTGCTGGATCAGAAAATGAATCAGGTAATTGTCCCTGAGCAGCGCATGCCCCCGTAATTCCGGACGCAGGTTGCGCAGGTAGTGGAGGTTGAACGCCTGCAGCTCGGTCGCCCAGCCTAACAGCGCCTGTTGCGGCGGCAGGCGTTTGCCGCGTTCGGCTTTTGCAGTGCGAGGCGGTGTATACAGATCGGCGATTGGCGCGGTAACGCTGTCGTCACCGCGCAGTTGCTCGTGCAACCACAGGCATTCGGTATAGATGCAGTGTCCAAGGTGCCAGCCCAGCGGGCTGAGGTCGGGGTGGTACTGGCTGCGGAACGTCGTGTCATCGACGTCCTCTGCCAGTGCTGACAACAGGGCCTGTGTCTGGCCCAGCTCGGTAATCAACGCGTCCGTGCTCACAGGGGTAGTAGTTCCGGCGGTTCCTCAGGGTCGAGTATGAGTATATGGTGTTCCGGCACCGCTTGCCAGAAGGTGGACTCCGTCAGGCGTTCCGATGCGATCAGTTGCGCATTGGGGAACGCTTCGTCATCCACAGTGTAATACAGCGTCGGTGGTTCGTCGCCAAGGGCGTGGCGGACGGCATACAGGCGTTCCCCGTCGCTTACGACGATGGTCAGTAATGCGCGACACCCGTTCGCCCATTGTTCGATGCGTTGCATCAACTCCACCAGCGCGGCTTCCATGGACAGGTCGGGGTCTTCCGTCAGCAGCTGGCGCAGGGCGGCAAAAAGGTACTCGGATTCCGTGTTGCCGCGGATAGCAGGCAGGTAGCGGGGGTCCAGGTCGGCGACCAGCCGCGGTCGTACCCGGCTGTGGAACCGGTCGATCAGACCGTTGTGATCAAACCGGAATTCCGTCTCGACCAAGGGCTGGGTCTTGGCGTGGTTGACCGG
>JBHHXO010000330.1:0-2568 GCA_046757125.1 Thiogranum sp.
TTCTGCGCCTCGCTCAGATTCAGGCAGGTAACATGACAGCCGAAATTTTCGGCCAGCCAGCGTGCCGCACCCCCGTAACCGGCACCTACATCGAGTACCTGTGTTTGCGGGGCCAGGTTCATCAGGCATTGCGCCGCCATGGCGTCCACCGTGCGTTTGGACGCGTCGGCAATGTCATCTTCAAAACTCTCATAAATACCAATGTGTATGTCCTCACCGCCCCAGACATGGTAGTAGAAGTTGTCGGCATCATCGCTGTTGTAATAGTCCTGCGCGGTTTTTACGACAGGCGAATAACTTTCATTCATCATTCCGCCTCCTCTTCCAGGTACTTTTTCTCGGCGACATGAATGAAGAAGTCGGGTTCCGACTTGCGATAGGTCTCCTTGAAATCGCCGTAGGTGGTTACGCGCTGGAAGCCGACTTCTTTCATCAGCCGTTCCATGTAGGCCTTGCGCAGCGGAAACATATTGAGATGGAAGCTGGCGCCATCGGCGAAGTCATACTTGAAACGCGCCAGCGACTCGTCCACATGTTCCGGGGTGGCCCGTACATCGTCACCGCAATAGTAGTAGTTATGGCTGGGTTCGACCTGGTGATCGAGGATGGCGTCGTAGTTACGCTGGTCGAGGATCAGGATGCCATCGTGGCGCAGCGTGGCATAGTACTCGGCCAGTGCCTTGCGCCGGTCGTTCTCTTCGTGCAGGTGGGTGAACGAGTTACCCAGGCAGATCACGGCGTCATACAGGTCGTGTACATCGCGGTTCAGCCAGCGCCAGTCAGCCTGAATCGTACGTAGAATGTGACCGCGTTTGCGGGCATTCTCAAACGCCTTGGCCAGCATGGTCGGACTGCCGTCCACGCTGGTGACTTCGAAACCTGCCTCGATAAGCTGTACGGAATGGAAGCCGGTGCCTGTCGCTACGTCCAGTACCTTTTTGGCACCGTGTTCGCGCAGTTTTTCGATGAAAAAATCGCCCTCGGCCTCGGCGCGTCCATCCCAGTCGATGAGTTCATCCCATTTGTCCACGAAGGTGTGTACATATTCCTCCTGGTACTTGTCCGACTCGCGGACGGCCAGAGGGTCCTTACCGTAGTCCTGTTGTGTCTGTTTGTGCAGCATGATCATACTCCTGCGTGATGATGTTCACGTTTCGGTTCGGTGTGTGAATATGAAGCCTGCCAACCCAGTTCCGCCGCCTTGCGCCGGGCCTGGGCCGGTATGTCGGATGCGATGAAATGCTTGTGCAGCACTTGCACACCGATCAGGTGATTGATAACGGCATCGAGCTGGGTCTGGGTGGCGGCCGAGGTTGTTGGGGCTTCGTGTAACTTGAGTAAGGCGGCTACGCCGTCTGCGTCCAGCAGACCAGCCTCGGCCAGGCTGTCCGGGTTGAGATAACGGCTGGCCAGCGCTTGCATGGCGCGCCATTTTTTCGGATCGGTATGCGCCGGCGGCGCCATGAAGGCAAATTTCTCGCGTTTGTAAAGGGTTTCCGGTAACAAACCCTTCATCGCCTCGCGCAAAACATATTTCTCGGTACGGCCGTGTATGCGCATGGCCGGCGGCAGCATGGCCGCATATTCGGCGAGATGGTGATCCAGGAAGGGCGGGCGTGCTTCCATGGCGTTGGCCATGTCGACACGGTCACCACCCCAAGTGAGAATCTGGCCTTCGAGCATGGTCTTGATCCAGACATACTGGGCCTTGTCGAGAGGGTGGCGGTTTTTCAGCGCGTCGGCATCCAGGGTTTCGGCGATAGCGGCACCGGGGGAGTAACCGGATAAAGCCGTACGGTGATCCGGGTGCAGCAACCCCGGCACCCGTTGACTGCTGGCCAGCCAGGGCTGCAGGCAGGACGGCGTAAACCCGACCTTTGCTGTCAACGCGGTATCTTCGATACTTTGCTCGGCCAGCATGGCACCTTTGAACAGTTTGTTGTTCTCGGCCAGCAGCGCCTCCCATTCACGGCGTTCATCGCCGGACAGGTGGTCAAGTCCATGCAGAAACATGTCACGGCGAAATGCCGGATAGCCGCCGAACAGTTCGTCGGAACCCTCACCGGTCAAGACCACCTTGTAACCCACCTGGTTGACGCGGCGACTCATCAACAGTTTGGCAACACCGAGCGTGTTATAGATGGTGCGTTCGGTGTGCCAAAGGGTTTCTTCAAAATGATCGTACAGGTGGTCGGCGTCGATCCGCAGGATGTCCTGCTCGGCACCGCTGGCCCGGGCCATCTCCGTTGCGATCGGTGTCTCATCGTAGTCGCTGCTATCGAAGCCAATGGTAAACGCCTTGACCGGACCCTGGGTGCTGGCGGCCGACAGACCGACAATCGCGCACGAGTCAATGCCGCCGGACAGATAGCAACCGACCGGTACATCCGCTTCCAGTCGCAGCTGCACGGCTTCAATCAAACGCTCACGTACTCCATCGATGTAATCGGATTCTTTATAGGCCGGCGCGCGAGTGTCTTCTTCGGGAAACGGCATGTCCCAGTAGCGGCGGTCTTCGATGTTCAAACGGCCATCCGGGGTGCGTCTGATCGACAGCACGTGGCCGGG
>JBHHXO010000331.1:0-2558 GCA_046757125.1 Thiogranum sp.
CAGGTAATATTATATTTGTTGCCTCTGTAGTAGCCCAAATTCGATTGGAGAGGTGTTCGTTGCGAGACCCTGAATAAAATTTCTTGCTTACTATTACCAAATCACCAACCCTTATATGGTAAGCGCCCTTAAATCGACCCTACTTGACATTCCAGGGCAGTAGCGCCTCGATTTTTTCGAGTGTATCGGCGGCTGCGATACACTGTAGCACTTTTACCAGATAGTCGTATGGATCCAGATTATTGGCCTTGGCTGTTTCAATTAAACTATAGCAGGTCGCGCTCGCTCTGGCCCCACGCGGGGTATCGCTGAACAACCAGTTACGTCTACCCACCGCGAATGGCCTGATCGCATTTTCAGCGAGTGCGTTGCTGATGTTCAATCGGCCATCCTCACAATAGCCGATCAACAACGCCCACTGGTTCAGTGTGTAATTAATCGCGGTCCAGGTCAGACTATCTCTGGGTACCCGGCAGATGTTCTTTTCCAACCAGCTTTTCAGGTCATCGAGCAGCGGCCGGCTCAGTTGTTGTCGGTGTTCGGTTTTTTGCTTCGCACTCAGCCTTTCTATCCTGGACTCGATCGCATAAAGCTTGCGGATTTTACCGATCGCAATATCGGCTTTACCGACCTGCTCGCCTTTCTTTTTAGCAGGCGCCGCCTTGCTCGCTTCCACAAACTTCCGGCGCGCATGATCCCAACACCCGATTCGCGTAATCGGGTTTTCACGACAGACCTGGTTGTAGCCCGCATAACCGTCGGTTTGCAACACGCCCTGATAGCCTTCGAGCAAGCGAACCGGCACTGTCTCGGCGCGGGAACTGTCATACTCGAATAATACCGCCGGTTCATCGGGTGGACCGCCCCGTATCAACCACATCCATTTGTCCGAGGTGGCCGGTTTTCCGTCTTCCTTCAAGACCTGTAGTCGGGTTTCATCAGCCTGCAGGTAATCCCCGCCCAACTGATGCTCCCGCAGCAGGTTGATCAGGGGCTTGAAGACATCGTCCAGTCGGATAATCCAGTTCGCCATCGTGGCGCGGGTAATATTGCCACCGTATCGCTTGAGGATGGACTCCAGTCGATACAGCGGTAAGGCATCGGCATACTTGGATACCAGAATATAAGCCAGCAGAGCCACACTGGCCGTGCATTTGCCCAGGGGGTGGGGGTCACGCTCGGCGGTTTGGATACGGGATTCGCCCGCCGCATCAAATACGGCCTTTTCCTGCCAGTATTCCAATATCCGTGCCTGTGCGGGAATGATATCCAACTCTTCCTTGACCTTGGTGAAAAAGGTCTTGCTGGCGCCCGCCTTGTCTTCATCGTTCAAGCTCAGGTGAATCTGAACACGCGGCAATTTATCCGAGAAACTCCGTTTGCGCTTTTTCGGACGCGTTTTCCGGGTCTCTTCTTCGGGTAGCTGGTCTTCCAGGTCACCGAGGGCAACCTCAAGCTCGGCCTCATCGAACAAATCCACTTGTAACGCCAGCTTTTCACTGCGCGACCCAAAGCGCCGTATCTTCGCCAGCCGCAGGTATTCCTCTACCAGCTTAATATACTTCTGTTGTTCGCGAATGATGTGATTTTTGTGATCGAGGGCATGGCGAGTGTCCTCCAATTGCCGGTCTTTTTCAGCCAGTAAAGCAAGCAGATCCGGCACCTTTAAAGTCCCTGGATCATGCTGATTATTAAGAAGTTTTTCCGCCCTTTGCATCGACGCATTCTAGCAGAAACGCGCTATAAAAACCTCAATAAACTGACTCGTAACTGAGCTTTTTGTGACCTTTCATCAGGCTGATATCATAGCCATCCAACAGCCAGTTGATCTGTTGCCCTGAAAGCGAAATCACTTCCTCGCCCCGGCGTGGCCAGCAGAATTTTTCCTCGACCAGGCTCTTGTAGTACAGCACAAAACCATTGTCTTCCCAGTACAGACATTTGATTTTATTACGCCGCCGATTGGTGAAAGCATAGAAGCCACCATCAAAAGGATTGTGTTCCAGTTCCTGCTCAACAATCGCTGCGAGACCGCGAAAACTCTTGCGGAAATCGACCGGGTCACGGTACAGGTAGATCTCCGGCATATCGAGTGCCGGGCGCAACATACGGTTCACGTCAGTGATTCCAGTAGCTGGCGCGCTACCTCCAGATTATCTGTAGCTATTCCCTGGACCACCAGGCCGTTCGGCAAGGCAACCGACAGGGTGCTGGTTCCCACACTTCGATATTTGACCAATGCAAAGCCCCTGGACTTAGCGTGTCGTTCATCGAATTTGCGCCGCCAATAGGTAAACCGGTGGTAACTCAGGTCATGCGCTTTGCAAAATGACGCTTGTGACTCGCCGGATGTTCTCCAGCGATTGATTTGAACTTGCCAATACTCGGCAAGATCCTCTGATTCCTCTGCACCCGCCATGCCAGACTCCTGTAGATTAATTAAACAGGAATGACTATTATCAAAATCAATACGAATTCATAGATGCTGATTTAAGGGCGCTTACGTTTAACCGATGGGTAATTTTTCTTAATCCAGAGGGGTAATGTTGTTCCATCCC
>JBHHXO010000332.1:0-2555 GCA_046757125.1 Thiogranum sp.
CGCCACGGTCACAGCGAGGCGGACGAACCCACCGCGACGCAACCCATGATGTACCAGGCTATCCGCGACCGCCTGACGACGCGCGCGCTGTACGCCGAGGCGCTGGTCAGGCAGCAGGTCTGCGACGAAGATCAGCCACACCGCCTGATGGACGACTACCGGGCGCGCCTGGACGAGGGGGTTTCGGTGGTGAAAGAACTGGTACCGAGAGACCAGGCCAACTACCCGTATGAAGTGGACTGGGAACCGTACCTGGCGCAGGCCTGCACCGCCTCCCTGGAAACGGCCATTCCCATGCAGCGCCTCAAGGGTCTGTGGAAAAAACTCATGCAACTGCCGGACGGTTTCGAGCTTAACGGCAACGTCGGCAAGATCATGGATAACCGGCGCAAGATGGCCGCGGGCGCGTTACCCGTCGACTGGGGCTTTGCAGAAACCACGGCCTATGCGTCCATCGTAACGGACAGTTACAGCGTGCGCCTGTCCGGGCAGGACAGCGGGCGCGGTACCTTCTTTCACCGTCACGCGGTGTTGCATAACCAGAAGGACGGTTCGCTGCATGTCCCGTTGCGGCATGTGGCCGATGACCAGGGCGACTTCCTGGTCATCAATTCACTGTTGTCAGAAGAGGCCGTGCTCGCGTTCGAATACGGCTATTCGACGACGGATCCCAATACGCTGGTCATCTGGGAAGCCCAGTTCGGTGACTTCGCCAACAATGCCCAGGTGGTTATTGACCAGTTTATCAGCGCCGGGGAACAGAAGTGGAACCGTCTGAGCGGGCTGGTGCTGTTCCTGCCCCACGGCATGGAAGGGCAGGGGCCGGAACATTCCTCGGCGCGGCTCGAACGTTATCTGCAGCTGTGTGCGGAGCACAACATACAGGTCTGCGTGCCCACCACGCCGGCGCAGATTTTTCACCTGTTGCGTCGCCAGGTCATGCTGGAATGCAGGAAACCGCTGGTGGTCATGACGCCGAAAAGCCTGCTGCGGCACCGCCTGGCGGTGAGTACGCTGGAAGACCTCACCCAGGGCGAGTTCCAGCCGGTGATCGCGGAGATCGATGCACTGGATCCTGAACAGGTGAGCCGCATTGTGCTGTGCAGCGGCAAGGTGTACTACGATCTGCTGGAGAAGCGGCGCGAGGAGGCCCTGGAAAACGTGGCCATTATCCGTATCGAGCGCCTCTACCCCTTTCCCAAGGCGCAGTTGCGTAAGCTGATCGAGGGGTATCCCAATGCCACAGAATATATCTGGTGCCAGGAAGAGCCGCAGAACCAGGGTGCCTGGTTTTCCAGTCAGCACCACATGTGTTCGGCGCTGCCCGAATCCGGCCGGCTGGAATATGCCGGGCGGGCGTTCTCGGCGGCACCCGCAGCGGGTTACGCATGGCGTCATCTGCAGCAGCAGCGCCGCCTGGTAGCACAGGCGCTGGGTTTGAACATGGAAGAGGAATAAGGAAGCAGCATGTCAATCGAACTTAAAGTACCGGTGTTTCCGGAATCGGTTTCCGACGGCACCATACTGAACTGGAACAGGCAGCCGGGCGACGCGGTGAAACGCGATGAATCCATTGTCGATATCGAGACCGACAAGGTGGTTTTCGAAGTGCCGGCACCCAGGGACGGCGTACTGGAAGAGATCATCGAGCCGGAAGGCACGGTGGTGGAGTCCGGCCAGCTCATCGGTCGTATGCGCGAAGGGAAAGCAGAGCCGGCGGCAGCGCCTCCGGCACAGGCAGCCGCCGAGCAGCCCCGCCAGGAAGAAAAGGCCGCCGAGGCTTTCGTTACACCGTCGGCACGCCGCCTGATAGAGGAACACGGACTGGACATCGGGCACATAAAGGGTTCCGGCAGTGGTAACCGGATACTCAAGGAAGACGTGTTGCGCGTGTTGCAGGAGGCAAAGGAAGCGCCTGCACCGGCTGCCGCGGCGGTGCCCGCCGCAGCGGAAAAGCTGCAAGCTGCCGTGTCCGTGGATTCCGCCGACAGGCCCGAAAAGCGCGTGCCAATGACGCGCCTGCGCGCGCGTATCGCAGAGCGCCTGCTTGAAGCCCAGCAGACGGCGGCGATCCTGACCACGTTCAATGAAGTCAACATGCAGCCGGTCATGGACCTGCGCAACCGTTACAGGGACGATTTTCTCAAGACCCACGAGGTAAAGCTCGGCTTTATGTCGTTCTTTGTGAAAGCGGTGATCGAAGGGTTGCGGCGTTTTCCGGAACTGAACGCATCGGTCGACGGTACGGATATCGTTTACCACGGGTTCTTCGACATCGGTATCGCGGTTGGATCGCCGCGCGGCCTGGTGGTGCCCATACTGCGCGATGCGGGCCGGCTGACGATGGCCGGTATCGAGGCGGGTATCCGGGATTATGCCACCCGGGCGCGTGAAGGCACGCTGGCCATGGAAGATATTACCGGTGGTACCTTCAGTATCACCAACGGCGGTGTATACGGCTCCCTGCTGTCCACCCCGATAATCAATCCACCCCAGTCGGGCATCCTCGGCATGCACAAGATCATGGAGCGCCCGGTGGCCGAGAACGGCGAGGT
>JBHHXO010000333.1:0-2549 GCA_046757125.1 Thiogranum sp.
AGGGTCATTGACTTTCCATGGGCCCAACGGCGCGTTGATTGGGAAATCTCTGCTGTCGTGATCAAAAAAGCGTGGGCCGCTCGTTCGTGAATCAGCGCCCCATACAGTTCTCTGGCCGTTCCTGGCCCTACTTTACTGCGATATCGTTTGCACTGCACGATAGCCCGCTTGCCATCCGGCCGGAGCAGTTTCAGGTCAACGCCCTGGTCACCACTTCGGCCGACTACACTTACCTGGAAACCCTTCGCTCGAAACAACCCGGCCACGAACTCCTCAAATTGCGATGGCTCTAACGCATAAAGCATGGCCACATCAAATGCTCGTGTTTGCAATGGCTTCCGCCGGCCGACTCTCCACCACAACAACAACCAGAGGAGCAATAACGTGAACGCGCCGGCTATTTCCAGCAACGAGAGCATTTCCCACCAGAAAGGGGATAACCTGGTAATCCAGAGAGGCTTTCCAACGAGACGGTAGACAGCCCAGGTAACGAATAGTGCCGTCAACAGGAGAACGATCAGCCTACTTGACATGTTCGTCCTGCCGCGGAGTTTCTCCGCACTCAGGAGCGAGACTGGTTTGGGAGCTTGCCAGTAGTATCGAGCTATCATGACCTTGTCACCGTAACGGCCGCCTGGCTGGGTATTGCCCGCCGTAACAACAACAGGCCCAACACCTGCCAGTAAACCCAAGACGGAAATCCGAAATGGCGCTCGAGGATTGATCGCCTGGAAGACATAGCCTGCCCAGACCGGACCCAGGATTAATGCCAGGCTATTTGCAGATTGGTATAGGCCAAGTAGTCTACCCCTGGTGCGTTCACTACTAAAACGGGTGATCACTGCCTGTAACCCCGGCTGGTTGATGCCGTTGCCAAAAGCCACTGGGGCCAAGAACAGCGTCATTACCAGAGGTGATGAGGAAAACGAGATACCTGCAAAAGCGATCGCCAGGCTGGCCTGTCCCAGGACAATAGCCCGCCGTTCACCCATCCTGGCAACGATTGGTTTGATGAGAAAGGCTTGTGTCAGGACGATGATGATTCCAGCAAAAGTGAACATGAACCCAACGTTTCGGGCCACTTGTGCGCTCCCTGTTACATCGGGATAGAGAATTTCTTCGGCGAACAGAGCAAAGGTGCTTTGCAAAGCGGAATAAGAGACAGTTACAACAAATGCAATTGTGAGAACAAGGAGAATAGTACTGTCGCCCAGGATATGACGCAACGGCACTTCCTTGGTCGTAAGTTGATCTCCAGACCGTTTTTCATCCGGTAGCGACTCCTTGAGCATCAAGCTTGTGAGCAAAACACTGCCGCTGGTGATGATGGCCGCCCCGATGAATGGCGCTACAAGGCTGATGCCGGCCAATACGCCACCAAACACAGGACCAAAGATAAAGCCCAGGCCAAACGCCGCATTGATCATACCGAGTGCTTGCGCCCGGTCATTCTCCGTGCTTACGTCAGTGATGTATGCTCGGGCTGTAGTGATATTGCCACCGGTGAGCCCATCCAACAGACGCGCCACATAGAGAACGGCCATTCCGCCCGTGATTCCCAGGCTAAGTCCAAGACCGTCCAATGTCCCACCGATAGGCCCGGCGAGGCTGAACATCACGAAGGACAGCACTGTGCCCAACTGGCTGACGATAAGTACAGGCCTCCGGCCGATCCGGTCTGATAGCTTGCCCAACCAGGGCGCAGCGACAAACTGCGCGGCGAAGAATGTTGAGGCGAGGAACGTGGCTTGGGCTACACTCGCTCCATACGAGTCCACTGCCACCAATGGCAGGATAGGAATGATGACGCCGGCACCCAGGATATTGGTGAAGACGATAAAAAAGATGGGGATGATTCGTCTATCCATATTTCGCCTGTGCTTGCATTTCAGGAACAGATAATCCAAGAACAGTCTAAGTAACTTGCGTCAGTCATCGATTGCACCTGGGAAATAAGAGCTGTTCAGTATGTTGATGAGTTCTTCCGTTTCTTCAGCATTTAAAGAGTGACCGAAATAGACATGCTGAAATCCATAATCGAAAACCGGACAATGATGTTTTTCACTCATGTAAAATGGGCTCACGTGACCCATATCGTAGACATCCGTCGGACCCAAGATGGAGACCGGCCTGCGTATGATGAGCTTTTTCTCGTAAATAAATAATATCTCCCGACCGGCCGCATAATACTGCCAGCGACGCCAGAGCACTCGGCCGAACCACAACCAGACTACGAGCCAGACGAGTAACATCACGTTCAAGACAAAGCCATAATGCTCCCGAAGCATGGCCGCGACGATGCCTACCAGCATGGCAATCCAGACAAGCAGACACACCGAAAACAAGCTAAAAAACAGCCAGTTTCGCGACACAGGGAGGACAACTTTCAATCTTTCGGGGCTTTTTTCTAACTCTATGCAGCCATTTTCTCTTGACATCATGTTGCGCTGTCTGGACGGATCAACAATTCCCAGAGTTTGGTGGAAGTTATAGTAACCCACGCTCGCCAAACACACATACTTTGCGTAAGGGCCTCTGACGCTCACCCG
>JBHHXO010000334.1:0-2466 GCA_046757125.1 Thiogranum sp.
CGCAGATCAACATCGAGCAGGTCAACGCCGCGTTCACGGCTGCGGCGGCGCAGCTCGGGAAAGGTGTATTTGACAAGCTCCTCGCGTTCCGCATGCATATCGCGGAAGGTTGAGGAAATGAAGATGCGGATATTGCGGTCGTCTGGATCTATTGGCACAGGGCGGCATCCTTACAGCCGAACAATCTCCATTCCCACCGCCGCAAGATACAGCGGTATCTTTTTGACCAGCCTCCTGTCCCGGTCCTTGACCTTTTCCGGCAATTCATCCCAGGCAACCAGGTAGGGGCTGATCTTTCTTTCCACATCTTTTTCTTCGCCAAACCGCCAGCCTTTGCGAATTCGTTCAATATTCCAGCGGCCGTGCTCCATCTCCGACATTGTTTCGATCTCTTTGTCGGTAAATGTCATGAGGGTGATCTCCCGATCCTCGACCCGGCGCATCCCGCAATTGATCCGGGCGAGCTTTACGGGGATATGCCCGGCGGCCTGAAGGCTGGAATCTTTCAAATCATCGAGCAGATTTTCCCACCCCAACATTGAGGGGTCTGTACTCTGTTCCGGATCGGACTGCATACGACGATATTCTTCGTGTACGGAACGGGCGACAGCCTCTCTCAGCGGAGCCTCGAGCATGGACTTGCCCGCCCCTATAAAGGCGCGCAGGGTGGCCGGCTCTGCGGGCATGGGCAAAAGGTTGGTTACTCCCTTCCAGTCATCGTCCTGCAGCAACCTTGCCGCATCGCGCCCGCTACCTTCAATAATACCGACCTGTGCACCAAGGGCCAGGCCGATGCGATATTCTGCTGCGGCAATTTTCCCGCCATTGACACCAACCAGCCTGACCTGAGCGATATCAACCCCGGAAGCGATCAGGTCAATCCAGTTCTGTAAGGGTTCGAATATGCTGAAGTCGTCCCCGCCGGTACGGCGGATCTCACGAAAACGCTTCTTATCGATGGTGACGCCGCGCGGTTTCTGCGGGATGTAGGCCAGGGTCAGAATGTTTTCCGTATATTCCGCCTGCACATCTCCAACCAAACCGCTGATACCGGCGTTGGTGCCCGCCGAGATTACAGTTCCCCTGAAGTCACGGAAAGCTTCGAGTATAAGCTTTCGGTATGTATCCATTCGGCCTTCTACACGGCTGTCGCAGCCACCGGCTACAATCACAACGGAGCCCTGGATCGGTTTGCAATGTTTGCTTGCCAGACGTTTGATCCCGTCAAGTGCACCGTCTGTCGGGAACTTTGCGGCCGATCCGACAAGCAGCAAACGCTCGACCCAGTCGTAACCGGGCAGTTCGGCCCTGACGACAGCGAGCCTCTGCAACTGATCCAGCGCATCGGCGATGGTATGGCCCGAGATACTGAGCTGTATAGCCCTGGCGCAGGCATGCACACTGTCGTGCGGACAACCGAGCAACAGGCTGAACAGACTGATATGAAACCAGGCCATCGGCAGGTTAACCCGGGCCTGGTTAAAATCATGGCACCTCTGCAGCGCGGCCTTGATGGCCGGTGTCATCATGGCTATCTGCGAGAGGTGGCCCTCCCCGCCGATCTTATCGCACAGGAAGCCGGCAAGCAGGGCCGGATTAGCGGGGTCAAGCTCAAAGGCCCTGCACCACAGTACGCCGGCCTTTTTTCTATCGAGCGGCCACCAGCCCTCGGCCAGGGCCGCCAGCGCCACCGGGTCCGGAGCTTCACTATCACACGCCTGTTTCAGATAAAGCAGCGCTTTTTTATAACCCCCCCCCTCGGGTGCGTCTCGATGTTTGCGACACAGGGCCGTACCGTATGCCCGGGCAAACGCAGGATCGTCACTGTCCCTGTACGATGCCAACAGGTCGACCGCGTCACTCCATTCACCCAGCGACATGATTAACCTGGCCTGGTGCAGCACCATCGTGTTGTTATCCGGGTTGGCGCGCACAATGATATTGCAGTGTTCGATCTCTTTTCGGGTAGTGTCGCTATCCATATAACCACCGGCACCCCGTGCGTAGGTATCGAGGTCTGACTGGATCCGCTCAAATGAGCGGTCGGCGTCTTCCAGAATGGCTGCCAGCGCTGCCAGGTCACGTGTTGATTTTTCAGGTATCCGAAACTCCGGTTTGTAGGCCCATTCGTGGTAGAAATCGGCCCAGGCGTGTTCGAGCAGGGTCCGGATCTGGATCTCAACCTTCATCGGCCGACTTTCCCCGGGTAACAGCGCACGAGGAACCAGCACATCGATCTCATCCGTCGGGAATACATCCGGCTGCAACTGGATGATGTAGTGCACGGAACGATAACCGAATTCCGCGGGCTTTTGGCGCTGGCTGATATCGACACTGTTGTCCCAGTCAACCAGGAAATGTTGCTCTACAAATTCGGAAAAAACCCTTACCTGGCTTTGAGTCTGTGTGATGATCCGGGCACCGCACAAATCGGTGAACTGCATTACCGGGTCTGGTGTCTTGTCG
>JBHHXO010000335.1:0-2426 GCA_046757125.1 Thiogranum sp.
GTGCTGATCAAGCCGAACCAGATCGGCACGCTGACGGAAACCATGGCAGCTATCAGCATGGCAAGCGACGCCGGCTTTACTTCGGTCGTGTCACACCGCTCGGGTGAGACCGAGGACGTGGTCATTGCGGACATAGCCGTGGGCAGCCCGGCCACCCAGATCAAGACCGGCTCACTGTCCCGTTCCGATCGTGTCGCCAAGTACAACCGCCTGATGCGCATCGAGGAACAGCTGGGTGACGCAGCCAGGTATGCAGGCCCGGATGGTTTCAGGCAGTTTGATGCCGGCTAGCCTGCTGGTTTCCCCTGATTCGTCATGCGCTGGGTGATCCTGCTGCTGGTCGTGCTGTTGCTGGCGTTGCAGTACAAGATATGGGTGGGGGAGGGCAGTTTTGCCGAAGTCTGGGACCTGTACCAGCAGGTGGAAATGCAGCGTGAAGAAAACCGGCGCCTGCGCGAACGCAACCAGGCGCTGGAAGCCGAGGTCAAGGATCTCAAGCAGGGACTCGGTGCCATCGAGGAACGGGCGAGGGAGGAACTGGGCATGATCAAGAAAGGCGAAACCTTTTACCAGATCATCGAGGAACCGGTTCCTGCGGATGAAAAGCGCTAACCCTGCCTGCTGGGCCATAGTCCCGGCGGCCGGTAGCGGTCGCCGCATGGGGGCGGCAACACCCAAACAGTTCCTGGAACTGGGCCGCCGCACGGTGCTGGAGCACAGCCTTGAGTCCCTGTGGGGCGCCGTGGAACTTGAAGGGCTGGTGCTGGTAAGCCACGGCCACCCCGCGCTGGCTTCGCTCAGTGAGCGCTATTCAGAACGCAAGCTGATCCGCGCCGACGGTGGCCGGGAACGCTGTCATTCGGTGTTGAACGGGCTAACGGCCCTGGCGGAATCCGCGCAGGCGGACGACTGGGTGCTGGTGCACGATGCCGCCCGCCCCTGCGTGCGCCAGCAGGATTTGCGCCTGCTGATCGATACACTGGCGAATCATGCGGTCGGCGGCCTGCTGGGAAAACCTGTTCACGACACCATAAAAAGAACGGATAAGCAGGGCGCCGTCGCCGCCACGGTGGCACGTGACGCGTTGTGGCATGCCTACACACCGCAGATGTTTCGTTACGGCCTGCTGCAGGCGGCACTGACGAATGCGCTGCAGGACGGTTATGAAGTAACCGACGAGTCTTCAGCGATGGAGCACGCCGGGCACCGGCCGCTGATGGTCGAGGGGCACGCGGACAACATCAAGATCACGCGTCCTGAAGACCTGCCGCTGGCCGAATACTTTCCGCAACAACAGGGGCGCTTATGAGAACAGGGCAGGGCTTCGATGTGCACGCCTTCCAGGAAGGCGGCCGGCTGGTCCTGGGTGGCGTGGAGATAGCGCACAGCCACAGCCTGGTTGCACATTCGGACGGCGACGTATTGCTGCACGCGCTGTGTGATGCCTTGCTGGGCGCGGCGGGGCTCGGTGACATCGGCCGGCATTTCCCCGATAGCGACGCTGCCTTGCGTGGCGTCGACAGCCGCGAGCTGTTACGCAAGGTTGTGAAGAAAATCCATGCACGCGGCCTTGCCGTCAGCAATGCCGACCTTACACTGGTGGCGCAGGAACCGAGACTGGCGCCGCACGTCGACAGCATGCGCGACAGGATTGCGCAGGACCTGCACGTGGATGCAGCGCGTGTCAATGTCAAGGCAACTACCACGGAACACCTCGGTTTTACCGGTCGCAAGGAAGGCATCGCCGCCTTCGCTGTAGTTCTTCTGGATGAATGAGCCTGTTCCGCTGACGTTGCCGCGCGCGTACGGGGATACGCTCGGCCCCGCGACCATTCGTACGCAGCCCGAAGATTTCCGCGTAACTGAAATTCCGCTTGTCACCCCGGACGGGGCGGGTGAACACTGCTGGTTGTATATACGCAAACGCAACAGCAATACGCCCTGGGTGGCGGGACAGCTTGCCGGCTTTGCCGGTGTCTCGCCGCGGGCCGTGAGTTATGCAGGCATGAAGGATCGCCATGCAGTCACTGAACAATGGTTCTCCGTGCAGCTCCCCGGAAAAGCCGACCCGGACTGGCAGGCCATCGATAACGACGATTTTCAGGTGCTGGAGGCAAAACGCCACAGCCGCAAGCTGAAGACCGGTGCGCTGCGCGGTAACCGTTTCCGCCTGTTGTTACGCGGAGTGGTCGCCGATCCCGCGCGGGTGCAGGCCAGGCTGGAACAGTTGCGGCGAGGGGTGCCCAACAGTTTCGGGCCGCAGCGTTTCGGTCGCCAGGGTGAAAACCTGGTACAGGCCGAGCGCCTGCTGGCCCGGCCCAAGGCACGGGTATCGCGCAACAAGCGCAGCATCTGGCTGTCAGCGGTGCGTTCCGCATTGTTCAACCGCGTACTCACAGCGCGCATCGAAGCCGGCAACTGGAATG
>JBHHXO010000336.1:0-2423 GCA_046757125.1 Thiogranum sp.
TTCATGTTAGAAATGCCACCCTCCCTTCAGACTCATTTCATATTGGACAAGGCTGCCGTTGGACAAGGTGCTAGCATTTGTGCAAAATCAGTTCGAAGCTGCTCTTATGTCCAACCGTGTACCAAAAGGCACATAAGGCCGGTATCGAGTGGGTTGGGCCAGGTGTAGAGAATATTATGAGCCGGATAGACAAGATCGCCATCCATGGCGACAAGCAGCCAAGGATCAGTCCCCATGTTTCGCTGTCCCCATTGTGAGAAGTCCGGTATCAAACCGCTGCGCAAGGCAATACTGAGTCCCGGGTTGGTGGCAAGCTGTAAAATTTGTGGAGAGTTATCGGGCATACGTTATCCATCGCGGCTGACTGCCATGCTACCCGGTTCCGTTTTGATGATCGCCGCACTGTTCGTGGATTCGAAACCACTTGAGTGGGGACTCAATATTGTCGGTTTTATGCTGGTAGTGATAATCCCCCTTCTGTTTACACCATTACACAAAGAAAATGAATGAACGGCGCAGGGATGCCATCCGGCGGCGTTCTTCCGTGCTGGACGAGGAACAAACCGCCCGGGCCGATACCGGCGCCGTCCACGTAAAACGTTCACATCACGATCGACCGTTGAGAAAAATCGTTCCTTTACTGGTATTCCTTGCTATCGCATTTCTCATTGCCCGGCAGGAGATCCCGGCAGTTGCCGATGCCTGGCAGCGCCTGGTTGCGCCCGACAACTGGCGGGCGCAACAGCTATGCCAGCAGGCGGCTGTTGCCCGTTCCGGACACAGGGAGTTTACGCGCGTGCTGAAACCGGGTCGGGTGAACAGGACAAGTGATGGCAAGTACATCGACCGGCTGGTTATCGGCGAAATGGGGCAGTCCGGTGATGAGGTTCCGGTTGAATACTCCTGTTACGTGGACAGTGAAGGCAGGCTGGCAAAACTGAATCGTATCGAAGTTTCGCAATAAGCCATGTATCACGGAGAACGGTTCAACAGCATCAGCCATCTGGTCGGTGCCGCGCTGGCGCTTGCCGGTATGGTGGTGCTGGTGGTATTTGCTTCCGCGCAGGGCGACCCGTGGAAAATTGCCGGTTTCAGCATCTACGGCGCCTCCCTGTTCCTGCTGTACACCCTGTCGACGCTGTATCACTCCTTGCGCGGGCGCGCCAAGGATATTTTCAGGAAGCTGGACCACATTGCCATCTACCTGCTTATCGCAGGCAGTTACACCCCGCTTACCCTGGTCACCTTGCGTGGGGCCTGGGGCTGGTCACTGTTTGTTGTCATCTGGGGGCTGGCGATCATTGGCATCGTCGTGGACAGCCTGCACAGGGAAGGGTCGCGCACTGTACAGATGGTCATCTACCTGCTGATGGGCTGGCTGATCCTGGTGGCCATATACCCGCTGGTCCTGGCCCTGCCTGCCGGCGGTCTGGCGTTGCTGGTGCTGGGTGGTGTGCTCTACACCGGTGGTATTGTTTTTTATGTCATCGATGACAGGATGAAACACGCCCACGGCATCTGGCACCTGTTTGTGCTGGCAGGCAGTATTGCGCACTTCCTGGCAATGCTGTTTTACATCCTTTGATCAGGCGCAGCTTACTTGCGTCTCAGGAGTACATAGACCGCCCCCGTGCCGCCATCGCAGGCACGCGCAGAGCAGTAGGCGAGCACTTCGTCGCGCTGCTGCAGCCAGTAAGCCATCTTCTGCTTCAGCACCGGACCGCGATGTCTTGAGCCGAGCCCCTTGCCGTGGATGATGCGCGCACACTGGATGTGCCGCCGTCGGCACTCGTGCAGGAAGGCGGCAATGGCATCGCGCGCAATCGGCACGGTCATGCCGTGCAGGTCCAGTTCGGCGTCGACCACGATCATGCCGCGCCGGAGTTTCTTCAGCATGCGGCGTTGCAGCCCGGGGCGGATGTAGAGCAGTTCCTCGCCGGTCTCGACATCGGCGGGGTCAAACTGTTCGGACAGCATGTCGCGCAGGGCTTCGGCCTCGTCCATTTCGCGGAACACCGGTCGCGGGCTGATGGCGCGCCGCGTGGGTACGATACGGTCATGCACCACCGGCCTGACTTCGCCCACGCTGCTGCGGAATAGCTGGATGTCCTCGCTGCTCGGTTTTTTCATCCCCCGACGGTAAGGATAATTTCCCGATCATTCAAATCATTTTTCCCGGTGCGGGTGATGGGCGTCGGGGGTCAACTCCGGTATTATCCGTCTTTTATGCATATTCTCATCAGTAATGACGATGGCTGCCGGGCCCCGGGGCTGCGTTGCCTGGCAGACGCGCTGCGGACCGTGGCGGGTGTCACCGTGGTAGCCCCCGACCGGGACCGTAGCGGTGCCAGTAATTCGCTGACGCTGGACAGCCCGCTCAGGTTGCGCAAGGCGGAGAACGGCTATACCTGTGTGGAAGGCAC
>JBHHXO010000337.1:0-2410 GCA_046757125.1 Thiogranum sp.
GCGCCGAGATATCGGACGAGGACAGACGGAAGATCGCCGGCGGCAATCTGCGCGGCCACGTTACGGCCGACCTCTACCTGTCGGCTGAACTGCTTGCTGCTGTTACCGTGACTGAAATCTATCATCAGGCGCGCCCTCAGACCCGATGCCTCGAGCTGCTGCGACGCCGCCGCGACACTTTTGGCATCGTAGTTGGGTTGTTTCCCGCCGCGCAGGATAATATGGCAATCCTCGTTACCCGCGGTCGAGAATATCGCCGAGTGGCCTTCCTTGGTCAGGGACATAAAGTTGTGCGGCTGCGAAGCAGAGCGAATCGCATCGATCGCAATACTCAGGGTCCCGTCGGTACCGTTCTTGAAACCAACGGCGCAGGATAACCCGGATGCCAGCTCACGGTGAACCTGGCTTTCCGTGGTGCGCGCGCCGATGGCCCCCCAGCTGATCAGGTCGGAAACATACTGCGGCGACATCAGGTCGAGATACTCGGTAGCCGCCGGCACACCGGAATCGTTGATGTCGAGCAACAGCTTGCGCGCAAGGCGCAGTCCCTTGTTGATCTGGAAACTGCCGTCCAGGTCCGGGTCATTGATCAGGCCTTTCCAGCCGACGGTGGTACGCGGTTTCTCGAAGTAGACCCGCATCACGATAAGCAGATCGTCTGACAGGCGCTGCCGGATTTCTTTCAGGCGTGCGGCATATTCGAGCGCGGCGGCGGGATCATGAATCGAACAGGGGCCGACAATGACCAGCATGCGGTCATCCTCACCGTGCAACACGCGATGAATCGCCTGCCGGGTTTCATGCGTGGTGCGCGCCGCCTTTTCGGTGACGGGAAATTCCGCCTGCAGTTCCGCGTAGGGAACCACTTCGCGAATATCGACAATTCTCAGATCGTCAGTTTTATACGACATCGTCATTCAATCTGGGGATTGGCTGGCAGACTTGATCGGGGCAGGAGGATTGCAAGCTCCGACCGACCGTACCCCATTCCGTTAGTCTCATTATAAGTAGTTGTTTTAGTTTGATTTAACCGGTGCGCCCGTTACGCCACACGACAGTTTCCGCAAGCTGAACAGGTATTGTATCCGGAATCGTTTTTCAGGACTACACGCCATACAGCATGTATGCATGCCAGTCGACCGCGGCACCGGCTGTACCGCCGTCCATGACTTGCCACACTATCCCGATCGGTGCCAGTATTGCCGTAGGGGGACGGGCTTGCCCGCGAATGGATACCGGCACGACCCCTGTTTGCGGGCAAACCCGCTCCTGCGATTTAACCAGGGGAATCGGGGGAGTCTGATGTCGAACTGCCGCGCCATGCAGGCGTTTCTCCGGCAAAAGGAAGGCGCCGGCCTGGACCTGTTCCGTGACCTGCTCTGGAGAGAGCTGTGGCAAGCACTGCGTCTGAGTCCGACGAGTTCCGTCACGAGGCGCACGCTGGACAGCGAGCGCGCACCCTGGACAGGCTATGGCCTGATGCACACCCGCGACGATATCGCCAGGATCGCGAACTTCCTGAATGTCGATCATGGCGCGATCAACGGTGAACAGGTACTGGCGCCGAATATGCTCGACAGTGCGCTGCAACGTCTTCCGGGCGTGCAGGGTCTGGCTGTTACCGGGGCCGCGGGGACGTATTACAACAAGGGTTTCTGGGCATTCGACGCCCGGGCCTGGTTTGGTTGCACCGACCCGCTGTATATCCCGTTCATGTCCGGCATCGGGGGCATTATCGTTGCCCTGATACCCAACGGCGCAAGCTACTACTACTTCAGTGACAGCAACGAATTTTCCTGGGTATCCGGCGCCGCGGAGACAGCAAGGATACTGCCGGTCGCCAACTGCGCGCCATAAGCTTGCCGTACCCTGCAACCCCGTTCGTCACGCCTGATAGGGTATCTCGCAATCAACGAGATCTACCAGGTGATGTTCAACGACATCGGAAATCGTGCACTCTTCCTGCAAGGCCAGACGGTCGAGTATAAATTTTGCCCGGTGGGTCAGGATAGCCCCGGCGTGGTTTTCATCCAGTTCTTCATCGATTACGTGTCGCTTGCGGGCTGCATTGACAGACCGGTGCAGTTCTTCCTGTTGCGCCGGCGACAACCACGTGTCACAAAACGCGTTGATTTTGTCAGGCTTGCTGGCCAGGCATATTTTTCTGAACTCATTGCGGGCATCAAGCACTTTGTCAAAGTGGTCGGACAACCAGTCATCCTTGTCAAGCATGACGTGCAGCCACTGGGTGGCATAGAACTGATCCGCCTTTGATATCCTGTTGGTCGTCATCACAATACCTCCTGCAGCCCTGCCAATACGGCAACCTGGAACAGGCTTGCCGGCCATTGGAGTCGGCTCGAAAGAACAGCAAAAGGCTAACAGATACGACCTGGTACCGGCTTGCCTT
>JBHHXO010000338.1:0-2402 GCA_046757125.1 Thiogranum sp.
ATTTACGCGTGAGGCATGGACGCAACATCGCACCTTTCTGATCTACGACGGCAATCCGCCTGAACCGGAATTTGAGGATGACTCTGAGGATGATTCCGAGGAGGAAGTCCAGGAGGATATTACTGAGGAAAAGCCAACAGTTATACCTCTTCACCCTTCCGAATGATCTCTAGCGTTGACGTTATTCTTGTCCAACGTGCGATTGGTGGTGGCCAGGGGCAGAATCGAACTGCCGACACGGGGATTTTCAGTCCCCTGCTCTACCAACTGAGCTACCTGGCCTTCGGTGAGGAGGGCGTATTAAACCGGCGGGCGCCGCCGGTGTCAAGAAGCCGGCGATAATATGCCGCTCAGCCGTACTGGCGCGCGTAGTAGGACTGGTATTCACCACTGCGAATGCGGTCGCACCAGCCCCGGTTATCCAGGTACCAGCGCAGCGTGGACTCCAGCCCTGCCTCGAAATCGTGCGCCGGGGTCCAGCCGAGCTCGCGCTGGATTTTCGAGGAATCAATAGCGTAGCGGCGGTCGTGGCCGGGGCGGTCTGTGACAAAGGTAATCAGCTCCCGGTAAGGCTGTTGCCCGGGCGCGAGTTCATCCAGCCGGTCACACACGCGGTGTACGATGTCGATGTTGTACCACTCGTTACTGCCACCGATGTTATATACCTCACCCGGCGTGCCATTATCCAGCACCGCGCCGACCCCACTGCAGTGGTCTTCAACGTACAGCCAGTCCCGGATGTTCCTGCCATCGCCATAGACGGGCAGTGCCTTGCCCTCCAGGGCGTTGAGTATGACCAACGGAATGAGCTTTTCCGGAAACTGGAAGGGGCCGTAGTTATTTGAACAGTTTGTGGTCAGAACCGGTAGCCCGTAGGTCTCGAAATAGGCGCGCACAAGGTGGTCCGAAGAAGCCTTTGATGCGGAGTAGGGACTGTTCGGCCTGTAGGGGCTGGTTTCGGTAAAGGCCGAATCGGCCGCTTGCAGGCTGCCGTACACTTCATCGGTAGAAACATGCAGAAAGCGAACATCCTTCCTGTCCTGCCAGACGGCGCGCGCCGCTTCCAGCAGGGCAAACGTGCCCTCGATATTGGTCTGGATAAATTCGTCCGGCCCCAGTATGGAGCGATCAACGTGCGACTCGGCGGCAAAATGCACGACACGATCGATCTCTTCTTCCCGAAACAGTTTTTCAACGAGCTCCCGGTCACAGATATTGCCATGCACAAAGCGCCAGGAGGCATTTGCCTCCAGGTCCTGCAGGCTTTCCAGGTTGCCGGCGTAGGTCAGCGCATCCAGCACAACGACAAAATCACCCGGATGTTGTTGCAACCAGTAACGGGTGAAATTTCCGCCGATGAAACCGGCACCCCCGGTAATCAGCAATCGGGGCATTGTTGCAACTCCTTCAACATCAGGCCAAGACTTTGCCGCCAGTGCGGCACGGCTTTATCCAGCAGGGGCTGGATCTTTTTCGTGGACAGAACCGAGTAAGCCGGCCGCCTGGCCGGTGTCGGATATTCGTCTGTGGCAATGGGAACGACCTGCCCGACCTTCAGCGGGTACCCGAGCGCACCGGCCTCCTCCACGATGGCACAGGCAAATTCATACCAGGAGGCCTGCCCGGCGTTGCAATAGTGGAACAGGCCGCGTTGTTCCTTTTGCATCAATTGCCACATGGCATCCGCCAGGTCCCTGGTCCAGGTTGGCGCACCGAGCTGGTCGGCAACCACGCGCAGCTCATCCCGTTCCCCCGCCAGGCGCAGCATGGTTTTTACAAAGTTCTGCCCATGCGCACCGTATAACCACGCTGTACGTAACACGATACTGTCCGGACACGCCTGCAGAACGGCTGCTTCACCTTCCTGTTTACTCTGCCCGTACACACTCAGAGGATCGGCAGCATCTGTTTCCAGGTAAGGCTGATCATGCTGTCCTGAAAACACAAAGTCAGTGGATACGTGCAGGACAGCGGCATTGACAGCCCGCGCTGATTCGGCCAGAACACGTGCTGCATCGCGGTTGATCCGGAAAGCCCGTTCCCGGTCTTCCTCCGCCTTGTCCACCTGTGTATAGGCCGCACAGTTCACCACCCACTGCGGTGCAGCCGCGCGGACCCCCTCGCGAACTGATTCCGGTTGCAGAAAATCTATCTGGTCGCAATCCGTCGCCAGGCAATCTACGCCCTGACCACGCAGCACGTCACAAAAATCCCGGCCCAGCTGTCCCTGCGCACCTGTAACCAGCACCTTCATGCGTCAGCCCTGAATTCCGGCAGGACATCAGCCGCGGCTGACAGCGTCGGATTGTTTTTATCCTTGTCGGATAACCTGAACGGACCATCCGGCCAGCTGATATCCAGCGCCGGATCATCCCATGCTATGCCGTACTCGTCTCCGGGCC
>JBHHXO010000339.1:0-2344 GCA_046757125.1 Thiogranum sp.
ACAATTACCTCCTTGCTGCCCTTTCTGAAAACGTGTATCTCCACGCTCAGCTCCCCGGCCCAGTCTGCCATCTGAACAGTATCAAATGACGATGTAAGAACCCTGATCCGCCTGTCACCGGCATCCCAGTACCCGTCCTGGTAGGTCAGCTCGACAGCGCCGAGAAATCCGGAGAGCGTTTGCATGGCTTCGTTACCGGACGGGCTCCCGATCAGGCTGCCCCACAGCAATGATGTGATTCCGGTATTCAGGTAACGGTTCACAACCCTCAGTGTAACCGCTCCACCGAGGCCTGCAGAAGCAACCTTCCGGCCCACCTCTTCTGTTGCCCAGACAGGTACACCCATACTCTGTATATCGGCAACGGCCGAGTCAAAATCCCGTGAAGCGGTAGCCATATAGTGAATGGAGGCTATATCAATCACATCCCTGACGAGCCACCCTGCGAGATCGGGTGCATACGTTCCCTGGATGCGGTAATCCAGCAAAGTGCGCAACCAGTCACGATTGTCCTGCGAGCCTGCGTTGGCGACAGACCCCAGCATCACTCTTGTATATAAACCCGTTGCCCTGTCTGCGCGAAATATTCCAGCGAGTGTGGGAGCCAGAAAATATTCGACATATGTTGGCATGACATCGTACCCCGGTACTGTCTTTGCCTTGCCGTTGATCTCGTTGCCGATTTGCCAGATCGCATCGCCGCCGGTTTCCAGCACCCGTGTCATTATGTACTGCGTCCATTCCTCTGCGCCACCGTTCTCGATATACGCGTAGTACTCGGCCATACCACCCACGGCATTCTGCTGGGTAAGCGTTACAATCAGTGTTTTACCGGCCGCGAGCGCTTCCTGCTGGCCGTTGGTATTCTCGTTGGCTATGCGGGTTATACTGGCCCAGTCGGTTTTCTCATTCGACCCGAATTGCTGCGTCCAGTCGGCGCACACCAGTCCTGGTAGAAGTAAAACTATCGCTGGAAATTTCATGTCGCCAGATTCCCTCCCTAGTAGTCGGCACAACAAGAGCTCTCGGATAGCTACAGGCCCGGCGACCATGAAAGCGCCCGCCGGGCACAGCCGCCTGCGCCTAAAAGTGTAGATAAGTTCCTGCCGGTTGTCACTGTTCAGCGGAAACACCCGACACGGCAAAGGGCAACGCTAATAGCGCCGACGATGTGGTGACAGGAAAACAGAAAAGGGGCGGGAGGCGTCGGATCAAGCGGGTGCACCGGCTTTTCCACCATGCGCTCCCCGGTTGTATCCGCGGAGAACCTGGCTGACACCGGCAGCGCCCATAAGCCATTGAAATTTTGGTGGGTCGTATAGGATTCGAACCTATGACCAATTGGTTAAAAGCCAACTGCTCTACCAGCTGAGCTAACGACCCGGAGCAGAGGCCGGCATGATACCGAACCCGCCGCAAATGACAAGTCTTTGACAGGCCGGGTAACTTACACCGCTTCCAGCCGCCGCAATGACTTGGGCAGCAGGTGCAGGTCTACCAGTGACGTGATCAGTGCCGCCATAAAGCTTGCATCGGCCTCGTATACCAGTTTGTAGTACTGGATTTTCATCGTCAGGGCACTGCCCAGCACGATACCGCCAAAGGCAATGAAGGAACCCAGCGCGAGGGTCGAAATGCCGGTAACACCCTGACCGATGGTGCAACCCAGCGCGAGCACGCCGCCGAAACCCATCAGCGTCGCACCCAGCAGGTGATTGAAGAAATCCCGCAGCGAGGCAAACCATTCAAAACGGAAACTGCGGCTCAGCACCGACCACAGCAACGAACCCAGTACTACACCGAATACCGCCATCACGCCGAAAGTCAGGTAGGCGTGTTGAAAACCGGCGGCCGTGTAACCCGCCATCTGCCCCATCGGGTTGATAAAGGTGAAGGACTGCGCCGCCAGCGGGCGCGTGTCGGCCGGCTTGCCTGCATCGGATTCGGCGAGGAAATCCCACTGCTGCGCATAGGCCTGCAGGCCGTAGCGCTCGCCATCAGCGTCGATCATGGCGTTGCTGGTGACATACCAGGCGGCCAGTACCGCCAGCCCGACCACCAGGCCGCCGAGCACGTTATCGAAACTGCTGCGAAAATCCCCCGAACTGAAAACGATAAGCAGCAGCAACAGACCCAGCACAGCGCCGATGATGGTCCGCGCCTGCAACGCATTGTCACTGCCGGCAACCAGCGTCCCCAGGTCCTGGCTGGCACCCACGTCGACTGCCAGCGGACGGATCCAGTCGTAGAACAGCACGGTAAACAATGTCTGGTCGCTGCCCGGGAACGGGTTGATCATAAAGTAGGCAATCACGGCGATCACCAGGAACACCATAACGGACTT
>JBHHXO010000340.1:0-2318 GCA_046757125.1 Thiogranum sp.
CCACCAAGCTGATAACATGGCGACAGGCTGCAACTGGCCGTTAGCGGCCCCTAAAAACAGCGGTTTCTTGGAAGTCCGAGGGTCCGCTTCACCCCCGAAAGCGGAGATTAGGCTAATATCGCTTAAAGCGTCTGCTAATGGCCGAGGCTGTGTGAAAAGCGCTTTGTAATGGTCCAATTCGGCGGTTAGGCGGAAATTCACTCAGTTTCTTGTGTTACTGACTGAGATGACCGTAGCGGGATCGAATTTCTCGGCGTGATTTCTTGTGAATTGTTTGTCCGCTGCTACGCGATCTGGCATGCAAAGCAGCAAAAAACGGCCCTCTCAGGCCGCCTGCAGCTGGGCCACGATGGCCGGCACACCGAGAATGTTAATCGCCCGCTTGAGATTGTAGGCCAACACGTGCAGGCTCATCTCAGTTTGCACGTTGGGTAATCGTTTCATTAAGAAGTGCGTCGATCCCATCCAGTTCTTGATCGTGGCAAAAGGATGTTCCACGATCTGCTTGCGCTGTCGCATCGCATCCGGGTTCCTTTTAAGCTCGGCTTGAGCCACTTCCAGTGCCGCTTCATGCTCCCAACGCTTGATGCGCTTGGCATTGCCTGTGGTGCACTTCGCCTGCAGCGGACAGGATGAACATCCGTACCTCATATAGACCCACAGCGTCATGCCATGCTCGACACTGTCGAAGCGGTACGTCAGTCGTTGCCCAGCCGGACAGACGTATTCGTTTCGCTCGGCGTCATAGCGAAAGTCGGCCTTTGAATACCGCCCTGTGTTCTTACGCCCAGAGGTATCCACCTTCGGCACCAGGGCCTTGATACCCGCTGCATAGCAGTCGACGATCTGCTCGCCTTTGTAGTAACCGGGATCAGCCACCACGGTCAGTGCCTCGGCATTGAGTGCTTCTTTGGCCTGGCCGGCGATCGATGTAAGCTGGTTCCGGTCGCTTGGTATGTTAGTCACGTCATGGGCAGCGATCAGGTGGTGCTTGCTGTCCACCGCCGTCTGCACATTGTAGCCGACCTCACTGCCACCGCCTGCCTTCATCATCGAGCGGGCATCCGGATCGGTCAGTGATACCTGCTTGTCCGGGTGGGCTTTGACTTCCGCTTCACGTTGCTTGAGCTCCTCCATCTTCGCCTCCATCGAGGCGATCTTTTGCTTTAACTCCTCAGCCGTGACTTCCCGGATCTCCGGTTCTTCCTTATCCGCTTGATCCAGCTTCGCCAGATAGCGGTCGATGTTTGCCTGCAACTTCTGCTGCCGCCGCTTGACGCTCTTGCGCGTGAAGTTCTTGTCGCGGCTGTTGACCGCCTTGAACTTGCTGCCGTCTATCGCCACCAGCGCCGCAGAAAACAGCTCCAGCTCCCGGCATACGCCCACAAACTCCATGCACACCCGCCGGATCGCCTTGCGGTTGTCCTTGCGAAAGTCCGCAATGGTCTTGAAGTCCGGCATCAAGCGCCCCGTCAGCCAGATCAGCTCGACGTTGCGGTGTGACTCCCGCTCCAAGCGCCGGCTCGACTGAATCCGGTTCAGATAACCGTACACATAGATCTTCAGCAGGGTCGCCGGCTGATAGCCTGGCCGGCCCGTGGCGCTCGGTTCCGCTCGCTTAAAGCCCAGATCCTGTAGATCCAGCTTGTTGACGAATGCATCGATCACCCGCACCGCATTGTCTTCTGCAATGTAATCGTCAAGGTGCTCAGGGAATAGTGTGCTCTGGGATCGGTTCTCACCTTCAATGAAACGCTTCATCTGGTTCACCGCGACACTGAGACCTGCGCATTATAATGTTCACTGCGTTTTCACACAGCCTCGGCCAGTTGCAGTCGTTCGCCAAAAAAGGCCTCTTCTCGAAAAATCGAACATCGACGATGTCTGCTATCTCCTACAAGCGGACCGTCTTGAAACAACTCAAAACTACATCAGCGGCAAACCGGACCCGACGGTAAGCCGTTATCTCGTGATTGAAACCTAGGCCAGCGCGCCACTTTGGTAGTCCAGAATGGCCGTGGCAATTTCGGCTTTAGTGTTCATTACGAACGGCCCTTCACGAACAATAGGCTCGCCAATCGGTTTACCAGCGATGAGCAGAAAACGGGCGGGGGACTCGTCCGTAATGACGGTGACAAAGTTGCCGTCATCGAATACTGCCAACTCACGCTCACCGAGGGTTGCAGGCGAATTAAAGCTGCCGCAACCAAATTCCGCCCGCCCGTCGGCAACATACGCAAACGCGGTGTGACCTGCTGGGATTGATTGTTTTAGCCGTGCGTGGGGTGCGAGGCTGACGTCGAGAAACACCAGCCCAA
>JBHHXO010000341.1:0-2269 GCA_046757125.1 Thiogranum sp.
GCCCCAGCAAGGGCGCCGCCAGCTGTGTATCGAATACCGGGCCCGGTACCTCACCGCGCAGGTGGGCAAAGATCTCCAGGTCCTGGCTGCAGGCGTGCAACACCTTGACAATGGAGCGGTCATAGAGCAGATCATAAAGCGGTGTCAGATCATCGATGCGCAGCGGGTCGATGCAGGCCGCCCGTCCGGGAACCCCGACCTGGACCAGGCAGAGTTGGGGGTAATAACTCTTCTCCCTGATGAACTCGGTATCGAGAGCGATCCACGAAACCTTTTTGATCGACGCGCAAAAATCGGCCAGCGCATCGGGCCGGTCGATATACCGGTAATGGTGGCTGTCAGTCTGTTGTGACGGCATGGGCTAATGCACGGGCAATCTGGCACGCAATTCATCGCGGTCAAACCACCATTTGTCACCCACCATGACATCCACAACCGTACCCAGTCGCTTCAGCAACTCGGGTATGTCGTTGAGCCTGTACATTTCGATCCAGGCATCCAGTGTCGCCTGGTCCTCGATGCCACGGTGTCGTTTGGCAACCCGGGCAATCATCTGCGTGGTCAGGAACGTCAGGCTTTCCTTTTCATCACCTTCGGTACGCAGACCGGCAATGTAGTGCGCCACCATCGCCGCGACAACGGCCCCGTCTGAATCGTCGGGGGTCTCGTCGATCACGTTGTTCAGCAGGGTAACCGTGCTCTGCGCCCTTACCGGGTACGTGACCGCCAGCCAGATCCCCTGCCCCAGCGCGGCAATCGAGTCGGGTTGATCAGACTGGTACAGGAGATCGGCGGCCTCCACGGCATCCTGCCAGTGCTCGTAATCGACAAAAACGCTGAAGGCCTCCCGGGCATGCATCCAGGCGCCAGCACCCTGCCCCAGACCGATCATGGGCTCGGCGACATCCAGCAGCACACGCGCCCGCTCCACCGGGGCACCGTCATCCGGCATGGATTTCAGGTGTTTTCTGGCCGTCGCCAGCGCTGAGCGGATTTCCTCGATGGAGTCGCTCTGGTCAATGGCCTGGATGGCGTCGGCGACGCCGGTATTCGCTTTTTGCTCACTCATATCCGGTTTTTGCTCAATTTAACGGGTTTCTGGTCGAAAGCAGCCTCAGGAACCGCATTATACGTGTTTTTCCAGCCAATCCCGGAAATCCCACACAGGAAACAAAGCATAACTATCAAATAGCTAAGCCGATCCGGGCTCACGCCCGCCCCGTGAACTGGTCCGCAAAAATACCCGAAACAGCCCATCACCACCTCCCGGGATTGCAGGGTTGTGACCCCGCTCACGAAGAATTTGCCTCAACTCCCCGATGCTATTAGCCGATAGCCGAGTGGATGGGAGCAGTACAGATGAAATCAGTAGTAAGCAGGTACCTGGCAGGATTGTTGATAATTCCCCTTTTGAATGCATGCGGTGGGAGCTCAAGCGATTCAGTACTATCGGATCTTTCAGATCTCGGCAGCCTGCAACCCGCCGGCGAAACCATAGCCATTTCCGCCGCCGGCATAAAAGGCCCGCTGGCCTTTGCCGATGCAAAAATATTTGCTTTTGACCCATCGTTCCCCGAATTCCACGACGCGAGTTCACCACTTTCCTCAGCCATCAGCAACGAGTTCGCCGAAATCACCGGCCTGTCGGTACCCGCTGACAGCCAGCCCCCGTACATCATGACCATCGGCGGGAGCAACGCGATCGACCTGAACACCGGAAAGGCGCCGGTTATTTCCACGCTCATCACGGTAATTACCGCAGAGATGCTGACCGGGAGCCGCCCCATCTATGCGACACCGCTGACTACGCTGGTACACGATATGGCTCGCCACGGAACCGGCGCATCAGGTAACGCGGATACCTTTGTCCAGTCGCTACAGGATGCCTCGGCCGCAGTCAGCCGTATCTTCGCCCTCGACCCGCAAACAACCATAGATGTACTTGGATCTCCCCTGGTCATCGACGACAACACGACTACGGTGGCCCAGCAACAGGAAGCCGTCCATCATCGCGCGGCCCTGGAGGCATTCGCCGCCAAGATCGACACCCTGGCATCATCACTCGAGAATATCGACGGCGACGCCCTCATCGACCTCGTCGCTCTTGATTTGCAGAGCGACGGTGTCATTGACAATGCAAACAACGGCCAGCCTATAGGCGGTATCGATCCGGCAATCATCAACCAGGATGCCATGGAAATGCTGATCCCGAATACCGGCTACCAGGTCAAGGACATCGTACTGCTCATGGAAGAAGAACGCGCCCTGA
>JBHHXO010000342.1:0-2251 GCA_046757125.1 Thiogranum sp.
TTCCCGGCTGGGCACTGCCAAAAGACAGAAAAAATCCCAACACTGTGAGATTTAACATGCATTACCTCGGCCAGTCAATACCCACCACATACCTACCACGGTGAATTTGTTCTCACGGTCAAAGTGCTGAAGCCCAGCAACTATTCCGAGTCATTTTCAGGTAATCGAAGACCAGTCGGATGTTCAGCGTGAGTTCGCGCATCTTCTGAGCGACACTGCGCACCCCTTTGCTTTTGATTAGGCCCACTGCAAAGCGTCTCAGGCGCGTCATGTTCTCCGGGCCATGGCCTTTGCATATTCTGCTGCGATCTTCATCGTAGTTCCAGTCGATGATGTAATGGCAGCTATTCTCGATGCTCCAGTGTTTGCGGTTGTCCTGAAGCACTTGCTCAGGGCTGGCCTGGGCCACTGTTTTGCTGGTTACCCCGTAGGCGATATCCCGGCTTTCCTTGCCGCTTTTTTTGTTGAGCGTGATCCGTTCCACCAAGAATACTTGTCCCACATAGGGGAAGTTCAGGTAGTCGTTGAGTGCCGGGGTGACCCAGATTTTCCGAGTCTCGATGCGACCATGATCGGGGTTGTCCAGGGTGGTGTGGTCGGGTTCTTGTTCGAGTTGGTCGAAATAGAGGGCCGTCTCTTCAAGCAGGTGTTTTTGAGTGCCTTTGACGGTGAAGTGGTAGTGTGCAGACCGGTCTTCGACCAGATAGCGGGCCAGTTCGCGCTGGGTTAGCAAGGCATCTGCGGTGATGGTTTTCCCCCGGATGTCGATGGCATCGAGCAGCGGGATGGCGGTCTTGATTTCGTTGGTTTGTTTCTCCTCGTCGCGTCCCTCTACGGGCAGAGTACCGACTTTTTTTGGGTGTAGCACTGATTGCTATGGTGGCCAATGGCGCTCATGACGTGGGTTTGAAGACCCTGCTCATCCATGGCGTTGCACATCGTTTTGCCATCGATGGCCAAGCTCTCATCGAGTGCGCCGTATAGCGCATTCCAGCCTTGCAAGGCTCGGTCGATCTCCACGGGACTGACCCGGATCAGCACATCGCGCAGGATGCTCTCCGAGGGCACCCAATATTTCCTATTGCGGTAGCGACAGCGGAACCGGGCGCGCGCCCTGGGTCTTAAGGCTTGTGCCCAATCGGAGATAGCCTTATAGCCGCGTGCGCCGCATAGCACCGCCGCCGTGGCGATGGCCAACACGGTGGGGAGGGCGTGACGCCTGCCCTGACGACGACGGGGATCGGTGATCGTGTTGAAAAATTCGGGCAAGGATTGCATCTGCTCGGCGGTCAGTTTCATTCTCGGTACTCCTGTTTGGTAACGTTCTGGCAATAGGTGACGAGAGAGCACGGCACGGGCATGACGTTGCAGCGGTTGCACGAAAACCCGCTTGGGTGACTGACGGGTCTGGCTGTAACCACCCCGGATGCGTTGGTAACCCAGAGTATCGCCCACATACCGCCAGTTGGCCGCCCGGTAGATCGTGCCGACAAAGCGCGTCGGATCGACGAAGGTCTCCAGTAGCAGCAAGGGATAGCCAAAACGTTCCAGCCAGTCGGCCTGGATCCTGCGCCGGCATAGGGACAACACCTTGGATGCCAGGTTTTTGTAATGGCAATGAGGTAGGATCAGAAAGCGTGAATTGTTGGCACCCAGGTTGAGCCGGTCGTACTGATGACGAAAATCCCAGCCGACCCAGCGATCGCGAGCGCCACACTTCAGGGCAGCGGCGGAAAAACTCAGCAGAGCGACCCATTCACCGTTCCAGGTGGCGACGTACCATACGGTATTGCCGATCTTGGGCAGCGACCCCAGGTAATGGTGGGACTGCATGAGTTGCTGGAAACAACTCTCTTCTGAAACCTCGACTGGACGGACAATGAGCTGTGACAGGCGCAAAACGGTTCTCTCGCGTGATTAGGATGCGGGCGTGTTATACCGCATCCACGCGGGAATGTCCATGATTGAAGGTAACCTGTTGAGCGTTCGTTAGAATTTGGTTAGAACGAAATCACCCTGCCAGCCAACCTCTTATGGAAGTGTATTCCAATCCATAAATGAGTCTGAAGGGAGTTCGGAGGAATGGCCCCGTGAGATTGGTTAAGGCCACTCATTAATCCTGCTCAGCGGATGGTTTTAAGTAGTTGTTTTCCTCTTTTTCTTCCTATCCAAAAAATAGATATAGTCGCGCCGCAGGCGCCTTCCTTCACCACTCGCGTATCACGGCGGAGTGTGGGCAAAGGGTAAATTA
>JBHHXO010000343.1:0-2230 GCA_046757125.1 Thiogranum sp.
TTACTGCGAAACACCACAGGGACGCTGAACCCGTAATTATCATGTTGATAGAGCAGCACTAGTATAACGGTTTACAGTTGCCGGTGGTTATGTGGAAATCCATACAAAAAGGGGCGCTGACGCGCCCCTTTTTAATGTGTGCGGAGATATTTCAGGCCGAGAACGAGGAACCGCACCCACAGGTAGTTGTTGCGTTGGGATTCTTGATCACGAACCGCGACCCTTCAAGGTCTTCCTTGTAGTCGATCTCGGCGCCCACCAGATACTGAAAACTCATGGGGTCGACCAGCAACCTGACACCGTCTTTTTCCACTTCGGTATCACCGTCATTGACCGCATCCTCAAAGGTAAACCCGTACTGGAAACCGGAACAGCCACCACCCGTGACAAAAACCCGCAGCATCAGGTTCGGGTTACCTTCCTCTTCGATCAAGCCCCTGACCTTGCTGACCGCGGCATCGGTAACCACCATCAGTTCATCGCCCGGGCTCATCTGTTCGGCGCTGTTGTCACTCATCTGTCCGTCTCCACTGGCATTCAATCAGGATCACAAACAGTATGGCATTTCCCTACTAAATTGGTCAAGTATTACTTGGCTATCGACATACCGGCGGTTTCCGCGCCTTCGATGACCTCGACTTTTCGCTCCGCCTGCGACGACACCCGCTGCGGCTCTGCCTGGTGCACCAGGTTGCCGTTTACTTCAGCGCCCATCGCCATTTCGATCAAGTTGTAATAAACATTTCCCGTGACCCGGGCATGGCTGGCCAGTTCCACACGCTCGCTGATATGCACATCTCCCTGCACGGCGCCGTTCAGCACCAGATTCGGCACCCTCACATCCCCTTCGATCCGCCCCTGCTCACTGACCGTAAGCACCGCTTCGGTGCCGGGCTCGGCTACCAGATTCCCCTTTATGGTGCCGTCAACGTGCAGCCCGCCGCTGAAGTGTATGTCGCCTTCCAGGCGGGTTTGCGCGCCTATGACGGTATCTATCCCGGCACAACCGGATTTTCTGCCAACTCCAAACATGGTCTGTCTCCTGGTAAATCAACGACCCACCTCTTCAGATCGGCCAATCCATTGTTTTCTCTATAGCCGGCGGCTGACCCTTGCCCCTGGGTTTCAGCAAAATACGCACTTTTTGCGGCTCGAACTGCGCAGGAATCCGGATTTCACCCTCGAAATTCTGGAAATACCGGAACTTGAAATTCAACGCCTTGCTGTTGCCTGCAGCCAGATTGCTGAATTTCAGCAGTCCCGGTTCACCATCCTCCGCCCCTTCGATTTCCATTTCCACGACACCGCGCACATATCGCTCGTTGCGTTTCACCTGGGTCAGGGTCAGGCTGTAGAAAAAGCTTCCTTCTTCCTCCGCAGGCTCCAGGTGAAAGCGCTGTATCCTCAATCCCGGCCTGGCGTCTCCCGGTGAAACAATGCCCTGGTAGAATGCCAGTTGCTTGCGCAGTTCCACGACCTGTTCGCGCAACCCCGCGTACTCGTTGCGCACCTCGCGCGTGGCGCGCCTGTCGATCTCGCTGGAACGCCTGAGTACCGCGATCTGCTCGCGCAACTCGTTATTGACCTGCTGCAGCGCGTCGTAGCTGTCCTCCACACCATTCAGTTGCTGCGTCAACTGTTGCACGCGCTCACCCGAATAACGGATCCCGGACTCAAACAACAGGTACGCCGCTGTGGCCAGAAAAACCAGCACCACCGCAACAATCAGCCACGCGTAAGCCGGCTGGTACACCAGGATTTTTCGGTTACCGGACGCCATCGTTTCAGTAAGATATCAAGGCAACTATCGTGCCGCTGTCAGGGGATCAAAGCGATGGACTGCAAGCCGGCGCACTCGTCGAACCCGGACATGATATTCATGTTCTGAAGCGCCTGACCGGCCGCCCCCTTGACCAGGTTATCGATAACCGACAACACCACGACGCTATCCGTGTCCGGCGCCCGGTGTACTGCAATGCGACAGTGGTTGGCCCCTTTGACAGTGCGGGTTTCCGGGTGTGATCCGGCGGGCAGCACGTCCACGAAGGGTTCCTGCCGATAACGTTTTTCAAACACCGCCTGCAGGTCCACGCCAGCAGACTCCGGCCGCGCATACAGCGTGGCATGAATACCGCGAATCATGGGCGTGAGATGCGGCACGAAGGTCAGCCCGACGGAACAGCCGGTAACCTGCTCCAGTCCCTGACGGATTTCCGGCAGGTGCCGGTGC
>JBHHXO010000344.1:0-2221 GCA_046757125.1 Thiogranum sp.
GCCCATGATGAAGATTGCGCTGTCCTACGATCACCGTCTGGTGGACGGGCAGGGCGCGGTCCAGTTCCTGGTGGCGGTCAAGGATGTACTTGAGGACCCGGCGCGTTTGCTGCTGGGGGTGTGAGGCGATATGGCGGATCAGTTTGATGTGGTGGTAATCGGTGGCGGGCCGGCCGGCTATGTGGCGGCGATTCGTTGTGCCCAGCTGGGCCTGAACACGGCCTGTGTCGACCAGTGGATCAACGCGGCCGGCAAACCGGCGCTGGGCGGTACCTGCCTGAACGTGGGTTGTATCCCTTCCAAGTCCCTGCTCGAATCGTCGGAACGCTTCGTCCAGGCACAGCACGAGTTCGCCGATCACGGCGTAAAGCTGAGTGGCGTCAAGCTGGACCTGGCGACCATGCTGGCGCGCAAGGAAGGGGTTGTGCAGGATCTCACCCGCGGTATCGAACAACTCTTCAAGGCCAATGGCATTAGCTGGGTTCAGGGTCGTGCACAACTGCAGGCCGGCAAGCGGGTAACGGTCAAACAGGCCGGGAAGAAAGCCGCGCGTGACCTGTCTGCCGCGCATGTCATTCTCGCCCCCGGTTCTTCGCCGGTACAGCTCGACAGTGTTCCGCTGCAGGGGGATATGGTCGTCGATTCGACCGGCGCGCTGGAGTTCCGCGAGGTGCCGAAACGGCTTGGCATAATCGGTGCCGGCGTCATCGGCCTGGAGCTGGGCAGTGTATGGCAGCGCCTGGGAGCGGACAAGGTTACGCTGCTGGAGGCGCAGGATACCTTCCTGTCCATGGCGGACGAACAGGTGGCGAAGGAAGCACAGCGGGCTTTCACCAGGCAGGGCCTGGATATACAGCTTGGCAGCCGGGTGACGGCCTGCAAGGTAACGGGTAAAAAAATCGAGCTCAGCTACCAGAATGGCGACGGTGAACACAAGGCGCAGTTCGACAAGCTGATCGTCGCGGTGGGCAGGCGCGCCAACACGCATGGACTGGCGGCTGACGAGGCCAGGCTGTTGCTCGACGAGTGGGGGTTCATCCATGTCGACGAACAATGTCTTACCAATCTCCCGGGAGTGTACGCCATAGGTGACGCCGTGCGCGGTCCCATGCTGGCGCACAAGGGTTCGGAGGAGGGTGTCATGGTGGCGGAACTGATTGCCGGCCACGTGGCGCATGTGAACTATGACACCGTTCCGGCCGTGATCTACACGCAACCGGAAATCGCCTGGGCGGGCGAAACCGAACAGGCCCTGCGTGCCAGTGGCGCGGACTACCGGAGTGGTGTTTTCCCCTTTGCCGCTTCCGGCAGGGCGCGGGCGCTGGGCGATACCGGCGGTTTTATCAAGCTGCTGGCCGATGCGAAAACGGACCGTATCCTGGGTGCGCATATGATCGGCCCCCAGTGCTCGGAACTGATTGCCGAGGCCGTTATCGCCATGCAGCTCGGCGGCAGCGCCGAAGACCTTGCGCTGACCATGTTTGCCCACCCGGCCCTGTCGGAAAGTGTCCACGAGGCAGCGCTCGCGGTACACGGGCGGCCCATCCACGTCGCTCCGCGGCGCGGCAAGGCATAAAACATCCGGGCAGGGATATGGAAATCATTATATTCATTGTCGGTCTGGCCTTTGCATCGCTGGGGGGTTTTTTGGTCTGGGACGGGTACCGGTTTCGAAAGACCGCCCGGGAAGCCGCAGGCCGGGTAATCGGCTATGAAGTCCGGCAGTCGAAGGCGCGTAATGCGGGCGCCCGGGAAGTTTATGCCCCCGTGATTGAATATCAGTACAGTGGTGAAACCCACCGGTTTTCCGGCCGTCTGGCCAGTAGTGTCGTCAGCTACCGGATAGGCGATGAGGTACCCATCCTTCTCGCCGCACGCGATGCCGGCGATGCACGTCTTAAAGATGCGGGGATGATGGTCGTCGGCGGCATCTTCTTAGCGCTCGGCGTAGCTGCCATGATTTTCTTTTTTGCCGTTTTCCAGGTATCGAAATTCTCGCTCATCACCGCAGCCTTCGTTATTGTCGTGCTGCTTGTTCAGGCGGGAATGGCACTGAGCAGGCATAATATCCGTTCCATCGACGACATGAAAAGCGCTGTCGCCGGGATGAAGAAGCTCAAATACACGTCTCCGCAATTGAATGCACAGAAACAACCCAGGGTCATAACCGATCCCGCCCGGCTGGTCCGCCGGGCCGCGCCTCCAATCAGCGTGCGCCTGC
>JBHHXO010000345.1:0-2214 GCA_046757125.1 Thiogranum sp.
GCCATGGCGACGATGGAGGGATAAATGACATTCCAGGGCAGAAAATACAGCGGGATAAATGCGACAAAAGGTGCTGCTAGCCTGCATATTGCACGAGCACTGCTGATGGCGCCATATTCAGGACGATACGGGGATGAGGATGCTGAGGAGCACAGTTGATCAAGGTTTTGGGTGCTCGACTGAGGTTTTCCCGGTTTTTCGCGCAGCAACAACGGTTCAACGACACCTTTTAGCGTGGAATGGGGATGGGCAACTGCCACGTGCTTTTCAACGCGGTATCAGTAGCCCTGAAGGATTGCGTTGAGTTATCCCGGTACGAGTTTGGCGGCGACGCGGAAGAACAAATCCTGGTAGGGACAAGCACTGGATAACAGGAAGCGGATACGCCGCGTGTTGCGCAGGATCACGGCACCGATCTTCAGTAACTTCAAGCGTAGGGTGCCGACATAGGCATGGGCAAGCTCGGTTCCCTTCAATGCCAGGCGACGGATGGCCTCCAGCAGGATATAGGCCAGGGACGACAACAACAGCCGGAACTGGTTGGGCCACCAGCGGTGGCAACTGGTGCGGTCGGCGAACAGGTCGAGCTGTTGTTCCTTGATGCGGTTCTCCATCTCACCGCGCGCGCAATAGAGTTTCTCGTACAGCGCCTGGCCCTCGCCTTCCAGATTGGTTACCACATAGCGCGGGTTGCCGCCCTTGTCGGTATGCTCGATCTTGGCGATGACCCGCCGCGTCCGATTCCAGCTGCGCGCCCCGTAACGGAGATCCACAAACCAGCGTACTTTGGTTCCCGTTGCGACAAAACACGCTTCGGCGTCACGCTGGAGCTGGCCCGTGAGCGCGTTCAGGCGCTTGTTCTGGGCGATGCCGACGATGTAGCCCACATCGTTGCGCTCACACCATGACAGCATCCGCCAGCGGCAGAAACCCGAGTCGCCGCGGAAGATGATCCGCACCTTCGGCCATTGCTTCCGCAGCCGGTTGACCAACAGCGCCAGGATCGCCCAGGCATGCCTGGCACCGTCGATCTTGCTGGGGCGCAGGTAGCTGACCAGAAGCTGGTCCCGGCAAAAGACATACAGCGGCAGGAAACAGTAGTGGTCGTAATAACCGTGAAAGAACCGGCCTTCCTGCTTGCCATGCACCGCGTCATCGGTGGCATCGAAGTCCAGTACCAGCTTCCTGGGCGGCCGTTTGAATGAGGCAATGAACCGCTCGATCATGACCTCGTGAATCCGCCAGGCCGCTTCCCGGTCTGCCCGATTCTCCCAACGGCACAGGGTCGAACTGCTGGCCAGTACCTCGGTGCGCCCGACCGCCGTTTGTATCGCCAAGTCCTTGCGCAGCGCCTCGTGGTCGTTGAGATCTTCATAACCCAGCGCCAAACCATAGACCCGCTGCTGCAACAGGCTCAGACCATCATGCACGCAGCTGGCACGACGCCGTGGATCGTCCAACGCACGGGCCACCGCTTCGGTCAGTCCCAGCTGCCGATCGGCCTGGCGTAGCAACAACACACCGCCATCGGAGGTGATGTCGCCACCTTGGAAATTGGCCTCGACGGCGCGCCGTTTACAGGCTGGAAATGTAAAGGATTGTTGGGTACAGTTTGTCACAGGCAAAACCTCTTCGATTTCAGCGTAACTAACTGAATTATATCGTACTATAGAGGTTTTGCCTTTCTTATTGGTGCAATATGCGGGTTAGCCCGCATATTGCATGAGGGTTCCTGATCCTGTCATTTTTGGGATCGATTCTGGTTTTCCGCTGTTGAGGTGATACGGCGAACGAGATTCTGGGCGTTCGAGAGAGATTTTTCCTGAGCTACGAGCGCCAATAGCGGCTGAACAGGGCCTTTCCGGACCGCGAAGACATAGGTGACCGCCGCGTGTCTTTCAACGCGGTAGCGATAAAGCAATGAAGGGGGCTGGACTACCCTGGCGCGAGCTTGGCGGCGGCGTGGAAGAACAGTTGCTGGTAGGGACAGGCACTGGATAGCAGGAAGCGGATACGGCGGGTGTTGCTCAAGATCACCGCGCCGATCTTGAGCAGTTTCCGGCGCAACGTGCCGACGTAGGCGTGAGCCAGTTCCGTGCCCTTCAAGGCCAGGCAGCGGATGGCCTCCAGCAGGATATAGGCCAGGGACGACAACAACGGCCGGAACTGGTTGGGCCACCAGCGGTGGCAACTGGTGCGGTCGGCGAACAGGTC
>JBHHXO010000346.1:0-2208 GCA_046757125.1 Thiogranum sp.
GACCATATCAAAGACCTCACCGGTATCGATGGCAGCGGTCGTGCGCGCAAACCTGCCGTCGCGCAACTCGTGGGCACGGGCCACGACTTCCGGCGTATTGCCGTGGGATGACGCGTAGTCACCGATACCACCGTAGCCATACCAGCCCGGGGCCGGTTCGGAGAAGGGGGACGTTGCCGGCCACACCGCGCCGCTGCGTGCCAGCAGGCTGGCACCGGAACCGGCCAGCACACCGTTGATAAAATCCCGGCGGGTGATCTGTTTTTCCGGATTCATTCCTAAATTACATTTTGGTGATCTGCAGTTTGCTCATGCGGTGTTCATAACGTGATAACAGATCAATAATGCACCCTTATGCCCAGGCACTGGACCCGGGGTTTCAAACAGGGCCCGGGTGTTTCCTTCCCGTACGAGTGGGTCGCAAAAAACCGGTCTCCACAGCCCGCCTGGATTGCGCCGCTGTCGTCGCATCTCCTGATCCTCATCCTTTGTTTTTGACCCGCTTCGCGGAAGGAACCTGAACTCTACTCATCCCTGTCCAATTGCCGGGGTCCACCGGTCAACTGACAGCCGTTGCGACGGACCAAATACGAGCGGCATAATGGTCGGGCCACCGGCAATATCGACAAGGAAAGGGACATGCCCGTTTTATATTCTGATCCCAAATCATATAGCAAAGGCTACCTGCTGGCTGTTTTTCTAATCATTGCAAGTCCTGGGTTGTTGTGGTGGTTCACCTTTGACCAGGTTGATAACCTGAGGAAGGAGGCCGGCGAGGTATTGAAAGACCGGGTAGGCCTGCCTGCTGGAGTCATGGATGTTCAGCCGCTTAACAGCAATAACCTTTTGGCCGTTATGGATGCTTCCAACAAGGTCGCCAGGAAACTCAATTCTGTTATTGCCCGTGTACCTTGGGCGATGCCCATTGTCACAATGCCGGTCAGCGAAAGCACGAGAGCTAATCTAAAGGACAAGCTCATCTGGATGGTGACTTTTTCCATCCCATCCGGGCAGGTTATTGCCAGCTATCGTGCATTGCTGCAGGATAAAGGCTGGCAACTGGCGGAAGCAAGCACGCAGTTTCTCATTGCCCGGCGTGACCAGGAAGCCGTGGTTATCAGCCATGTCCCGGGCGGAGCTGAAACGACGTATATCGTGATAATCGAGAAACTGGCAAGGGAGCATTGAGCAACGGATCTTTACCACAGTTCTACATTGAAGCCGCAATAGATCACCGTTTCCGCTATCGCATGTCGCCGAGCCCGTCGATCACCGCAAGCAGTTGGGCGTTGCTGGGCCGTGTCTTGAATTCGGAACTGGCATGGGCCCAACGTACCACACCCCGGCGGTCGACGACAAAAACTGAAGCGTAAGCGATCTTGTGATGCTTCCTACCGGACCATTGCTCGAGATCAACGCCATACTCTTTGTAGGCTTGGTATTTCTTATCCACATCGCGTACGACCTGAAAAGCCTTATGCGCGGCAAGCCCCGGGTCACTCAACACGGGATAAGGGATCTCATAGCTGCGTTTCACCAGTGCGGCGCCATCGACTTTGTCAACGCTGATCAACACCGGTGTCATCCCACGTTGCCGGAATGCGGCCGCGGCCTGGCTCAGTGCGTGGATCTGGGCGTTGCAATAAGGACACCAGCCGCCGCGATAAAAGACGATCAGCAACGGCGCCCGCTGCAACAGCGATTGCCACGTAACCGGTCGCCCGCCCAGGCTGCTCGTGGTGAAGTCAGGTACGGTGCTGCCGGGTCTCAAACCGATACCGTCCTCGTTGGTGCCGAGCAGCTCTGCCGGCGTTGCCGCGTTGCTCTTGCGCTCTGTGGGCAGACGCAGATCCTGCGCGGCCGCGGTTGTCGCAAGCAGATAAAACAGAACAACGAGAAAACAACGGGATGTACTCATAAGGGCGGATCTCCATCTGTATGCTTGCCGGCGCGGCTGATTCAGCAATAGCCTGGCATTCTCATTCAGCATAGCGGCGAAGCCGAATACTGTCACGCGACATTGTTGCCGGCGACGCGGAACCTGCGGCGAACGCCGGAAGCTGCACCTTTCCAGCCATGAATTGTTATCAAACGGGGGTGAACGCTATTTGTAAACTATACTTCGATTGGGGTTTCCCAATAATAGGGCTGAGGAGGGCACTACAATGAAACAAAAATGCACATTTATCTTTACAACCCTAGTGCTTG
>JBHHXO010000347.1:0-2205 GCA_046757125.1 Thiogranum sp.
GCTTTACCTTTATATTACCGACGCCCAGGGTAAAAAAAGGCGAATAGGACACTTCGGGAAAAGGTTGTATCAGCAGGTTCGCTTTTAACAGGGTGCTGCTCGAAACATTGCCTACCGATTGGCCATAGGATAATTCAGCCGCCAGATTGTCGGTGAACGAATAGGCGGTAAATATCGATATTATCGGCGCATTTTCGAATTCACCGCCCGTGGCGCCCAGTATCCATTGGCGTGCGCTAAAATCACTTTGATTCGCCTCTGCGATAGTTAACTTTTCCCCGCTGGGCAATAAGGTTTGTTGCATCTGGTCGCGACTGACCCAACCGGTTTCACCGTTAAGCGCGCGAATTTTAATCCAGTTAGTCCGTTGTTTGATGATCGAGATATGGCTTCCTCGATCAACGATATGGAAGATCGGATATCCTGTGCCCGGCCCTGTATGTAATTCGACAAAGGGATCGGCAACGGTCACCTGCGCGACGGGAACATCCTCGGCCCGGGCAAGTTTAAACACCAAAATCAGCAATACCAATAATCCCGGCAAAATCATTCCTCTAGTAGGTTTCAAGCTCCTGATCCTGAATAGTCTTGATGGAATCGGAGTATATCGATGTGCATAGCACACTGCATCATGAAGACATCGGTCAAATACTATTGCTCAATTAGTTTTGAGGCGCGGCAGGATCAAACGGATTATTAAAATACTGCGCACCGATATCCAGCCACTCTGAAATCAGGCGTAATTCATCGTCGGTCAGGAAGCCGGTATGATCGACATAATTTGTATCGCTCGCGGCTGTCGACAGGGTTCTGATTGCTTCAAGTTCGGTTTCGGTCATTTTCTCGATGAAATAGCTAAATCGAGCACCATTTGCGGACATCGAAGGACTAACCGCAGCGGCCGGGTCATCGACCATGATAAATACCGGATTGCCCATTGCGTCCAGGACCGGGGTCCCGTCAATATTGAAAAGTTGTTGAGGTATCTGAATATTAACCAGGGCGCCGCCCTCAATCTTTTCTCCCTGATCGGCAAATAACAGTTCCTCATAAGATTTTAAATGCTCTGCATTCAAATCCGATGGTCCACCGGTCAGGTCGAGTTGACCGTCAGCGACCCGGGCGGCGCCCATGTTGTCGATGGTATGGCAGGCGGTACAGGTATTCGCCCCCCGGTCGATATTCCACATCGGATCAATATGTTGCTGGTAGTTAATCACGATGCGACACTTGAAATTCCACGGTGCACAGGCCGAAGTCGCCGGAGATGGTATCGACGGATCCAGGTTGGCATAGCGGTAAGAAACGCTTGCATCCAGCGGACGTACAGCCGGATCGGTCCAGACATCGAGGTAAGCGATATCGCTGCTTAATTGTGGTTCGGGCGAAGGAGGCACAGTCACACCGGCCCGATCGAATCGAATTTCCGCCATGGTTTCACCAAAATTCCCCCAGTAGGCATCCACCGTGCCAGGTATCTGGGTATTGGCGAACACCAGACCTGCGGGCAATCCAGGGTTTATAGAAGGCGCCTTGGCGTCCGATCGGTGATGGATAAAATTACTATTTATATTATTGGAATGGCAACCGGTGCAGGTTGTAATGTCACCGGGACGCACCTGAAACCAGTTTTCATGACTCGGTCCGATGCGCCTGCCGAATTCATCCAGGACATCGATTGCAAGCGGTACATTGGCAGGGACTTTTACCTTCACCGACCCATCCGGCTCGACTGCGGCGTAGCCAACAATCTCGCGCATGCCCAGGTTTCTCAGTGGCCCAAATGCCGAAGGTGACAGGTCCGGGGGATTGACCAGCACGGGGTCATTACTGTCCGGCTGGGCTGCAGCCTTGACAAAACGAACAAAACGCGCAGGGCGCTGATCGGCAGTTGCATTGGCTGGATCGCCCAAATCAGCAACACTATTAATACCTGTCGCGGGCGTACAGGCGGTCAAAAAGCAACCATTGAAACTCGTATCTCCGAAATCGTAAACGCTTTTTATGTTGATAACGCCAACGGCTTCACTTTTCCAGACGGAGTCGAGTTCTCCCGGTCCCTTGTCGAAGATAACATTGGGCAAACTTCTGGATTGCAATGCGACAATATCGGTCAATACCATACCCTGCTCGGCCGTTATCACCACTTTTTCCGTGTCATTGGTCATGTCGTAAATCCAGACCCCATAGGCAGGCGATACCTCC
>JBHHXO010000348.1:0-2192 GCA_046757125.1 Thiogranum sp.
CCTTCAGAGGGGGTGTCGCTTCACCATGATGATTTTCCCAGCCCGGGAATATCGGTCCCAGGATGATGTGGGCATGCCAAAACGAGTCGAATTGTTTACCCCAAGAAACCGGGAGAAGAAAGTTTCCGCCCAACATGATCAGCAGAAGAAAAGTTGTAATGCGTTGGAATGCGCTTATCGAAGCGATATTTGCTTTCACAATTATATCCGGGAATAAAACTTTAACCTGCCCATTATATCAACGCAGAGGGAATGAGCAAGCGTTTCCAGGCCATATCCTTTTACCACCCTTGCTTGCCAAATATCCAATACTATAGCCTCTGAGAGGATGCACCCTATCTGTAGTCCTTCGTGATAGTGTTCGGTTAATCACCGTGGGTTAATATTAAGAAAGATAACGGCCAGTGAAGCCAAACCTGGCCTGATAACCCAAAGCCAAATCTCGAGCTTGTTTGCAGCCCTCGTTTGGTTTGTAGATCGAGTGTGTGGGGTTTGTAAAGTATCGTATTTAAACTTCTTGGTGATTAGATTTCTGCATAAGTGATGACAATAACCGCAATTCACATTATTAAGAGAATTGTGACACAAGAAGATGAACAAAAGCTGAACGCTATAAGGCTGGTTCTTATCTCAGTGTCCCAAATGTTTCAGGTCTGCTCCCTCCAACTCATCGTTCCAAAGCGCCAGCCTACGCCGCCAATAGATAATCTGGGGCATCAAGAAAGGAAGCAGGCGCAGGCCATTGGGTGGCGGCGAGAGCGAGATACCCATCAAGTCACCGGCGGTCATCAGAATAAAGATGCGTTCCTGTTCGGCCTGTCGTTTCAGGGTGTGGGGAGGCATCACCCACGACATCGCTACACCGAACATAAACTCGGTTATCCATGCCCGCAAGCACGCCAGATTCACATACCAACTTGTTTGCCTCATAGAGTTCCCTCTTTTACAGCCAGCGCCTGACCCGCTGACGGTACTGTTCGTAAACCTGTCCGTGACTTTGCAACAGGTATTCCTCTTCCAGATAAACCTGCGCCCGGATGATGACATCCCCCAGTACCCACAACGCAAATGTAAATGCGTTGGGCAACACCAAAAATAGACCGGCCAGGTTAACCCGCATCCCCAGGAAAATCGGGTTACGGGAGAGGCCAAAAACACCTCGCATTACCAACGCCGTTTTGCTTTCGCTATCAATGCCGATACGCCATGAGTTGCCCATTTGCGATTGGGCGACCATCACCCAAAGCAGCGAAACCAACAGCATCACCAGCCCAATTACCGTAATTGGCGACGTTTGCAGCCAGACAATGGGACCTAAATAACTGTACACGTCGCCGGCAACGGCGTAGATGAGAACAACGCCAACCGTTCCGGCAGAAATAAGGCGCAATAACCGGCTCATCAGGCCATGAATATTATCTTGCTGATATCCCTCGCTGGCCAGACGATAGGGGTTAACGCCGGTTGCTTGCCAGGTTTTGTAGGAGCGCCAAAAGAAAGCAATCCCAAAGAATAGAATGAGATAAATTATCAAGAAGATTTTCAACAACATTTTACGCCTGACACAAAAAGATTATGTTTTGCTATATTTTAACAGGCGCAAGGCGTTTAGCACGACTACAATGCTGCTGCCTTCGTGCAACACCACCGCGCCGCTTAAGGCTACCACGCCGAGCACCGAGGTCACAATCAACAGGCCAATCACGCCCAGGGAAATTGCCAGGTTTTGCTTAATGATGGCCCGGCTGGCCCGGCTGAGGCCAACGGCGAAGGGTAGTTTGCTCAGGTCGTCGGTCATCAAGGCCACGTCTGCGGTTTCCAGGGCGACGGCCGTACCCGCGCCGCCCATGGCAATGCCGACGGTGGCTGTGGCCAGCGCGGGCGCGTCGTTTACACCATCGCCGGTCATGGCGATGTCGCCATGCTCCTGCTGCAACTGTTTGATAGCTTCCAGCTTCTGCTCCGGCAGCAGGTCGGCCCGCACGTCGGTTACACCAACTTGCCGGGCTATTTTTTGAGCCACGTCGTTGTTATCGCCGGTCAGCATAACCAGCTTCTTGACGCCCAAATCAAGCAGTTTTTGCAGGGTCTCGTTCACGCCGGGGCGAGGCGTGTCGGCCAGGGCCAGCACGCCCAAGACTTCGCCGTTCCGGCTGACTGCCATGGTGGTTTTGCCCTCATCTTCCAGGCGG
>JBHHXO010000349.1:0-2176 GCA_046757125.1 Thiogranum sp.
GATAGTTTCTGACATGCATCTTGCGGCATAAAAATTCGATTTGCCTGGCGGGGATGTCATCGAATAAGGGCGTATTCCGCCACAAACGCGTAATGGTCTGTAACTCCTCGCTCGAAGACTGGAAAATGTTTGACCAGAAGATGCTGCTCATTAGCGATTACCGAAGAGCGTTAATCAGGATATTCGATTGAAGAAATGGCTCCCCGGCCCGGGCTCGAACCAGGGACCCATTGATTAACAGTCAATTGCTCTACCAACTGAGCTACCGGGGAATTGAGGTTGGGTATACTAAATGATCCTAAAAAATACGGCAACCAAATTTGCCTAATGGATCTCAAAAACCTGCCGGATTCGCGCCATTGCATTTTCCAGGTTTTGCATGCTGGTTGCGAAGGATATTCGCATGTAACCTTCGGCGCCAAATGCCGATCCCGGCACTAGCGCAACGCCAACCTTGTCGAGTAACAGGTTGGCCACATCCACGTCTGTTTCGATATCGTCCCGGCTGTCGATAAAGTCCTGAATGCAGGGAAAGCTGTAAAAGGTACCATCCGATTCGAGGCAGCGAATGTGCGGGGTCGCATTCAGCGACGCTACCACGTAGTCGTGCCGTTGTTTAAATTGGGTGACCATTTCGCGTACACAGGCGTGGTCGCCATTGAGCGCCGCGACCGAGGCCCCCTGCGAAACCGAACAGGGATTGGAAGTGCTTTGCGATTGAATCTTTTTCATCGCCTTGACGATATCTGTCGGCCCGGCGGCGTATCCGATACGCCATCCGGTCATCGCATATGCCTTGGACACGCCATTTAGCACCATACAGCGGGAATAAAGTACATCGCAGGCGTTAACAATATTGCTGAATTCATTGTCGCCCCAGATGATGTGTTCGTACATGTCGTCGGTGACGATCAGAATATCGGGGTGTTGTAACAGCACTTCGCCAATAGCGGCCAGATCTGCATTCGAATAAGCAACACCGCTGGGATTCGACGGGCTGTTCAAAACCAGCATTCGGGTCTTTGGTGTAATCGAGGCCGCTAACAATTCGGGTGAGACTTTGAAGCCGGTGTCGATACGGGTTTCAATAATCACCGGTATGCCTTCGGCCAATAGCACCATATCGGGATAAGATACCCAGTAAGGCGATGGTATGAGGACTTCATCGCCCGCATTGATGACCGCCTGACACAGGTTGTAAAAACTTTGCTTGCCGCCACCGGAGACCAGAATCTGGTCGGGTCGATAAATCAGACCATTGTCGCGTACGAACTTGTCGATGATGGCCTGTTTCAATTCGACGGTCCCATCCACGGCGGTATATTTGGTTTCACCACGTTCGATCGCTTCGATCGCGGTATCCTTGATATGCTGAGGCGTATCGAAGTCCGGTTCGCCGGTGCCCAGGCCGATAATATCGCGGCCTTGTGCGCGAAGCTGGCTAGCCAAATTTGAAACTGCTAAAGTGGGGGATGGTTTTATCGCGCAAACGCGTTCGGAGAGATCGTTAAACACTAAGGCTTCCTGTCGGTTCTGGGGTTCGTGAGAGTCAAGAATATACAATACGAGAGCGGCATGTAAAGCGCTTGCGGAGATGATCAAAATTATTATTTTCAATCAATGCTTTCCTGTTAACTTCAAGAGACATGGATGGGGGCTTTCGTCCAGGACACGCCGTGAAACCTTCCATGGTGGCCCGGACGCCGCATCCCTGCGGCATACGGTCCTGGCCAAAAGCCCCCATCCATGTCTCAAACTCGTAAAACTAGCAATAATTATTAGAAGATGCCGGCTACAATCATTTGTAACCCCAGCTGGCGGGGCTGTCCTGATTTTCAATGAGTAAAAATTTCCAACTGATGACGGATTACAAGCCTACCGGGGACCAGCCCGAAGCGATCGTGCAACTCGTCGAAGGTATAAAAGACGGCTTGATGCATCAGACTTTGTTGGGTGTGACCGGGTCGGGGAAAACCTTTACCGTCGCCAATGTCATCCAGCAACTGGAGCGCCCGGCAATCGTCATGGCGCACAATAAAACCCTGGCGGCACAGCTTTACGGAGAAATGAAAGAATTTTTCCCGCATAACTCGGTGCAATATTTTGTTTCCTACTACGATTATTATCAGCCCGAGGCCTATGTGCCGGCTTCGGACACCTTTATCGAAAAGGACGC
>JBHHXO010000350.1:0-2154 GCA_046757125.1 Thiogranum sp.
AAACCAGCAGCCCATTCGCCCGGATACCGCATCAAGGCATGTTCCTTTATCGTAACCAGCCGTGGTTCATTCCGGCGGCCACGCTCTATTATCGACTCCTGGATTATTTGACATAACGCATGGCGGTCTTCATAAATTAGAAATTCTGTAGCGACGACTGCGACGGTTTTCGGGTGTGCGTCACTTTTATTGATGGGGGAGAATAGAGGGGTCGAAAAAGGAGGTCAGTGAAAATGAGTGAACGGAAGAAATGGGATGAGCTGTACGAGGAAGCGAGTCAGGAAGTGCTAAGCTGGCGTCGACAGCACAAGAAAGCGACCCTAACAGATATCGAAAATACAGTCGACGGCGAACTGGCCAGGATGCGGGCGCAAATGATACAAGACCTGGCGATGGCCAGTGGGACAGCCGATTTTCGGTCGATGGCCAAGGAGGAACGACCCCAATGCCCCCAATGTGGTCGACCGCTAGTGGCCAACGGTCGGCAGAAACGGAAGCTGACGACGGACCACGAACAGGGGGTGGAGCTGAAAAGGAGTAAGGGGTATTGTCGGCATTGTAAGCTGAGTTTTTTCCCCTCTGGATGAAGAGTTGGGATTGCTACCTGGGCGCTACACGCCTCGCCTGCAGGCAACGTTAACGCGCTTAGGGAGCAAGCTGCCGTTTCGGGAAGCGGTTGAGGAAGTAGGGTTCAGCCACCAAACGGCGGTAGGAGAAGCGACATGTCGGCGAGCCACCTACCGTAGCGGACGAGCAGCAGAGGCAATAGTGTGCCAGGAGGCAGCTCGGCTAGAGAAGGAAGGCTTGGACGGGAGAGCAGGACCGGCGAACCTACTGATCAGCGCCGATGGCAGCTTCATCCACTTGACCAGCGGCGAGTGGCGCGAAGTCAAAGGGTTGGCCGTAGGTGAGTTTGAAAGAGTGAATTCAGCGTCAGGTGTGTCAGAAGAAGTCAAGACGCACAATCTGAGCTATTTTACGCGCAGTTATCGGGCACGGGAGTTTGAAACCTTTGCCTTGCCTGAGTTGGCGCGCCGCGGTTTCGATAAAGCAGGCACAGTGGTGGCAGTCAATGATGGTGCCGAATGGCTCCAGAGCTTCATCAACTATCACTGTCCCGAGGCGGTGCGCATCCTCGACTTTGCCCATGCCTTAGGTTACGTAGCTGAGGCGGGCAAGGCCATCTGGGGTGAAGGCAGCGACGCATTCAAGAGTTGGTTTGAACGGTGTAGCCATCAACTGAAACACCAACCACCGCAAAGGACCCTGGCAGAACTGAGCTTGCTCAAACCCAAAGCCAAGCGGGATGAACAGGCGGACGTGCTTCACCATGCCCAATTCTATCTCCAACGACGGCTCGAAATGATCGATTATCCCTACTTCCGGCGGCGTGGTTACCCCATTGGTTCCGGTTCTGTTGAGAGCGCCCAAAAGCATGTCGTCCAACGTCGATTTAAGCAGGCGGGCATGCGCTGGGCGCCCCAACATGTGGACCCTCTCTTGGCCCTGCGTGACTTGCTCTGCAGTGACCGCTGGAACGAGGGTTGGGACGATATTGTTTCCTTCCAGCTACAACAGCAACGGCAGAAAAGGTGTCAACTCGCCCTCGCCAGACAGCCTACTCCCTCCGCAACCCTCACCTTTTCTGCTCTCCAAGCTGCAGGACGCTTACCCGACCCAGCGGCCTCCGAGGAACGGACTCCGGCTCAAAAGAAACCCAAGCGTGACCCTAAAGATCATCCCTGGCGACGAAACCTTTGGCCTACCAAGGAATCTTGGCGTTGGACTAAGTATCGTCAACAGAAATGACGCACACCCCCGTCGGGAATTCTGGCCACATCAGGCGTGGCTAAGGGAATATTCCACGCTCTTTGTAAGCGGTTTCCAGACGGGATAAGGCCACGATGTAGGCGGCCGTGCGCCAGTCCGTGTCATATTTTTCGACTTTGTCCTTGATACGGCCGTAAGAGCGTTTCATCGTCTTATACAACTTGGTATCCACTTCGTCCAGATCCCAGAACTCGCTGCGCTTGTTTTGCAGCCACTCGAAATAGCTGACGATCACACCGCCGGCGTTGCAGAGGATATCGGGCAGCAACGCTATTCCTCTGTCCTGCAATATCTGATCCCCTTCCGGGTTGGTGGGGCCATTGG
>JBHHXO010000351.1:0-2141 GCA_046757125.1 Thiogranum sp.
AGTTTGTACAGACACCAGCCTTTTCTCGCGCCCTCGTCGTCAAACGTGTCTGCAAACAGGCCCTTGTCATAAAACGGCCGGCGGTAGCAGCGGTCGTGGATACTCTGGCCGTAAAAGGCTTTGGGGCGGCCGAGGTGATCGAGTTCGGGCAGGCCGAAGGTCAGGAACTGCACCAGCACCCCGGTAATGACGTTGGGGATCGGCGGGCAGCCCGGTACATTGACAACGGGTTTGTCCTTGATCAGGTCCGATACCGATACCGCGCCGGTAGGGTTGGGGTCCGCTTTTGGAATACCGCCATAAGCCGAACAGGTGCCGACAGCAACGATGGCGGCGGCTTGCGCCGCGGTCTCCTTCAGGATCTGTTCGTTGCTCATGCCGGCGATGGTGGAGTACACGCCGCCGTCCCTGACCGGTATGGAACCGTCTACGATCAGGATGTACCGGCCCGCGTTCTTCTCGATGACTTCTTCGCGGATGTGTTCGGCAAAATGTCCGGCGCAGGCCTGCAGCGTATGGTGGTAGTCCAGCGATATGACATTGAAGATCAGGTCTTCGAGTGTCGATGAATCGCTGCGGGTGATCGATTCGGTGCAACCGGTGCATTCCTGGAAGGACAGCCAGATTACCGAAGGCCGGCGTGCCTTTTCCAGGGTCGCCGCAATGACCGGCACCATGGACGGCGGCAATGCCATCAGCGATGCGGTCGTCGCGCAGAATTTCAGGAAACTGCGCCTGGAGATACCCTGTTCCCGGAGTGCTTCACCTATGGTCTGGTCTTTTTTCATATGTCGCCTCCGGATGTGCTACTGCAGGTTGTCTTTATTGAGCAGGTTCCCGAGGTATTCGAGTCCGGCCCGGGCATCTTCCGTTTGGGATTGCATAATGGCAGGCATTGCGCAGATTTCGATAACCCGTCCGGTGATCGCGTCGTCGGCGTTATAATGGGTTACCAGCCAGACGGCGGGAAAGCGTGTTTCGAGAACCACGCTCCTGCTGGTCAGGGACAGTTCGGCGTGCACCTCGCCGCTGCCGAGTGTTTCGAGCAAGCGGTCTTCTTCGCCGGGCGCCATCGGTATGCCGCGCAGGTCGATGGCGTGCTCCTCACCACTGTCCAGCCAGCGTTCCAGCGCGTGGCGGATTTCGTGCAGCAGCGGGACGAGGTTGCCGGTGGGTACGTTGCATGCTGTGCCCGAAGCGCATCCCGGGCTGGTGTCAGGTGTTCCGTGAGCTGTCATTCGGTACTCCTTTAACCGTCACGCCGCCGGCGCGTGGTTCGATAGCGGTGGTACAGCACAACTCAGTATGGTAGATCCCTGTGTTCTGTCCAGCTGTGAATCAGATTTAATACCTGAGCGGCAGCCTCGGGTATTGCCCGGCTCACCGCTGCACCGGGATGATCACCCCAGCCAAACTCCGCAGGCTGGATACCCAGCAGCGCACGTCTTTCCGGAAGCCGCTCCTGCAGGCGCGCAATGGTCAACAGATCAATCAACCCGACTTCGTGCACACTGCGCTTGCCGTGTCCCACGAACGCGTCCATTTCGGCTCCTGTTAACAAGCGTATAGCACCGGGTGCCCTGTTTAATTGAGCCGCGTCAAGGACGATGAGGTTTTCGTGTTCTTCAATGAGCGGGGCCAGGGTGAAACTCAGGGTGCCGCCGTCGACCCAGCTGACACCCGGTATTTCAGGGTGTCGCGCGCGCAGGTATTCCAGCAGGTGGATGCCCAGTCCTTCATCGGAGAGCAAGGTGTTGCCGATGCCTAATACGAGTGTGCGTTGCATGGTGCCGGCCCGCTGTACGGTTGGTATTGAATGGCGTAAGCTGACAGAAAAGAGCGGTAAAAACCAGTAGCGGGTGCGGCGCGCCTGCACGGAGAGCAGTATGTGTCTTGGCATTCCAATGCAGATCCGGGCAATCGACGGGTTCATCGCCCATTGCGAAGCGAAGGGCGTAACGCGCGACGTCAGTCTGTTCATGCTGCAGGACGAACCACTGGAGCCGGGCGATCACGTGGTGGTGCATGTCGGTTACGCCATCCAGAAAATTTCCCCGCAGGAGGCGCGCAGCGCCTGGGAACTGTACGATCAGATGCTGGCGGCTGGTGACCGATGACCAGGAAAAGTCTGCCACCTGTCA
>JBHHXO010000352.1:0-2133 GCA_046757125.1 Thiogranum sp.
AAGTTGACTAATGAAATATTTGCGCCATTATCAATGGTTCAATGATTAATTCTTTGACCTCGAAGGCGGTAAACAGCTTATCTGTTATCCTGTTGGTATCTATACTATCGTTTATGTTACCGCGGGTGAGCGCTGATCGGCTTGTCGAGAAACGGGTCCCGGCCGAGTGGGAACCACAGGAGGCGATCTGGTTGCAATGGCCAGGTCCCTACGAAGGTGTATTTCAGCCCGCATTTGCGCAAATGGCCGGGATTATCAGCCGTTACCAAAAACTGAATATTCTGTATAACTCTAGTCCGCTAAAAACCGCGGCCGAACAGTCGATCAAAGCGGCGGGATCGAATCCGGACCACGAAAACATTAACTGGCATCGCATTCCCAACGACAATGCCTGGATGCGTGACAACGGCCCGGTTTATGTCATTGAAAACGGGGAGTTACGCATTCAGAACTGGGAATTCAACGCCTGGGGCGGCGCGTTTGGCGACCAGGTTCCGTATTACCGGGACAACCGGGTCCCGTCACGGATAGGCGATCGGTTAAATTTACCGGTTGACATGGTTGGTATTGTGCATGAACGCGGCAATCTGGAATTCAACGGCGTCGATAGCGTGTTACTCAACTGGAGTACGATCGGCGATCCGAGGCGCAATCCCGGATATACCCGCAAGCAGGCCGAGCAGGACTTGAAACGTCATTTTGGGGTGTCGAAGGTGATCATGGTCGAAGGCGTCCCGGCAGGAGATTTAACTCGCGGTCATATCGACGGGTTCGCGCGCTTCATCAATCCGACCACGGTCGTGGTTTCTCAATGCACCTCCGCTTCTAAATGTCGGTCGGGTGACGATGCCGATGGAACAATCTACGACAATGCAGCCAGAATTATCCAAAATGCCGGATTCAATGTCATTCGCGACCCGATACTCGGGCAGGTCGAATACAGGGGTGAAAACTTCGATACCAACTATTTAAACTGGCTTGTGGGCAATGGTTTTGTTATCGCGGTCGGATTTGGCAATCCGATCACCGATTCGGCGGCTAAAAAAAGAATCCAGGGATATTTTCCCGGACGTGACGTATTCATCGTCGAAATGCTCGAATCCTGGCACAACGGCGGGGGCGTGCATTGTCATACCAATGATCAGCCGAAGATTTAATAATCGGGCAGACTATAATATTCACTGAATAGCGGCAACTAGGGTGCTCCGACTCCTGTTTTGGAGTCCGTAATTCAGTGGGCGAGCCTGGCTTTATGACTGTAGACGCATCCTGGTTCTGGCTTCGTCCGGTCCAACCACGCGAGCACCGAGTCGCTCGATGATTTCAACCGCGCGTTCTACCAGCATGCCATTGGTAGCCAGAACACCCTTGTCGAGAAAAATATTGTCTTCCAGCCCGACACGGACGTTACCGCCCAGTAGCACGGCCTGCGCCACCATCGGCATTTGCATCCTGGAAATACCGAACCCGGCCCAGATCGCGTTATCGGGCAGGGCCTGCTTCATCGCCGCCATGGTTTCGGTGTCGGCGCCCGCCCCCCAGGGGATACCGAGGCAAATCTGGAACATTGGCGGGGCGTCGATCATACCATCGTCGATCAGGTTGCGCGCGAGGCGAATTTGTCCCAGGTCGAATACTTCGAGCTCGGGTTTGACGCCGAATTCCTGAACCATTTTTGCCATGGTGCGCAAATAGGGGGCGGTGTTGATATAGGTATAGTTACCGCCGAAATTCATCGTGCCGCAATCGAGGCTACAGATATCGGGCTTGCATTCGACCACGTGCGCGAGGCGGTCCTCAGGCCCAATCATATCGGTGCCTGGCCCGGGCAGGGATGGCTCATCCTCACTCGGGACCCAGTCGCCGCCCATGCTGGCGGTGAGGTTGATAATCATATCGACTCCGCTATCGCGAATCAGGCCCACGGTCTGTTTGAACAGCCCTACATCGCGTGACCCCTGACCGGTTTCCGGGTTGCGCACATGCACATGCACGACCGCTGCTCCTGCCCTGGCGGCTTCGATCGCGGCGTCGGCAACCTGTACCGGGGTAATCGGTACCAGGTTGCTGCGGCTAGTGGTATCCCCGGCGCCCGTGACCGCGCAGGTAATGATGACGTCGTTATTCATGTTT
>JBHHXO010000353.1:0-2110 GCA_046757125.1 Thiogranum sp.
CAAGAGCCTGCACCGGGTCATCACCGACTCCAAGGCCCGCACCCCGGGGCCCAACGGTCTTGTAAGGCGCTACCCGCCCGATTCCCGGTAGACTGACAGGTAGGTACATGATTGAAAGAAAATCTATTCCGGTAATCACTGTAGACGGCCCCAGTGGCTCCGGAAAAGGAACCATCAGCCGCATGCTCGCCCGCGAACTGGGTTTTCATTTTCTCGATAGCGGTGCCCTGTATCGCCTGCTCGCTTACGCGGCCAGGCAAAGAGGCATCGCACTGGATGATGAGCCCGCGCTGGTTGAACTCAGCGCCGGACTCGATATCAGTTTCCCCGCGGATGACGACAGCGACCTGGTGGTGCTGGCGGGCGAGGACGTCACCGACGCGATCCGCACCGAGGACGCCGGGCGTGGTGCTTCGCTGGTTGCCGCGCTGCCGTCCGTTCGCCAGGCACTGCTCGAACGCCAGCGCGACTTCCGCCAGGCGCCCGGCCTGGTGGCCGACGGCCGCGACATGGGGACCGTCGTTTTCCCCGCGGCCGACGCCAAGATATTCCTTACCGCCAGTGCGGAAGAGCGCGCGAGAAGACGCTGTAAGCAATTGAAAGAACAGGGGTTAGACCTTGTCTTCGAGGATGTTCTGGCGGACATAGAGGCGCGTGATGAACGGGACGCCAACCGTGCCGTCGCGCCGTTACGCCCGGCCGCAGACGCTGAACTGGTGGATACCAGTGCACTCGATATTCCCGCCACTATTGAACGGGTTCGCAAGCTGCTAAAAAATCACCTAAACCAGTGAATTCCAAAGAATATACAGTTATAATCAAGGGCTGTCCGTCCGGCAGCTCGTAGAGATGCCGGTTTTTTAACCTCAACCCGCCACCAGATTGTGTTACTGGTCGGGCGGATTTTGCGATGCCGTTGTCTCGAAACAACGGAAGGAAATTTCACCCATGTCTGAAAGTTTTGCTGAACTCTTTGAACAAAGCCTGGCTAACAAGGAAATGCGCCCGGGCACGATTGTTACCGGTACTGTTGTCGATATTCAACCCGACGCAGTCGTCGTCAATGCCGGCCTCAAGTCGGAAGGCATTATCCCTATAGAACAGTTTTACAACAATCAGGGTGAAATTGAAGTCGCCGTGGGTGACGCTGTCGAGGTTTCTCTGGATGCGGTCGAAGACGGTTTTGGCGCGACCCGCCTGTCGCGCGAAAAAGCCAAGCGTGCCGAAGTCTGGAAACGACTGGAGCGCGCCTCTGAAGAGGGTGAAATCGTTACCGGTGTTATTAACGGCAAAGTGAAGGGCGGTTTCACTGTCGATATAGAAGACATCCGCGCGTTCCTGCCCGGTTCGCTGGTCGATGTGCGCCCGGTGCGCGATACCACGTACCTGGAGGGCAAGGAACTCGAATTCAAGATCATCAAGCTCGATCAGCGCCGCAACAACGTCGTGGTATCACGCCGTGCCGTGGTCGAGTCCGAATACAGCGCCGAACGCGAGCAGTTGCTGGAAGGCCTGCAGGAAGGTGCGCAGGTCAAGGGTATCGTCAAGAACCTCACCGATTACGGTGTGTTCGTGGACCTGGGCGGTATCGATGGTCTGCTGCATATTACCGACATGGCGTGGAAGCGCGTCCGGCATCCGTCTGAAATTGTTGAAGTGGGCGAAGAGATCGACGTCAAGGTGCTCAAGTTCGATCGCGAGCGCAACCGCGTTTCGCTCGGCCTGAAGCAACTGGGGCAGGATCCGTGGGCCGACCTGGCGCGCCGTTACCCGGAAGGCACGCGTCTGTTCGGTGCGGTCACCAATATTGCCGATTACGGCTGTTTCGTGGAAATCGAGGATGGTGTGGAAGGCCTGGTGCACGTCTCCGAAATGGACTGGACCAACAAGAACGTCAATCCCGGCAAGGTGGTGCACATCGGCCAGGAAGTCGAGGTCGTGGTGCTGGACATCGACGAAGAGCGTCGCCGTATCTCGCTGGGCATGAAGCAGGCCCACCCGAACCCCTGGGAAGAATTTTCCGCGACCCGCAACAAGGGCGATCACGTCAAGGGTGTCATCAAATCCATTACGGATTTCGGCATCTTTATCGGGCTGGACGGCGGTATCG
>JBHHXO010000354.1:0-2094 GCA_046757125.1 Thiogranum sp.
CGAACTGGTCTTCACCTTTGCCGCCTCGGTGTTTTTCTTCAAGGAGAAAACCACACCCATGGAACTCGGGGGCATCGTGCTGATCATCGCCGCGATATTGATCCTGGTGCTGGCGCGCTGACAGCGCCCCGCAGCGCCGCAGACAGATCAACCGGCTTCGGGGCGGCGCAGGCCGGCGAAAAAATCCCAGGAACGTATGGCCAGGATCATGCTGCTGCCCTTGCGCCGGCCGAGCGGCAGGCGCTGATCCTCGCGGTGCAGATCATTGAACTCCCGGGCCACCTGTTCCAGGCGCCGCTGAATGAGCGCATTGGATCGATCCGAGAGCAGCCCGTAGACGAAAGCCAGGCTCTCGTCGGGCCGGTCGAAGCGGCTGTGCAGGAACACCCCCAGGACGTTTTCGGAAAAGTATTGTTCGATGGGTCCGTTGCGGCGCCAGGCGAAGTTGGGGGCGATCAGGCGCTTGATGCGGTTCTTCGGCAGCAGATCGATCAGCCGCAGCCGGTCCAGGCGCGCCAGGCAATGCACCAGTTCCGGGCCCTCCAGGCGGTAGCGGGCAAGGATGTCATCGAATTCCCAGCCCTGCACCACCAGCACCGCCACCAGCAGCAGCTTTTGATCGGACACCAGTTCCTGTTCCTGTTCCGCGGTGAGTTCCTCGAGATCGGGGCCGCCGGTATCGGCCAGACGCACCAGATCGCCGATGCTCATGTCCAGCAACCGGCACACGGCCTCGAGGCGTTCCAGGCTGAAACTGCCTTCGGAAAACAGGCGCTTGACGCTGGCTTCGCTGAGCCCCAGTCCCGCGGCCACGTCCCGGTAAGTCAGCCCATGCACCTTGAGTGCGATTTTCAGAGTAGCGATGAGAGTGGCGGCGTTGGCCATGAGGGAAGACTCCTGGAAGTATTATTTAACAATACTATTTGGAGCATAATTTTAGACTCTTTCGATAATAGTTTCTAATTACGATACTTTACACTAAAGTCTTTTCAACCCGGCCAATAGTGGCCAGGCGCCGGCAAAAGCCGGTTCAATTGCCCTGGAGGGCTTTGACATGAACATCTTTCAACGACTGCAAACCCTGGTGACCGCCAACACCCATCACGTCATCGACCTGGCGGAAGATCCGGAAACAATGCTCAAACAGGCCATCCGCGAACTGGACGACAATATCCGCCACTCCCGCGCGGCCGTGGTCAGCGCCGTGGCCAGTGAGAAGAAACTCGCCGGACAGGTCGAACAGCATCGGCACAAAGTGACCGATCTCTCGGCCAAGGCCGAATCGGCGGTGGCCGCGGGCAATGACGATCTCGCCGCCGAGTTGCTGGAACGCAAACTGGAGCACGAGCACATCGCCGACGATCTGGAAGGCTCCTGGACTTCGGCGAAACGCAGCTGCAAAAGCCTCAGGCAGCAACTCGAGCGTCTGATCGACAAGCGCGGCGAGCTGTGCCGCAAACGCGACACCCTGGCCCTGCGCCAGCGCGCCGCCGAGGCCCGCAGTCAGGTCTGCCGATCCATGGCCACGGTCAGCATCCCCGAAGGCACGGACGAAAAATTCAGCCGCATGCGCGAGCGCATCGAGGACCTGGAAGCCGAATCCCTGGCCGCCAGCGAGGTCCTCGATACGGAAAACGAACCCGAGCGCCAGGCCGACAAAGCGCAAACCGCCGCCCGGGTCGACGCCGAGCTGCAGACTCTCAAGGAACGGCTGCGCGGACGCGGCAATTCCGCGGCGCCCCAGGACTGACTGCTGCGCAAAGGTCCAGCGACCTGCACCCTTTCACTGACGATCCCACAATCCCAAGGAGACAACCATGCAAAACATATCTTCAACCCAGCTCAACTCACCCGGTTGGGTGATGTTCGTGAAAATCTCGTTCATCACCGCGTTGTCCGCGATGGTGATCGGCATCATCCTGGTTCCCGGTGATCTGATCGCCAAAGGCTTCTTCGCCATGGGCACCCTCTACCTGGTGGGCAGCACCTTCACCCTGGCCAAGACCATTCGTGATGAGTTCGAGAACCAGAAACTGGTGAACAAAATCGCCGACGCGCGCACCGAGCAGATCCTCAAGGAATACGAGACCCAGG
>JBHHXO010000355.1:0-2089 GCA_046757125.1 Thiogranum sp.
GTCTCTAAGTGTTCCGGTTCATACTGAATGCTAACAGTATAGATAGACCGCTTACGTACTATTGAGTGATAGGCCGCGTCGGCACTATTGTGCAAATGGCCGATTCTTTACGGAATTATTCGCATCGTAGCCATTCCTGATCCAGGTGTCATCCTGGCTCGTTATCCCGGTTATTGACTGAATTCGACGCACCCTCCCACTGAGCGCCATCATTTTTCCAGCACCAGGTGGAGATTTCTGAAAAATGCGGTCTCTTTAGCGTGTTGCGGCGATAGTTTGATGGCAGAACCGGTGCTTCCCGGAACTCAATCCGGCCTGCTGAAACAGGCGACTGCCTGGCCCCGTATCATCAAACCAGGCAAAGATGGAGGGGGTACGAATTTGAACTTACCCGGGACCCCCGCAGCAATCCCGACGACCGGGACAGGCGATTTTTAACCGGCGTGCCGGATAACGCGGGTTTCGAGTGCCATGGCTTCCGGCTTGTCGGCGGCATAATCCGCTTCACAGATCCCCAGTTCATCGTCATCCAGGTAGCAGGCGGGGTCTTCCCACCAGGGATCGCCGGTCAGCTGGAAGGCGCGTACCCGGGTGTTGCCGCCGCACACGTCCTGGTATTTGCATACCCGGCAGCGACCTTTAAGCGGGCGCGGCGAGGCTTTCATGCCGGCCATCAGCGGGTCACTTTCGTCCGCCCAGATTTCGGAGAACGGGCGTTCCCTGACATTGCCGAGGTTGTAGTTCCACCAGAAGGTGTCCGGGTGGACGTTGCCAAGATTGTCGATATTGGAGATATTCACGCCGGATGAATTTCCGCCCCACTGGCTCAGGCGCTTGTGCATGTATTCATACTGTTCGGGGACATTTTTCTTTACCCACTGCAACAGGTAAACACCATCCGCATCGTTATTGCCGGTGACGAATTCACGCCGGCGACCGGACTGGATATCGGACCAGCAGGCGTCGAACAGGAGATCCATCACCCAGCGGGTGGTCTTGTGCACGACATCCGAGCGGCGGTTGCGGTTGCCGCGCCCGCCGTAGTTCAGGTGCGACACGTACAGCTTGTCGACGCCCTCTTCTTCCATGATATCCAGCAACAGGGGAAGCTCCCGCGCATTGTCCTGGGTAGGGGTGAAACGCATGCCTACCTTGATACCGGCATTACGGCACAGCCTGATGGCGTGCATGGAAGCGTCGAAGGCGCCCTGCTTCTGGCGGAAACGGTCATGGGTCTCGCGGATACCGTCGATACTGATCCCTACATAGTCATAACCCACCGCGGCGATCTGCTCGATGTTCTGTTCGTCGACCAGGGTTCCGTTGGTGGACAGGCCGACGTAGAAACCCGACTCTTTCGCACGGCGGGAAATCTCGTAGATATCCGGCCTCAGCAGGGGCTCGCCTCCCGATAATATCAACACCGGTACGCCGAAGGCGCGCAGGTCGTCCATTACACCGAACACTTCCTGCGTATTCAGCTCGCCCGGGAAATCGATATCGGCGGAAATGGAATAACAGTGCTTGCAGGTCAGGTTGCAGCGCCGGATCAGGTTCCAGATGACGACCGGCCCCGGCGGTGTGCGCCGGGATGGCTCGGCCAGCGGCGTCTTCAGCTCCTGCATGTATTGTGATATCCGGAACATTGCCTGCCCGCCTAGCCTCCGATTCTCAAACCTGTCTTTTTCAGTATGCCTGTACTGAACAAAACGTCGTGTTGACGCGCCTTGTCGCCGAGCACCTGCGCAACCTGTTCCACCTTGCGGCGCACTTCGTCCTGGCTGTGTCCATGCACCATGGCGAACAGGTTGTAGGGCCAGTCGGGCAGGTGCCTGGGGCGATGGTAGCAATGGCTGACTATGTCCAGCTCGCCGACCTGCTTGCCGATCACGCCGATATCCTCGTCCGGCACATCCCAGACTGACATACCGTTAGCCGAGTAGCCCAGCCGGTAATGATTCGGCACTATGCCGATGCGACGGATACGCCCTTCTTCCAGCATGGCGCGGAAACGATCCATCAGCACCTCGGGTTCCACACCCAGTTCGGATGCCAGCCAGTGATAGGGTCTGGCATCCAGCGGCAACCC
>JBHHXO010000356.1:0-2085 GCA_046757125.1 Thiogranum sp.
TTGGCATGTACAGGCGGGCGATCACATAAAACGGGCCATTGGGTGCCGGGAGCCAGTTGGCATTCCTGTCAGCTGCCGGTTCATTTTTCTGAATATAAATATTCAACGAACCGTCCTTCTCGTACTTCAACCCTTTGGTGCGGTCCCCAATGGAATACCGGTTAATGGGGTTTTCGACCATCAACCGTGAATCGCTGTGATACATCGTCATGGACCAGAAAGCATTCACTGGCGGCAACTGATCCGCGTCGAAGTGGAGAACATAGTCGCCTTGTGAGCCATCCAGCGGTTCTCCTTTACTGTCCGCTTCGGCTATCGGATAAATGGCCTCTTCAGGGCTGTTGGTATAGATGAATTTATAGGCTACGGCCGAGCGGAACAGATAATCCTGCCCATAATCCCCCATCGGCGGGGTGTATTCCCATCCATTGACGCGTTGCCCGAGGTTGTTGGCCCGCTCCACGATTTTTTTGTGTCCGCTGTCGATGCCTTCCCGAATGGCCTGCCGAATCTCCGGACTGAATGCGTCGATATCGAATGTCAGATAGGGGCCGACATTGATTTTGGATAACCTCTGCATCAGGTCCTTCTCCTCTTTCGCGGGCACCTGCCACTCCAGAAAAATGTTCAGGTAAGTGAGTAGCCTGGGCTTCGAATAGAGCTGTTTGGCGTCATAGGGAGGAAAATCAGGCTGCTGTAGCGTGACCGGAAACGGCGGCCATCCCATATACTGATGCAACGGGATAAGCTCAAGTTTGTCCTGCAGTGCAAACACTTTTCTTGCATCGGCTTCTGTGCCATCAGTGGCCTCGCGCGTGGCCAGGGCGACGTATCGGCTTCGCGAGGTAATAACGCGGTCGAACTTGTCGCCGGGTACGGAGACTTTGTTATCCGGACCGACCAGCAGAAATACCCCACCTTTTTTTCCGGTTGCCCTTGTACCGATATAGGCAAAATTATCGGTAAACATATCGACTAGCTGGATGACAAAGTAGCGATCCCCCGTTGGCGGCACCTTGATCACCAGGGGCTCATCTTTCAAATCTGCCCAGGTGGTCGAGTAATAGGTGTCGTTGTTGGCCGAAACGACGGTTTTATACTGCGGTCCAAAGAGCTTTCGCCCATGCAGATAGTGGTTGAAACCCGAGAACTGTGGCGACTTGTCGTACACGCACATGCCATAGAGAGCCTTGTAATTTTCCACGATGGCAAAGCCAAAGATATAGGCCTCCTCCGCTAGCTGCCGCACCTCTTCCACGCTAAGCTTGCTCTTATCTACCGCCTGTGTGGTGTCTTGTGCAAATCCCGGTTGACCGAGTTGCAGGCAGATGATGATAAGTGTTATCAGTCTTGACCATTTCATGAAGACATCTCCTATTCCGGGGCAGGTGAATTTTTTTCATTGAGAAGAGGCACGACCTGTAACTTTGTCTTTAGCGCATTAAATTCATCCTGATCAGCCGGTTCGAGCTTGGCCGCAATGGTAGTTAACGTATCCAGTAACGGTATCACATTGATGGTGTAGGCCTGAGCAGGGTTATTGATAACCTTATAATAGCGTGTTTCACCATCCCCCAGTTCCACCTGTAGCGTGAATTTTCTTACATTGGAATCCGCACGCAACATAATATCATGCGCGCCGGGTGTAACAGGCACGACAGCATATTGATAATTATCGAGTATGGCGTTCTTTATACCATCCACATACACCCATGTTTCCTGTATACCTGCTTTAAGGAAAGTAAATTTTTCGCGATAAAAATAGATGCTTGCGGTTTTTCCGGCCATGTCATCCCGCGAAGTCTGGTCGTCTGGCAACTGCTGTACCGGTTTCCCTGTACAACTCGCAACGACCATTGATACACATAACAGGATAAAAAACCATCCCAATAACCGGGTGTACTTTTTCATGTGTTAGAAATCCTCGCGTTGTTTACAGCTTTTGTTGTCCGTAGAAATGCTGGAAGAGCTTTTCGTACGGTGTCATACCATCAATACCCTTGTGAGGCTTTGTCCACTCCCCCAAATTGTTACCACGCATAAGTAGACATTCCGGCATGTCCTTTGTCGATCAGGAACTCGATT
>JBHHXO010000357.1:0-2068 GCA_046757125.1 Thiogranum sp.
TTCCAGACTCCATGGAAGGCCCGACACCAATCTCCGCCCTGATCCACGCCGCCACCATGGTCACCGCCGGTATCTTCATGGTGGCGCGCATGTCGCCGTTGTTCGAGCTTTCCGAGACGGCGCTCAGCTTTGTGCTGGTGATCGGGTCCATCACCGCCCTGTTCATGGGTTTCCTGGGTCTGGTGCAGAACGACATCAAGCGCGTGATTGCCTATTCAACGCTGTCGCAGCTGGGTTACATGACCGTGGCGCTGGGCGTGTCGGCCTATTCGGTGGGCATCTTCCACCTGATGACGCACGCCTTCTTCAAGGCGCTGCTGTTCCTGGGGGCGGGCGCTGTCATTATCGCCATGCACCACGAACAGGACATCCGCAAGATGGGCGGGTTGAGGAAATACCTGCCGGTTAGCTACTGGACCATGCTGATCGGCTCGCTCGCGCTGATCGGTTTCCCGGGTTTCGCCGGTTTCTTTTCCAAGGACACCATTATCGAGGCGGTGCACGCCTCGCATATCGCCGGTTCCGGCTTTGCCTACGTGGCCGTGCTGTCCGGGGTATTCATTACCGCCCTGTACAGTTTCCGTCTGTTCTTCCTGGTGTTCCATACGCAGGAACGCTTTGACGAACACACCCGCTCACACCTGCATGAGCCAGGGGCGGTAGTGACCATGCCCCTGATCCTGCTGGCTGTTCCCTCGATAGTGGCGGGCTACTGGATCGACCCGCTGGTGTTCGGCGACTATTTCGGCAGCGCGATTTTTGTCAGTCCCGCGCACGACGTAGTGGGGCACCTTGCCGAGGAGTTCCACGGCGCCGGCGCATTCATCCTGCACGGGCTGACGGGCCCGGCATTCTGGCTGGCCATGGCGGGACTGCTCACCGCGTGGTTTATCTACACGCAGAAACCGTCGATTGCGGAGCAACTGGCGCAGCGTTTCCGGCTGATCTACCGGATGTTGCTCAACAAGTACGGTTTCGACCGCTTCAACGAGATTTTCTTTGCCGGCGGGGCGCGCGGCACCGGCTGGACACTGTGGAAACTGGGTGACGTGCTGGTGATCGACGGCCTGCTGGTGAATGGCAGCGCCAGGGTAGTCGGCTGGCTGTCCGGGAAGGTGCGCCACCTGCAGTCCGGTTACCTGTATCACTATGCGTTCAGCATGATTGTCGGGCTGCTGGTGTTGCTGAGCTGGTTCATCTGGTTCGCACCGGGCGCATGATGCGTTTTAATAAAAGGGTTTATTGATGGGTGATTTTCCGTTGCTCAGTCTGGTGATCTGGATGCCGATTGTCGGCGGCCTGCTGGTGCTCGCCACCAGCCAGTGGCCGAGTCTGAACCCGCGTCCGCTGGCGCTGACCGTTGCCATGATCACGTTCCTGACCAGCCTGTTGCTGTACACCGGCTTTGACGTCACCACGGCGGACATGCAGTTCCAGGAAAAGGCCTCCTGGGTGCCGGCATTCAACATCTATTACCAGCTCGGTATCGACGGTATTTCCATGCCGCTGATCATCCTGACCAGCTTCACCAGTGTGCTGGTGATCCTGTCCGGCTGGGAAGTCATCAAGGAGCGCCCGGCGCAGTACATGGCCGCCTTCCTGATCATGGAAGGCCTGATGATCGGTGTGTTCTCCGCGCTGGACGCCATGCTGTTCTACGTGTTCTGGGAAGGCATGCTGATCCCGATGTTCCTCATCATCGGTATCTGGGGCGGGCCGCGCCGCGTCTACGCGACCATCAAGTTTTTCCTGTATACCTTCCTGGGCTCGGTGTTCATGCTGGTGGCGCTGATCTATATGTACACCCGGTCGGGCAGTTTCGCGATCCTGGATTTCCACGTGCTCAAGCTCGGGTTGACGGAACAGATCCTGATATTCATCGCGTTCCTGCTGGCGTTTGCGGTCAAGGTGCCCATGTGGCCGGTGCATACCTGGCTGCCCGATGCGCACGTGGAAGCACCCACCGGCGGGTCGGTGATCCTGGCCGCCATCATGCTGAAAATCGGCGGCTACGGTTTCCTGCGCTTCAGCCTGCCCATCACGCCGGATGCCAGTAACGAGCTGGACT
>JBHHXO010000358.1:0-2020 GCA_046757125.1 Thiogranum sp.
CCGGCCGTCGCGCAGTACCCGGGCCTTCAGGGCGAGCTGTTTCCGGAGTGCGGCTACGGCGTTGCCGGCGGTGTATTCCTGCCAGAACCCGACCCCGGCGTTGAAGACCAGCAAGGTGGTGATAATCCAGAAGTCGGGCCAGTGCCGGATGAGGGCGGAAAGGACTGCCGCTACCTCGATCATCCATGGAATCGGACCCCAGAAGTAACCCAGCAGTTTCAGTAGCGGGGAGACTTTCTTCTCCTCCAGGGCGTTGGGACCGTATTGCTCCAGCAGCCTGGCTGCCTGCGTCGAGGTGAGCCCGGTCGTCGGGCTGCGATCTGTGACTGACTCGATCATATCTTGTACTCTGCGTTACGGTTCCCGCTGGATGCCCCGGCGGTCGGTGAGCGCATTGTGCGCCTGCCCGGGAAGGACAGCTGTAACCTGGGTGACAGCTTTATTCAGGTCCTTGCACGACAGTAGCGTGCAGTTACCGAGACCGGTGTATCGACAGGGTGTTCCCGTGACAAACAATAAAAACAGGATCGGCCTGTTACAGGCGACCTCCATCGCCGTCGGCACCATGATCGGCGCCAGTATCTTTTCCATCTTCGGCCTCGGCGCGCGCACCGCGGGGCAGAACCTGCCGCTGGTATTGTGCTGTCCGGGGCGATCGCCCTGCTGGTCGCGTATTCCTACGCGGTGATGGGTTCGAAAATCATATCCAACGCAGGGCCGATGGAGTTCATCCTGCAGGGTTTCGGCGACAACCTGCTCACCGGTGCCCTGAGCTTTCTGTTCTGGATGAGCTACGTGGTGTCGATTTCACTGTTTGCCAAGGGATTTGCCGGTTATTTGCTGCCGCTGTTGTCACTTGAAGCGGACCCCGTCAGCCGGGGCAGCGTGGAAGTCGCCGTGGTGCTGGCTTTCATGTTACTCAACCTGGCCGGTTCGGAACGCGTCGGCAAGGTTGAATTTATTATTGTGCTGGTCAAGCTGTCTATCCTCGGGCTGTTCGTGGTGCTGGGGCTGGGTAGCGTAAACGTCGACTGGATCAAACCGCAACTCGATGCGCACCATGCCCGCCAGGCACTCGATGGTACCGCGGTGTTTTTTCTCGCCTACATGGGGTTCGGGCTGGTGACCAACGCGTCGGAACACATGCGCGATCCGCAGCGCAATGTCCCGCGCGCGATATTCCTGAGTATTTTTATCGTCTCGGTGGTGTATATCCTGGTCTCGGTGGTTGCGGTCGGCAATCTGCCGTTGCCGGCGCTGATAAAGGCAGAGGATTTCGCGCTGGCGGAGGCGGCGAAACCTTTCCTCGGGCAATGGGGTTATATCCTGGTATCCGTCGGCGCGCTGTTTTCGATTGCGTCGGCGTTGAACGCCACGCTGTACGGCGGTGCCAACATCGCCTATGCGCTGGCGCGCGACGGCGAGCTGCCACCCGTGTTCCAGCGCAAGAGCTGGTTCCAGGCACCGGAAGGCCTGTACATCACGGTAGCCCTCAGCCTGCTGTTCACCCTGTTGCTGAACCTGGGCGGCATTGCCTCGGTGACCAGCGCAGTGGTCATGGTGATCTACCTGTTCGTGCTGGCGGCACATTACCGTATGGCGCCGAAGTTCGGTGGCCACCGTTCGATCATCGTGGTCGGGTGGCTGCTGACCCTGGGGGTGTTCATCGCCCTCATGATCTACCTGTGGCAAACCAGCCGCCTGTCGTTCTGGGCGATCTGGGCGACGTTTTCCGGCAGCCTGCTGGTGGAAGTGGTGTACCGCTCACGCACCGGCCGGGAACTGCTGGTGCGCGAGCTGGAGACACTGGCGCAGGAGTTCCGGCGAATCCGTCATTGAGGGGGGCAGAACCGGGCAGGGTGTCTAAATCTGTGGCAATTTGCCATACTGTCTGCACTGTCCACGACCCGCCGACGGGAGATGCCGGTAATGAAACGAGACCCGGTTTACTACCAGCACTGTAAAGACGTGCTGTCGCACGCGCCGTTGTTCGCCGGGCTGTTCGAGACGTTGCTCGATG
>JBHHXO010000359.1:0-2006 GCA_046757125.1 Thiogranum sp.
GGTGGCTTATCTTCTTTTTCTGTTGGATCGGCAGACTGCTCTTTGCTATGAGCCTGGCACCGCAGCAAGTTCCTGGCGATGTTCAGATTGTGTTTTCGCCTGGCATTGGCCAGCAGGCCGTAATGGCGGATGCGATGAAAGCCCGGTGGCAGAACATGCAGCAGGAAGCGGCGCAGGAACTCATCGGTTCTAAGCGTCATTGATTTCCAGGGATTGGCCTTCTTGCTGCGGTAGTCCTTGTAACGGAACGTGACACCGCGTTCGTCGAAGGCTATGAGCCTGCGGTTGGAGATGGCGATGCGGTGGGTGTAGCGGGACAGATACGTGAGCACGGCCTCAGGTCCTGCAAAGGGCCGCTTGGCATAGACCACCCAGTCGATCTTTTTGAGCGGTTCAAGGCAGGCGGTGAAGTGGTCGGTATCGTTGAGACGATCGAGCTTGCCAAAGAAGTGAAGTTTCCCCTGTTCGTGCGCCTTGAGAAGGGCTTCGAGAAAGTAACGCCGGAACAGGCGTGAGAGCACTTTGACGGGCACGAAGAAGTTGGGCCTTGATCGGATCCAGTGTTGGCCATCCTCACTCAAGCCCCCGCCGGTGACGATGCAGTGCAGGTGCGGATGGTGGGTGAGTGACGATCCCCAGGTGTGCAGCACGGCGGTGATGCCGACCTCGGCACCGAGGTGCTTTTTATCGGTGGCGATCCTGAGCAGGGTCTTTGATGCCATCTTGAACAACAGGTTATAGACCCGCGCCTTGTTCTGCCAGGCAATACAACGAAGTTCCTCGGGCAGGGTAAAGACCACGTGGAAGTACGGCACCGGCAGTACATCGGCCGATCTTGCCTCGAGCCAGCGTTCGGCAGCCGAGGCCTGGCACTTGGGGCAATGGCGGTTACGACAGGAGTTATAGGCGAGCGTGTCCGTGTCGCACGTATCACAGTGCAACCGGTGGCCGCCGAGCTCTGCGGTTCGGCAGCGCTCGATCGCGGACATCGCTTTCAGCTGCCCGAGGCTTAAGTGCCCACGATGGACTCGCCGATACTCAGCACCCCGGGCACGGACGATGTCGGCGACCTCCAGTGGAGGCCGCGACATACGCAGCTATGAACCGAGGTTCTCAGCGGGCCTGCGGCCGGCTGGCCCCCAACGGCAATCGATCCAGCGGACCCTCGACTTTCAACAGGGTCTTGCTGGCCACGTGGCTGTAGCGCGCCGTGGTCTCGAGCTTCTTGTGGCCCAGCAGCGTCTGGATCACCCGGATATCGGTGTTCTTTTCCAGAAGATGAGTGGCAAAGGAGTGCCTGAGCGTGTGCAGGCATACGCGCCGCTCGATACCGGCGGCGTCCGCCGCCTGATGGAACAGCCGGTTGAGCTGCCGGGAGGACAGGTGCTTGCCGCGCTGGCCCGGGAACAACCAGCTGCCCGGGCGTACCTGTTGCTTTGAACGGGCCGCGCGATACCAGGTTCTCAGTTGCTGCAGTACCGCCGGCGACAGCATGGCGGTACGGTCTTTTGCCCCCTTGCCCTGGTCGATGCGGATCAGCATGCGATCGGAGTCGATGTCGGTGGTCTTGAGCCTGACCACCTCGGAACTGCGCAGCCCGGCGCCGTAGGCCACCGACAAGGCCGTTTGTGCCTTCAGGTTCGGCGCACAGGCAATCAGTTCCGCGACTTCCTCGGGGCTCAGCACCGCCGGCAGGCGCTCAGGCTGTGGCAAAGGGCTCATCAGCGCCACCACCGCAGGCGTGCCCAGCGTGGTGCCGTAGAAGAACTTCAGCGCCGTAATGATGCTGTTGAGGGTCGGGGCTGTCACGCCAGTATCGACCAGGTGCAGCTGAAAATCCCGCAGATCCTCAGCACTTGCTGTATCCGGTGAACGGCCCAGAAAGCGCGTCAGGCGCACCACGGCTCTCAAATACCCGGATTGGGTCTTGGGTTTTAATTTGCGCATGCGCATGTCATCGAGCATACGTTGGCGCAATGGGCTGGTAGACTTGTTGTTGGTCATGG
>JBHHXO010000360.1:0-2001 GCA_046757125.1 Thiogranum sp.
AGCCTGTCGAGCGCCGATTGTAAACGCCTGTCCAGCGGCAGCGAACTGAATTCGATATCGGTTAAATGTTGTTCGCTCATTAGCTTTGGCAGACCAGGTTTATCGGGTGTCAAACGCCTATGGTAGCAAATTGTGAATATTCCTGCGCTGTGATTTGAAATTTCCTCTTTCTACCCCTATATATCATACAGGCGCCTGCCAGGCAGTCGTATTGCGAGATATAAATTGACGGGTTGATGCAGTTGACAGTTAAAACTGATAATACTACAGTCGATCTAATTGATGAGCCTCCGGGCTGGAGAAACGCGTGAGTGATAAAATAGTTTTCCTGTCAGACGATAGCTTTGAATCGCAGGTATTGCAGGCCGATGGCCCGGTTCTGGTTGACTATTGGGCTGAATGGTGTGGCCCCTGTAAGATGATAGCTCCAATTCTTGAAGAGATTGCCGACGAATACGAAGGCCGAGTCACTGTCGCGAAATTGAATATCGACGAAAATGCGGGCACGCCGCCAAAATACGGCATCCGAGGTATTCCAACACTCATGTTGTTCAAGGGCGGCGCTGTCGAGGCGACCAAGGTCGGCGCCCTGTCGAAATCCCAGTTGACCGCTTTTATCGATAGCAATATTTAATATATCAGGCCGTGCATAAGGGTGGACGGCCTTATTTTACTGTGCTAGGCTTGTTTCAATAGCCAATCCCGTTCCGGGTTTGCGGCTTCTAAAAATAGTTCAAAAAACGATTCCAATTCCCTTAACTTTTTGAAGTTTACTATTCGTGTGATTTTTTCTGTAAATCTTCTGCTGTGCCTATTAACATGAATCTAAGTGATCTGAAACAACAAACCGTCCCCGATCTTATCGAAGTTCTCAAGTCCATGGGTGGCGATCACTCTTCTCGCATGCGCCGACAGGACATCGTTTTTAGCATCCTTAAGGCCCAGGCTAAGAAAGGCGAAGACATATTCAGCGAAGGAGTGCTCGAAATACTCCAGGATGGATTCGGATTTTTACGTTCCGCCGACAGCTCCTACCTGGCGGGCCCTGATGACATTTACGTATCGCCGAGCCAGATCAGACGGTTTAACCTGCGCACCGGCGATACCATCAGCGGTAAGATCCGCCCACACAAGGATAGCGAACGCTATTTTGCGTTGCTTAAGGTCGACCAGATCAATTTCGATTTGCCTGAAAATGTCAAACACAAGGTATTGTTCGAAAATCTGACCCCTTTGCATGCCGAGAGTCGGCTCAAACTGGAGCGAGGCAATGGCAGTACAGAGGATATCACCGCACGAATTATCGACCTGGTGTCACCGATCGGCAATGGCCAGCGCGGCCTGATCGTATCGCCGCCCAAGGCCGGTAAAACCCTGATCCTACAGAATGTCGCGCAAAGCATCGCGAGCAATTATCCCGAATGCTATCTGATTGTGTTGCTGATCGACGAACGCCCCGAGGAAGTGACCGAAATGGCGCGTATGGTCAAGGGCGAAGTGGTCGCCTCCACCTTCGACGAACCGGCCAGCCGTCACGTGCAGGTCGCGGAAATGGTCATCGAAAAGGCCAAACGCCTGGTAGAACACAAACGCGACGTCGTGATCCTGCTCGATTCCATCACGCGCCTGGCGCGGGCCTATAACACGACTATACCGTCCTCGGGTAAAGTATTGACAGGTGGTGTCGATGCTCATGCGCTACACCGCCCGAAACGGTTTTTTGGCGCTGCGCGTAATATTGAAGAAGGCGGCAGTTTAACGATCCTCGCAACCTCACTGGTGGAAACCGGGTCTAAAATGGACGAAGTTATCTACGAGGAATTCAAGGGCACCGGCAATATGGAGCTGCATCTCGATCGTAAAATATCGGAAAAACGCGTTTTCCCAGCGATTCATATAAACCGCTCCGGCACGCGCCGTGAAGAGTTGCTGATGGACCAGGAAGAACTACAAAAAGTCTGGATTCTACGTAAATTCTTACACTCGATGGATGAAATCGAA
>JBHHXO010000361.1:0-1985 GCA_046757125.1 Thiogranum sp.
GTCAGTACCTCCTGTGCCTCGTTGTCCAGGTCGCGAATATCGTCGCGGTTGCCGGCAACGATTACCAGGTTGGCAGCCGCCTGCAGCTCTTCCGATTCGCCGTAGGCTTCCAGCAGCGAAATGATATTCTTGCGGGCATCCGGACGCGACAGCGCCAGTATGATCGGTCGGTCCGGGTTGAGCAGAAAGCGGCCCAGCTCACGGTATATTGCGCTGTCGCGTTCGCTGCCGTCGGCCGGGTGGAATTTGTCCAGCTCGGTGCCGGGCGGGATGACCCGCATGATGTCCTGCTGGTAGTGGTCGTAGAGGCCGTACTGCTGTTCGATCTCCTGGTGGGTGCTGGTGATGACCAGTTCCGCCGCGGCCAGGATGTCTTCCTCGACCTCGATGCGGCGCGACATGTTATAGCGTTCCTCGATATCGTCGCGGCGCAGCCCGCGCGCCAGCAGGCGCCGGCGCTTGACCCGGCCCAGCGAGTGGCCGGTATGCACCAGCGGTACACCCAGTTGCGAGGACAGGCGGATGCCGACATAACCGGCATCCGCGTAATGGCTGTGCACGATATCCGGCCTGAGATCGTTTTCGCGCAGCCACTGCAGGGCGTTGTCGGCAAACACGTCGAGGCAGTCCCAGAGTTGTTCCTTGGGGATATAGGCATCCTCGCCGCAGTCGAAGCGAACGATGCGTACCGCATCAGACAATTTCTCTTCATGACGCGCGTAATCCGAACTGACGGTGGAATCCAGTACCCGTCGGGTGATCAGGTCCAGGCGCGCGACATCGGGATGTTCACCCAGTACCCGCGCCAGTTCGACGACGTAGCGCGTCTGGCCGCCGGTATCGGCGTCGTTACCCAGCTCGAGGTTCTGCCCGCGGATCAGCCCGTGCACGCTGATCATCACGATGTGCAGGCCGCGTCCACCGTGCGGATTTCCTGCGCCGTTTGCTGTTGTTGTCGACTGGCTCATGAGTAACGCAAGATGCTACCAACATTTTCTATTAAAAACAATTGAATAGAAATCCTATCTTATGGTAAATATTACATCCGGTTAAATCTGTGGCTGCGCCGAAAAAGTACTGATTCAATTCTGTGCCCGGCGAGTGTATGTGCGCAGGGAAGCTGCATACAGGGGGGGCAATGCCGATGGCGAAACAGCGCGGACTTTCTGGTAGCCTTGCGGTGCATTGCGGCCGCATGAATGTGTCTGAAACAGGAACGGGGCTCCATGCATAATCTTTTGCAAATGTCAGACGCAGCGCGTGCGGACTTCGAGTCGCTGAAAGCGCGTGAAGCGCCCAGGCTGGCGGAAAGGTTCGCCCCGCGTGATGCGGACCTGTTCTGGGTGCGGCTGGAGCGCTATTTCGAAGACGTGCGTCTTCCCCTGCTGCAACTCTATGGCGAGCGGCCGGACAGCCAGGAACACTTCACTGCCATTTTCGACAGTGTGGTCGACGCCTACCTGGCGCGGCCCGAGCCGCTGCGGCTGCTCGACCTGGAGCGGCAGATCACACCGGACTGGTTCGAGCGCCCCAACATGGTGGGCTATGTCTGCTACCCGCAGTTTTTCGCCGGCCGGCTTGCGGATGTGAGGGGCAGGATCGATTACCTGCAGGAACTCGGCATTACCTACCTGCACCTTATGTCCGTGCTCAGGCCGCGGCCCGGGAAGAACGACGGCGGTTACGCGGTCATGGATTACCGGGCGCTCAATCCGGAACTGGGCGACATGGCCGGGCTGAAAGAGCTGGCCAGTGATTTGCGCGAGCGCGGGATGTCACTATGCGTGGACCTGGTGCTGAATCACACCGCCAGGGAACACGAATGGGCGCGGCGGGCGATGGCCGGCGAGGAGCGCTACCTGGATTACTACCACACCTTTCCCGACCGCGCGCTGCCCGACGCCTACGAGCCGCACCTGCAGCAGATCTTTCCCGATGAAGCGCCGGGCAGCTTTACCTTCTACCCGGCCATGGCGGGCAGCGGG
>JBHHXO010000362.1:0-1984 GCA_046757125.1 Thiogranum sp.
ACTGCAGCAAAACCTTGTCAAGCACTTTCTTCAGTTTTTTGCTGAATAGTTACAACAATTTTTACCCGCCTGATTCATTGGACAGCCTCTTCAAGCTGAACAACGGAACTATGCAGTGAGCGATATATTCATCGGCCGCCAGCCCATATACGACCGCAAACTCGTCGTATACGCCTACGAGCTGCTGTTTCGGACAGCGGACATGAATGCAGCCGCCATTACTGACGGCGACCAGGCCACCTCCGATGTCATCATCAACACCTTCCTGGAACTCGGCCTGGACAACATCGTCAGCAACCGCCTGGCCTTTATCAACCTGACGCGTTCGTTCTTTGTAAACGAACACTCGATATCCCTGCCCAAGGATCGCGTGGTACTGGAACTACTGGAAGATATCGAGGCCGACGACGACGTGGTGGCAGGCGTAAAACGCCTCTCCGACCAGGGCTACACCATCGCGCTGGATGATTTCATCTACCACGAATCACTCAAACCCCTGGTAAAACTTGCCCGCATTATCAAAATCGACATCATGGCGCTGGACCGCGACGAAGTTCGTGATCATGTCCGGGCGTTGCGCAAACATTCGCTCAGCCTGCTGGCGGAAAAAGTCGAAACCCAGGAAGAGTTCGATTTTTGCATGGAGCTCGGTTTCGACTATTTCCAGGGATATTTTCTGGCACAGCCAAAGGTCATACGCGGACAGCGCCTGCCCAATAACCGCCTTGCCATTCTGAAACTGCTCAGCCGGCTGCAGGACCCGGACATTTCACCGCAACAGCTCGAGGACCTGATCGCCCGGGATATCGCCTTCAGCTACCGGATCCTGCGCTATGTCAACTCGGCGGCATTCGCGCTGCCGCGCAAGATCGAGTCGATACAGCAGGCTGTCGTCATCCTCGGCCTGCAGAGCATCAAATCATGGACCACCCTGCTGGCCATGTCGCAAGTGGATAACAAGCCCGCCGAACTGGTTATCACCGCCATGATTCGCGCGAAAATGGCGGAAGAACTGGCCAGGGCACAGCACGCCGAGCGTCCGGACTCCTTTTTCACTGTCGGCCTGTTCTCGGCGCTGGATGCGCTGATGGACAACACCATGGAGGAAATACTCACCCAGTTGCCGCTGGCGGATCATATTTCCGACGCGTTGCTACAACGCAAAGGGCTGCACGGCGAAGTCCTGTCCATTGTGCTGGCTTACGAACGCGGCCAGTGGGACAGGATTCAATCGACCGCGTTGAGCCGTGCCCAGATCCGGGACTGTTACCTCATGGCGGTGCAGTGGGCCGCCGGCATACGCCAGCAACTCATTGAATAACCGGCTGTCTTCCTGCTTTTATTGACCCAGATCAAAGAACATCCAATCAGGCAGGCGTAGAGTGAACTGCGGTTGGACTAGTGATGGGTTAGGAGTAAGGGGGTTAACTGCTCAACCTCCTTGCTCCGATACCTTCCTATCATTGTCTTCCCTTCCCGTCCTTGCCGCAGCGCCGATGGCGCTGCGGTTTTTTGTTGCGTAACGGAAACAGCTGGGAAACAATGTCGGCACATCACTGACAACAACACCCATTGAGCAACCCAGACCACACACAGTCCCTGGCCGCCATAGACCTGGGCTCAAACAGCTTCCACATGATCGTTGGCCGCCTGCAGAACGGCCAGCTCCAGCTTATCGACCGCCTGCGCGAACCGGTACGGCTTGCCGCCGGGCTCGATGACGAGCAACAACTGCACCCCGCTGTCGCCGAACGCGCACTGGGCTGTCTGCGCCGCTTCGGTCAGCGCGTGCACGACCTGCAGCCCGGCAATATCCGCGCCGTCGGCACCAACACCCTGCGCATCGCCCAGACCAGCAGCGGCTTTATCGACCAGGCACAGGAAGCGCTCGGGCACGCTATCGAGGTGATATCCGGTATCGAGGAAGCACGCCTGGTGCACCTCGGTGTCGCCCACAGCCTGGCCGAACCGGGCGGTCAGCGAC
>JBHHXO010000363.1:0-1975 GCA_046757125.1 Thiogranum sp.
ACACCACCATGGCATTGGCGTGGTAACCCAGCTCATGGTGGCGCACAACGACGCCGAGCCGCTTGATGATGCCCGCGTCGATCATGCTGCGCAGCCGGTCGATCACGGCCCGCTCGGAACACCCCAGGCGATCCGCAATGGCCTGATAGGGCCGCGCCACCAGCGGCAAGCCGCCCTGTATGACTTCGATAAGATCTTCTGCATCACCAAACAGCATTTCCCGTTCGGCATGGCTTTCGGATTCACCCCGGTCAGCCGGCGCGCTGATGATGTCGTGCTGGTGATCCAGGTTCATGCGAAAACCCAGGTCGATGTGATAATCCTTGACCAGCGGCAACGACAGCACCCGGTAACCGCTTTCGAGCTGGATCTCCCTGAGCGATTCGTGCAGCGCCGCTGCATTTTCAGCGGTAACCACGAACCACAGGTTGTAACGGTGTTCACGCTCGTAGTTGTGATTCACCTGGGGAAACTGGCTGACTATCGCGGCAACGCTGTCCAGCTTGCCCGGCGGCACTGCCATGGCCGCGAGCGTACTGGCGCCCACGGTGTTGGGCCTGAACACGGGACCCACCCGGCTTACCGCACCCTTTGCCTGCAGTTCCTTCAGCGTTTGCAACACCTGCTCGGGACTGGTATTCAGGCGCCGCGCAATCTGCTCAAACGGCATCGGTTCCAGCGGGAAATTACGCTGGAAGTCGTTGAGCAGTTTTTCGATCATCGCTTCCATAATTACAGGCCGATCCGGTGCGCGCGGTCGGTGAAGAAAATGCCGCTTGGTTTGCTTGCCCGAAGCGATTTCACCCGCTCCAGGGTGTTTGTGTCATACACGTCGATACGATCTTCATCACGCACCGACAGCCACAGCTTCTCGCCGCGCGGGGTGAATTCCATGTGCAGCACCGCTTTGCCGGGCTTCAGCGTCTTGATGATGCGCTGTGATTCCGCGTCGATGACCTGCACCGTATCGTTGTCCGGGTGTGCGTAATTCACCCAGATCTGGCGCCCGTCGGGACGCGCCATGACGAACACCGGCTGGCCGTGGACATCGATTTCGCCCACCGTCTGCCAGACGCCGGTGTCGACCACCAGCACCTTGTGCTGCCCCACGGCGGGGACGAAGGCCTTGCTGCCCGCAATCGCCCAGCCTTCCAGGTGCGGCATTTTGTAGACCGGCAGTTTGTCATCGTGCTCGGCATAACCTTGCAGTATTTTCCGCACGCCCTTTTCCGGGTGCCACAGATCCAGCAGCGCCATGCTGTCCTCACCGAACAGCCCGGCAATGTAGTAACGCCCGTCCGGTGTTATCAGTGCATCGTAGGGCGCCCTGCCGATATTTTCGAAGCGCTTGATGCGGGGCTTGCGCGGGTCCGTCATGTCCATGAGCCAGATCTGGTCGCCGTCATACAGGCTGAACACAAACTGGTTGCCGGGTGCGTCCACCAGTCCCACGGTTTTGGAAAACTTGCCCGGCGCATACTCGGCGGGGATATCGGCAACCATCTCCAGGGTGGCGGCGTCGAACACCCGTACCCCGCCCGGCTCGTAATTGGAAACCGCGACCCACTTTCCGTCCTGCGAGATGGCGCCGCCGATGCTGTTACCGGATTGCATCACCCGGCTCACAACACGGCCCTTCAATATGTCCACCTTGGTCAGGCCGCCATCACGGCCGAATACGTAGGCGTAGCGTTCGTCGCGGGAAAACACCACGGATGCGTGCGACAGGTCACCGAGCCCTTCGACCTCGGCCAGGCGGGTGTTGGTGCTGTGCTCCACCACCAGCAGCTTGCCGTCGGCGCGTTCCACCACGACCCCGAGATCACCGCTGCCACGCAGCTCTGCATGCGCGGCAGCGGAAACAAGGAAACAGGTGAAGAGCGCGGCAAGGAAAGGCCTCACGGTTTTGCCTCCGGCGTCTTCAGGTAGTCGACAATCCAGTTGATCTCCTGCTCGGTGAGCAGCACTCTCCATG
>JBHHXO010000364.1:0-1965 GCA_046757125.1 Thiogranum sp.
AGGTTGAAGTGATTGAGCCCCGTTAAGATGCAAATGTGGGATGGTCGATGGCGTCAATTTTCCAGAAGACAACATCACCTACGACGGGAAGGGCAGCCGCAGGTGGCGTCCCCGGGGTCTGAGAGCACGGCATGTCGGTAAAGCAAATAAGTGAACGTGGGAGATCCTGACGGTTCTTCAGGGAAGCGGAGTACCGGCTGACAAGCCTGGTCAGTGAGAAAGCCGGGATGGTCGTCAGGAAGTCAGATGGGCCATAGTACCGACGAAGCAGGGTAATGCCTGTGGAGGGAAGGGCCCTGGGTAATGCTGTTCTTTTGAGGGACACGTGATGAGTACAACAGAGACTCGGTAAATGACGACAACAAAACTGGAAAGAATAGCGTGGCTGTCGGCCAGGGATCGACATAAGCAATTTGATAACCTGATGCATTTATTCACGGAAGAAACCCTGGCCGAATGCTACCACTCGCTGGATGGACGCAAGGCAGTGGGAACAGATGGTGTGACAAAGAAGAGGTACGGTGAAAATCTGGAAAGCAATCTGAAGGATTTAGTCGAGCGTATGAAACGTATGGCCTACCGGCCGGGGGTGGTCAGAGAAGTACGGATCCCCAAACCGGGACAGGCGGGCCGAACGCGGCCGCTCGGAATAAGCAATCTGGAAGATAAAATCGTGCAGGGCATGATGCATAAGGTACTGGCTGCGATCTATGAGCCATTGTTTCTCGATTGCTCCTACGGGTTCAGATCGGGACGCGGTGCACATGACGCAATACGGGATCTGCATCGACACCTGTACAACCACCGGGTAAGCACCGTCATAGATGTGGATCTGGCACGGTATTTTGACAGCATCGATCAGCAATTGTTGCTGAAGATGATAGGCGAGAAGGTCGCCGATCGCCGCTTTCTTCGCTACCTGAGTCGACAGTTCAAGGCGGGTGTGTTGAGGGAGGGCGAGTTATGTATCAAGGATGATGGCGTGGTGCAGGGCAGTTTGTGCAGCCCGGTCCTCGCGAATATTTTCGCACATGCGGTGATCGATGAGTGGTTTGAAGATACCGTGAAAAGGCATTGTCGGCGGGAAGTGGCGTTGTTCCGCTATGCCGATGATCTGGTGATTTGCTGTGAGCATGAACACGATGCTGAACGGATACTGAAAGCGTTAAGGAAACGACTGGAGCGATTCGGTCTGAGCCTGAACGATGAGAAGACCCGGCTAGTATCGTTTGCCCGACCGTTGGTTGGACGTAGCGGTGGCGCGGCATTTGATTTTCTGGGGTTCACGTTTTACTGGGGCCGTTCGCTGAAGGGCCATCCTGTCCCGAAGATCAAGACAAGCGGTAAACGCTTACGCGCGTCACTCGCACGTGTCCGGGCCTGGGCGAGCACAGTCCGCAGTCGGCAAGGCTTGCTGTCAATCTGGCGAATGTTCTGCGCCAAGATACGCGGTCACCTTCGCTATTACGGCGTGTCGTTCAATCACCGACCGCTTGAAAGGTTCATCCGACAAGCGACCCGCATCCTGTATAAATGGCTGAACCGCCGGAGTCAGCGCCGGTCCTTTAACTGGGAGAAATTCCAACGATTCATGGATCAGTATCCATTACCCCGGCCAGTCATATATACCTCTTTGTTTGATCGCTGATATCACGCGAATAGCATTATCTTGAGCCCATTGCCTTAATTGGGCACGATGGGTTCTAAACGGGGAGAGGTTCGGGTGACCGGCCTCTCTACCAGCTACCCGCCTGTTTTGCCTGATTATGGCCTAAATGGATTTCTTTCTGCCAGTTTTTCTCTCCTTTTTATTGGTGGTTGAATGTTTAAGCCGGTAACTGTCATTGCCAGTTTCCACGATGTGACAATGATGGGTTAATCGGTCCAGTAAGGCCGTCGTCATCTTCGGGTCACCGAAGATACTCGACCATTCCGAGAAGCACAGGTTGGTGGTAATGATAATAC
>JBHHXO010000365.1:0-1905 GCA_046757125.1 Thiogranum sp.
TCTTGGCTCGTTCTACCGCCTGCAGCTCGCAGTGGAGGGAATGGCAGAGACCATATTGCTCGCTGACCTGTCGATCAGGCTGGCGAGCGGACTGGACATTTCCATAGGTGCTACGGTTCCCATCCAACTGCCGGCTGACCGCGTGCGCATCTTTGCCGAGGCGAAATCATGAGTGAATTAACAGTTTCCGAAGCCGTCGTCAGACAACGCGTCCGCCACGCGCCCAGTAAGGGAGACCGGCTGATGCAATTCCTGGTTGTCGTCGCTGGCGTGTGGTTGGTAACATTCGTGCTGCTCCCGCTCTACCAGATCATCTCGCGCAGTTTTGTCGACAAAGCTGGTGAATTCGTCGGGCTGGCCAATTATCTGAAATATTTCACCACCCCCGCGCTGGCGTATGGACTGTACAACAGTCTGTTCATTTCGATCGCCAGCACGCTCGTCACGGTGACACTCACCTTCATTTTCGCCTACGGCCTGACCCGCACGAACATGGCTGGCAAGGGTATATTCCGCGTGTTGGCGATGCTCCCGCTCTTCGCGCCTTCGCTGGTTCACGCGATCGCGTTTATTTATCTGTTTGGCAACAAGGGTCTTATTACGACCGGCTTTTTTGGGTATTTCGTCGAGCGTTGGGGGTTCGATCCCAGTTTTAGCATCGGCCTCTACCACGGCCCGACCGGCATCGTCCTGGCAGAGGTATTCTACCTGTTCCCGCACGCATTGATGATCATGATCGTGTCGCTGCGATTGGCCGACGCCCGGCTGTACGAGGCCTCCATCGCATTGGGCGGATCGAAATTGCGCACCTTTTTTACGGTTACACTGCCCAGCGTGAGATACGGGCTGATCAGCGCTTCGTTCGTAAGTTTCACGCTGGTCTTTACCGATTTTGGTATCCCCAAAGTGATCGGCGGTGACTACGCCGTCATGGCCACCGACCTTTATAAAAAAGTGATCGGCCAGCAGAACTTCGTTATGGGCGCGACGGTCAGCGTGCTGCTGCTCACTCCGACAGTGATCGCCTTCGTCGTGGACCGGATTGCGCAGCGACGGCAGGTGGCTTTGTTAACCACGGAAACCGTGCCATTGCAGCCCAAGCCCGACCCGCTGACTGACAGCCTGATGTTCATCTTCTGCTCGCTGGTGGCGCTGGCCATTCTGATCGTGATCGGAACCGCCCTGGCCGCATCGCTCATCGACGTGTGGCCGTATAAGCTCGCCCTGAGCTTCCGGCACTATGACTTTACCGTCGTCGGTGGCGGAGGGATGGGCGCGTACTGGAACAGCGTGCGCATGGCTGCCCTCACCGCTATCTTTGGCACCATTGTTGTGTTCAGCAGTGCGTACCTGATCGAGAAAGGGAAAGGCATGGCGCGCAGCCGGGCGGCGCTTTACTTCCTCTCCACACTGCCCGTGGCCTTGCCGGGTCTGGTGATCGGTCTGGCCTACATTTTTTTCTTCAACAAGCCGAGTTGGCCGATCCCATTCATTGGATTATCCGTCCCCAACCCGTTGAAATTCATCTACGGCACGATGGCGATTCTGGTGCTCTCCACCGTCATCCACTTCTACACCGTCAGCTTCTACACCGCGATGACAGCGCTGAAACAAATAGACGCCGAGTTCGAGTCTGTATCCGCCTCGCTCTCGGTGCCATTTTACAAGACCCTCTGGCGGGTGACGGTCCCGGTTTCATTGCCGGCCATCCTGGAAATCGGGGTGTACTACTTCGTCAACGCGATGACCACCGTGTCGGCGGTGATTTTCTTATACTCGGCCAGACTGCACCTGGGCTCAGTGGCCGCGATTAACATGGAAGATGCGGGCGACACGGCCCCTGCCGCTGCCATGTCCATACTCATCTTTTTCACCGGTCTGGGGGTGCGAGTTCTCTACGGTTGG
>JBHHXO010000366.1:0-1891 GCA_046757125.1 Thiogranum sp.
GGTAAGAGTGTTTTCATACATTTGCACCACTTGGACCAAGTCAGACCGTACCTTCGCTGTCGCGTCTACATGAGCCATGTGAACGGCGATTGTCGTGGTCAGAGACAAAGCGTCAAGCGTCAGTGAAACGGCGCTACAAATTGGGGCCACTTTCGTCCAATAGAAGCCTTCAACAGCGGCGGCAGGGACACCTCCTGACACGGTGCCTACGGCGGTCGCACCGACTTTTAGCACCGTGGCTGCAGTGCAGCCATACCACACAGCTTGCTTGATCGTTCCAAGGTTCTGGAATTGCTCTACCTGCCAGTCCAGACCGGTTAAGGCGGAGCTTGAGGAACCCACTAGATAATCGGTTAGTGGAAAGGGGGATAGCTGCGCCTTTCCTGGCACGATCCAATATGCAAAAGTTTCTTGACCTAACTGGGTGCGACCAGGGGTCGCCTTCCTAATGCTGGATGCAAGACCTGAAATTGCGAGCCTGAATTCACTAACAGGAAACGTTGCAGGTAATTGCGCTGGGACGCTGATGTTTCCAGTGCTCTGAATATGACTGAGGAGCGCGGTTAGCCCGACGGGCCTTGTTCAAAGGTCCATCCATCATTGCCATCGTAGATGTCGGCCAGAATCTTGCTCTCAATCGTCGGGGGTTCATCGTTTGGACCGATGTTGTTCAGGGTAGCTATGTGGGTTCTTAAGAAGAAATCAAGCTCGACCAAAAACAACTGCGCGATAAATGTGTAGAGAGAACTGGATGATCCAGCAACGGCTTCGCGGGACACAAGCTCCTGCACCACCAGTTCAGCTGAATTCTCAGCTGCCGCAGACAATATATTCTGATTCAATGATTTTGCGAGATCAATAGCACTGTCATCCAGCGTCATAATATCTAGAGCAAAGCTTGAATGGTAGGCATAGGCATAAACCGTGCCTCTCACGTAGTCAAAGACCGCGTCGCGGAGTTGCTCGACGGCCTGCCTAATTTCATCAGACGGCTGTCCGGCCGTCCTCGGTCCTGACCCATAGAACGTCGAAATCGTGTTTGATGCAGATCCGGCCCTGACGGTACCGAAGTCATAGTAGAGTAGGACACAGCCATCGCTCTCAGGTGATGTGGTAAAACCCGGGGTGAAGAACATTTGATTGGGATCAGGAGTATAGTCCCAAAGGTGATTAAAAGCATTAGGCCACCAAGCAAAGACCATTCTTGCTGGGATATCAGTCAGTGAACCAAATCCCTTTAGCAACGGATTTACCGGTGTCAACCAAGCTTCCCAGTTCAGAAAGTTTACAAAGGGGATATCGGTTTCGTAGGTTCTTGTGCCAAGTGGCGGGGCATAGAGAGGCGATCCATCGTTGTCATCAATCTGTGTATCCAATAAGTACCGCATCTGAACATCATGATCAAAAGAATCATTGTTTTCAACCGAAACATACAGTCCGAGAGCTTGCCCTTCGAGACGAAAGATTTGTTTAATGCTGACATTGTTTCCTGCGCCGTAGACTATGGAAGCTTCATTCTGGTTTGTTATTCTCAGGGCGCTAATCACCGATAGCGTGCTGTTCGCCTGACTATATATCATACCATCGACATAGACGGAAAAGAAACCTGTGCCAGCCGTCGGGTAGAGTAACCATTTGCCCTCTGAAGCTCGCCGCATAGTGAAGGTACCATTATTTTCAATGTCAACAATGATCTCTCCATTATTGAGGGTTAAGGCGGCAGCTGTTCGACCTTTTTGCACTCGGTTATTGTATCCATATCCTTTCCTAATTACGTATCGCCATGCTAGTGAATCCAATAAGGAAAGGTGAGAATTTCTTGCCACTGCCATAACTTTTCCATCTATGCTATTTATTTTCGACAGGCCTAAGATGGATAAGCTGTCGAGTT
>JBHHXO010000367.1:0-1838 GCA_046757125.1 Thiogranum sp.
GGCTGTCCCGCAGTACGCGAACGCGTACTGAAAAGTCATCGGGTAATTGCATTTCGAACTTCAGATTACCCATGACGGACAACTGCGCCGCACGCGCGCCAAGGCGCCGGAAACGTTGCGCGTCCTGCTCGCTCTGGGCCGCAATATGCCAGACACTGTGCAGCGCTGAGCGACTCAGCGCACGCAACCTGAGGTAGCCCCGCAGCGATTGCTGCGAAAGACGCGCATTGACCAGCAACAGCGGGATACTTTTTTTCTCCAGCCGGGAATAGAGGTTGGGCCAGATTTCCGTTTCCAGGATAACGACCATTACCGGCTGCACCAGCTGCAGAAAGCGGCGCACGGAAGCAGGTAGATCATAAGGCATGTAATGGTGGCCGACCGCATTACCGAACACCTGCTGTGCCGTCTCGCGGCCGGTTGGCGTCGCCGTCGTTACCAGCACAGAGAAGTCGGGGTAACGTTCGAGCACGGCATTGACGAGCGGTTGCGCCGCGCGCACTTCGCCCACCGATACCGCGTGAAACCAGATTACCGGCTGCACCGGTGCTGCGGCGACGAACCCGAAACGCTCCTTCAGGTTACGGCGGTAACCCGGCACCCGCCGGCCCCTGAACCACAGGCGCAACAGCGCCAGGGGCAACATCAGATACAGGACAATGGAGTAGAGCCAGCGCATATTGCCAGTGTACCTTGCAGCAAGCCGACGGGGTATCGGTCGGCAGGAAGCTGCAGGGGGCCTCGAAAAGAACCCCGGGAGATCCAGGCTTGATACAATGGCAGGCGTGCATACCGACTCTCCTACCTGGTGGCTGCGTTTTAGCGCTCCCCGCTTCTGGCCGACCTGGCTGATGTTTGCCGTGCTCTGGCTGGTTACACGCCTGCCGTTTGCCTGGCAAATGGGCTTTGGCAGCCTGCTTGGCAGGATCGCCTGGCGGCTTGCGCGCCGACGCCGGCACATTGCCGAAGTCAACATCCGGCTGTGTTTTCCGCAGCTCGACAACAATGCACGCAACGAACTCGCCAGGGCGCATTTCCGGTCCCTGGGCAGGGGCATAGTGGAAACGGCGCTCTGCTGGTGGGGGCGCGAGGCACAGCTCAGGAAAAAATTCACCCTGATCGGCAATGATTATTTGAGCACCGCGCTTGCCCGGGGCAAGGGGGTCATTCTGCTGAGCGCACACTTTACGACGCTGGAACTGGGCGGACGGCTGCTGGCGCTGGATACCCCCTTCCATGTGCTGTACCGCCAGCACAAGAACCCGCTCTTTGAACACGTCATGCGGCGCGCGCGCAAACGCCGTTTCGAAAAGGCCATCCCGCGCAATGACACGCGCGCACTGCTCAACAGCCTCAGGAACGGCATGCCCGTCTGGTATGCGCCCGACCAGAATCACGGCGGCCCCCAGTCTGTTTTTGTCCCTTTTTTCGGGATCCCCACCTCGACGCTGACCGCCACCGCCCGGCTGGCGAAAGCCAGCGGTGCAGCGGTAGTGCCCTTCTTCCCGACCCGTCTGCCGGGCAACAGGGGCTATCTCCTGACCCTGTGCCCCGCGCTGGAAAATTTCCCGGGTGACGACCCACGGGCGGATACCGCGCGTATCAATGCGCTGCTGGAAGGTGTCATCCGGGAGATGCCGGAGCAGTACCTCTGGGTGCACCGGCGCTTCAAGACACGGCCGGAAGGAGAGCCCTACCCTTATTCAAAGAACCCCTGATTAACCCGTCATTGCGAGCGTAGCGCGGCAATGACGGCTTTACACTAAATCAGGCCCAGGCGTTTCCCGAGCTGTCTCGACAAACTTTCCTGCGGTGATTCTTTCAGCACCCTGCATTGC
>JBHHXO010000368.1:0-1832 GCA_046757125.1 Thiogranum sp.
TTAGTGCCGAAGCGATCGCAAAACCGGCACTGAACATGACGTCACTGGTGGCGGCATCGACTGTGTCCTCAACCAGATCGATTTCTGTTAAACCCAACGTGGTAAAGGCATTCATCAACCCGGGTGTCACCTGTTTGCCGGAGGCATCGATAATACGACCGGCCGTTGAAACGTCAATGCTACTACCCAGAGCCAGAATGCGCCCGTCTTCAATCAGGATACGACCGCGCTCAATGATTCCCTGATCTGTCAACGTGTAAATACGGGCATTGACAATAGCCAGTGTCACGCAATGGGCCAACACCGGCAACAGACAAAAAGATACTGCAAGAAAGACCAGCGCCCGGCGCCTCACAATCGTTCGCCCTCGGGATCTAGGATGCCGAGTTCAAAATCGCTCACCGGTTGCCGCTGCCGTCTCTTGCGATCGTAAACTTCAACACCGTCAATCAACACCTTTTCAGCCCGTGCAAAAAACGCTGAACGGATCACCATCCCACAAGACGATATCCGCCATTTTGCCGACTTCAGGACTCCCGGTTTGCCGGTCAATCCCCAGCGCCTTTGCCGGATTCAGTGTGATCCAGCGAACAGCGTCGGCACGGGAAATGTCAAATCCTGCCTTGACCCCGGCTGCCAATGCCTTGGCGACTTCTTGATTGAGATGTTGGAGTGTTATGGCGGAATCGGAGTGAATGATTGCGCAGGCACCGGCGGCATGCACTAGCGCCAAGTTTTCTTCGACCATGTCAAAGGCCTCATGCTTGAAACCCCACCAAGCCGGCCACATCACCGCACAGATATCATTGGTGGCCAGCAGATCCGCCACCTTGTAGGCCTCTACTGCATGATGAAACGCGGTGACGCGGTATCCAAACTCCCTGGCGATATCAATCATCACTGCCATTTCCTCGCCCCGGTAGCAATGATTATGTACCAGGATTTCGCCACGCAATACTCCCGCCAGGGTCTCCAGCTGCAGATCCCTTAACGGCTCTTCAGCTTCCTCTCCCGCGGCGCTTTTCTTTCGATAGGCATCACGCTTGGCAATATAGTCAGCGGCCTTGATCCAGGCTGTCCGGTAACCGGCGACATTGGCCATTCGTGACGCCGGCGCTTGTTGCCGATCTTTGCCATAAACCCGCTTTGGGTTCTCACCACACGCCATTTTCAGACTGTACGGCGCCCCGGGAAATTTCATGGCTTGTACGGTGCGGGCGGGAATGTTTTTCAGAGTGACGCCACGGCCACCGAAAAGATTCGCGGATCCTGGCAAAATCTGCAACGTCGTCACCCCGCCCGCAAGCGCGAGCAGGAACTGCGGATCCTGCGTCCAGACCGAGTGCTCCGCCCATACCTGGGCCGTGTTCGGGTCGGTGATTTCATTGCCATCCTGGTTCCCTTCGTGCCTGGGCGCCGGATATACACCCAGATGGGAATGCACATCGATCAATCCCGGGGTCAACCACTTGCCTCCGGCATCGATAACGTGGGCGTCTGCCGGTATTGGCGCACGCCCGCCGACTGCGGCAACACGCCCTGCCCTGATTACCAGCGAGGCTGCGTCCAGCCGCTCACCGGTCCCGGTCAGGATCGTGGCATTCACAAAGGCAATGCTCTCCGCAGGCATCACCCGGTAGGTGCTCGGAAACGGCTGCGCTACGACGTCAGATTCCAATGGGCGCATACCGGCAGTTTCGCAGGCGGTCACCGTCGCCAGGGCCGCCACAACCACACCGATCATTATGTTATTGGTCATCTGTCCGTGCCTATGAGATTGCCGATTCCCTGCCGTTGAATTCCTGTTTTTTCCCGCGAACGATCGCAGGTAT
>JBHHXO010000369.1:0-1808 GCA_046757125.1 Thiogranum sp.
GTGCAACCGCTAAGGCTGAGTAGTAACTTGGGGCGGCGGCGCTGTGCTGTATCCTTGCAGTTTCAAGCCCCACTTCACCATCTGAGTCCCAAACCGGTTGGTAACTTTCCGGGATATTCCCTCATCGGTAGACTGCTGGCGCCGGAGGGCTTTGATCAGCCGCATCCGCTCTGCGTCCTTCAGTAAATCTTTGTGCTGCTCAAGAGCGACGAACTCCATATTACCTGGAAACATTATCGAGCCTCCTTACGTTGATATGACAGTTTAGTTTTGTAAATTTTTCGGGCGTCGCTACTCTTCCGCTTATGATCCTGGTACGCCCGACAGGCAAGTTAAGGGTTTAGCTTTTCAAGCCACCCGCGAATAGAGGGCGTATGCTGGTGGTAGTGCTCATAGGAATCTGCGGCAATACATTTCCAAAGCGGTAAGCCGCCGGTCCACACCGGATCTAAAAACGGCTCCAATCGACGTGGGTCGGTCAAATCTTCATCCGAGAGCGCCTGCACTGTTGCCAGGAGCTGTTGAAACACCTGCTGAGATTCCGCTAACACGTCGTGCAGGGGCCGATTTCGGTTCTCCTTGAAGATCCAGGCGTTGCATTGATCCAGGTCCATCTGGTCGGCCTCGAGTTGGGCCGGCTGACCACGCAAGGCCGATTGCAAACGAACCTCTACCCATCGCTCGTAAGCTGTGACGTGGGCAATGATGTCCTTGACAGACCACTCCCCCTCTACGCCTGCCTGGGTCATCCGCTCCTCACCAACCTGCGCTAACAATGTCTCCCAACGCGCGCGCTTAGTCTGCATTGCATCGAGTAATTCGGCTTTGTTCATTTTGACGTCCACGCGAGTTTTTCTTTTTGACTATTATTAACTAACCCTCTATAATGATTATGATAGTTATAGTATAACACAATTTTCCTAACCTGTCAATAGGGTTTTGGTGGTTATGAAAAATGATCGAAATGGAAAAGTACGCAGATACCCTCAACTTGGAGACGGGCTGGTTATGCCTGGATTTCGCCAACACCGCCGACTGGCACGCCAGCGACCATCCCGAAGAGGGACTTAATAGCTACTCCGACCTGGTTTCGTGGGCGCAGCAAGTGGGCGTCCTGGCAGATCACCAGGCCCGGCAACTTCTCCAGGCAGCAGCAGGCCGCCCGGTGGAAGCGGCTGCGGTTCTCGAACGGGCCATTGCCCTGCGGGAGGCCATCTATCGCATTTTCTCAGCCGTCGCCAGCGGTCAGCCACCACAGACAGCGGATGTGGTTATATTGAACGTTGGGCTGTCGGAGGCGTTGGTTCAACTGCGAGTTACCCAGACGGCCAACAGCTTTGCCTGGGAATGGGCCGATGATGAGAATGCGTTCGATCGGATGCTCTGGCCGGTGGTACGATCGGCGGCGGAGTTGCTGACCTCCAAGGAGCTAAACAGGGCGGGCCAGTGCGCAGACGACCGGGGCTGTGGCGTGCTGTTTTTTGACACCAGCCGAAACCGCAGCCGCCGCTGGTGTACTATGAAAGACTGTGGCAATCGGGCCAAGGCGCAACGGCACTACAAACGGAAACGCACTGCCGGTCCATCAAGCGCGTGAAGAGAGCAAAGGAATCCGAGCGTTTTCTAATCCCCCCGTGAACACTGACGCTTATTTTTTGTGGTATTTGGTTGATTCATTTAAGCACAAATTACCTATTTTACTGAATTAACTATCCGTGTTATACTTGCCTTTGACCTCGTATTCACAGTTGCCCACATTTAGTACCACTGAAATCTGTAGCCACTATATCTTGTGATTTTGGATTATG
>JBHHXO010000370.1:0-1794 GCA_046757125.1 Thiogranum sp.
GTAGCGATGCAGAGTACCAGACCGCTGTTTTCGACATCTATCCGGACATGTTGCGGAAATCGGTGCTGTGGCCGGCATTCGGAAACCACGATGGCGGCAGCGCCACTTCCGGTGACGAAAGCGGTGTTTTCTACGATATTTTTACGCTACCCCGCAATGCCGAAGCCGGGGGCGTCGCTTCGGGTACGGAAGCCTATTACGCTTTTGATTTTGGCAACATTCATTTCCTATGCCTGAACTCCCACGATATCGATCGCAGCTCCACTGCTGATATGGCGACCTGGCTCAGGCAGGATTTGGCAGCGAATACCCGGGATTGGATCATCGCCTTTTGGCATCACCCACCCTATACCAAAAGCTGGACTGATTCTGACAGCCAGAGCAAACTCATCGACATGCGCGAGAATCTCGTTCCGATCCTGGAAGACGGCGGCGTTGATTTAGTGCTGACCGGACATAACCATGCTTACGAGCGTTCTTTCCTTCTTGATGGCCATTATGGTTTTTCCTGGGATTTGCAGACTGGGATGATCCTGGACAATGGCGATGGGCGTGAAGACGGCGATGGTGTTTATAACAAGCCGACCTTTGGCCCGGCAGCCCACGAAGGTACGGTTTATGTGGTAGTGGGGTGCTCTGGCAGCTTGAGCCAAAACGGTACACTCGACCACCCGGCAATGTACCTGTCGCTGCGCGAGCTCGGCTCGCTAGTCATCGATATCGATGGCGACCGCGCCGATGTCACTTTTCTCGGCGATCAGGCAAATATAATCCACGATTATTTTACCATCATAAAAGGCAGCGGCGCGCCGGCCGGCCCTGCCGATCTCACGGCCACTGCAGTTTGTGATTTCTCCATCGAGTTGAGCTGGAGCGATAATTCGACTGATGAAAACGGCTTCAATATCGAGCGCCGTACTGCCAGTAACAACTTCGTGGAGATCGCCCAGGTCGGGACAAATGTGACGACGTATACCGATGCGGGGTTGCAGGAAGACACCTGCTATACCTACCGCGTGCGCGCCTTCAACAGCAATGGCCCGTCAACTTACAGCAATGAAGACTCGGCAACCGTGAATATCAGCTGTTTTACTTACAATTTCAGCACACCGGGCTGGTACCTGATTTCCCTACCGGCGCAGCCCATAGATTCATCCCTGGCCACCCTGTTCCCCAATGCCACTGCCGCCTTCGCCTGGGATTTCGCCAGCCAGAATTACCTGACTTCCACCGGGCTGGTATCCGAGCGTGCTTACTGGCTCTTGATGCCGCAGGCAGACACCGTGGAAGTGCCCGGCTTAAAGCTGAAGAGCTATTCCAACAGCTACACAGCCGCAGGCTGGGACATGATCGGTGCGGTAATGGATATGAACGAAGTGGTAGATGATCCGGATGGCAGCGTCATCACGATGTACGGCTGGGATCCGGTAGCACAGAATTATGCCAGCGTCAATCCGTTTGTAGCTGACCCGACGCAAGGCTATTGGATTTTGGTGTTTAACGTGCCGAGCACTGTGACAGTTGGCAGTGGCGCAAGCAGTTCCAGTGGCAGTAGTAGCAGTGGCATTGCCAAAGCCGGTGCGCATGGTGCGGATCTGGAGGCGTTTTACCGAGTCTATAACACCTTGCCGCCGCCACCGCCATCATCAGTATTCGGTGATCCGTATTCAGAAAGCAACCTGCTGGCTGGATTTAGCCTATCACAGAATTCTCCGAATCCGTTCAACCCGGAGACGGTGATCGGGTACCAGTTGCCAGAACCAGTTCGTGTGAGCATGAAGATTTACAGCATTC
>JBHHXO010000371.1:0-1770 GCA_046757125.1 Thiogranum sp.
CTGATGTAGTCGCTGATTTCCGGGTCGGTCACCAGCGTGGTTTGCGCGCGAACGCTGCGCATGAAAGCTTCACCCAGCGCCATTTCCTGGGTCGGGGAAATGAGCGAACCGCTGGAGTCGCCGAAGTCGGGCAAGTCATTACCGGCGACCTCGCTTGCAGCAAAAGAGGGTGGGAATATGAGCGCTGCTGACAGCAGCGCCACTGTTAACCTGCGAAAAATCATGTGCTCACGAGAATACCCTAGTCGATAGCGCGAGACTACTGCCCGTTCCGGCTTTTCTTGACATCAGGGTGAACCGTGTAGAGAATATTAGGAATATCTAATATGGTGATTGTATGTCCGGAATTCAGGAAATCGATTCAACACAACTGGCTGAAATGGTCGCCGCGAACGAGGAGGAGTACCTCCTGGTGGACGTGCGCAGTCCCGCGGAAATGGCGCACGGCATGCTGGCCGGTGCCGAGGCGGTGCCCATGCACCTGGTCCCGTTGCGGCTGGAAGAATGGCGCAACAAAAAGAAGATTGTGGTGTATTGCCGCACCGGTGCCCGCTCCGGGCATGTTTGTGCCTGGTTGCAGCAGCAGGGTGTGGGACACGCTGTCAATCTGAGTGGTGGAATTGTGGACTGGCACAGGCAAGGGTATCCTGTTGAAAAGCCAGATAATATCGGGATTGCCAGCTGATTCGGGCGCTGTCGTCGCCGGTTGCGCTGGATCTCGTTCAATAGGGGTATACAAGCGCTTTGGGCTTGCGTTTGTGCGGTACTTATCCTATAAAGGCGACCACATTTTCAGGCCGGTTGACGGTTAACTGTAATTACACGTAAGGAGCTTTTTACCATGGCAAACTTTGACGAAGAACTGGACGCATCCGGACTGAACTGCCCGCTGCCGATTTTGAGGGCCAAAAAAGCTCTGGGTACCATTGCAAGCGGCCAGGTGCTACGCATCATCGCGACTGACCCGGGTTCCGTAAAGGACTTCGAAGCATTCGCCAAGCAGACCGGTAACGAATTGCTGGAATCCAAGGAAGCCGGCGGCAAGTACGAATTTCTGATCAAGAAATCCTGAGCTGGCGCTGATTCAAAACAAAAAGGCCGGTGGGAAACCCCACCGGCCTTTTTGTTTCGGGGTTCCGGTTTGATTCGCCAGGATGACGAATGAATCAGAATTCCCCCTGCTTATATCTTCCAGACCACCTGGGCGCTGACGATATCCACAGCAGCGTCATACTCGCCGGTAAGCGTGCCGGTGGTCGGGGTGTTTTCGTTGAGTTCAGGATCGTCTATGAACAGGTGTGAATAGCCTACGTCGATACCAATCGTCGGTGTAGCCTGGTAGCCGAAGCCCACGGAAGCCCAGATGCGGTCCTCGCCGGGAATGCGGGCGGTGCGGTTCGAGTTTGGTATCGGGCTTTCGTCGAAGGCCGTGCCGGCACGGAATGTCCAGGTGCTGTTATAACGGAAATCCACGCCCAGTGAATAGCGCCAGACGTCGTCCCAGTTTTCGTCGACGACGGTATCCGGCTGGAGCGAGTCGTATTCGATCCGCAACTCTTCAAAGTTATCCCAGCCGGTCCAGGTAGCATCGGCCATCACTGACCAGCGGTTGCTGATATCGTGATAGATACTCAGGGATGCCGTTTGCGGCAGGTCGATGTCAGCGCGGACACCCGTTTTTACGAAAATACCGAAGCTGGAAAACTGCGGCAGCGTGTCGTTGAAGCGGGCTTTGCCGCTTAGTTGCTGCTTGACCTTGGAGCGGTACGC
>JBHHXO010000372.1:0-1766 GCA_046757125.1 Thiogranum sp.
GAGGAGACCTGATGGACAATACCGACAACTTCGATATTCCTGAAGACGACGCAGAGCGCGAGGCGTTCTGGCGCAAGCATGTGCAGGGCTGGCAGTGCTCGGGGTTGACACAGCGCCAGTATGTGCGCGAGCACGGTCTGCCGCTGGCCAGGTTTACGTATTGGAAAGGCAAGCTGTTTCCGCGCGAGTCGCGGCTGCCGAGCAGCTTTGTTCAGGTCGATGTGGAGCCGGCGTTGCCGGTGCGGATCCGGCATGCCTCGGGTGTGGTCATCGAGTGTGCGCCGGGTACCGACCCCAGCTGGCTGCGAGGACTGCTCGGCTTCACCGATGCGTCCTGATGCCGCCCTGACCGGGGTGTACCTGCACCGCGCCCCGGTGGACTTCCGCAAGTCAGTCGATGGCCTGGCGGCGATCGTCGAGAACGGGATGGCGCTCGATCCGTTCGACAAGGCACTGTTCGTGTTCGTCAACCGGCGCCGTAATCGGGTGAAGATTCTGTTCTGGGAAGATAACGGCTTCTGCTTGTACTACAAGCGCCTGGAGACGACGAAGTTCCACTGGCCCAGGCATGTCGACGATGATGTGATCACGATCAGCGGTCAGCAACTGAACTGGCTGCTGGATGGCTATAATCTCAAGCATCTGATGTTGCCCGTGGTGCCGCGGTACACCTCGATAACCTGACATTATCCGGGTGTATCCCGAACCAGAATATCAAGATATCCCCTTAAATAACTCGTTAGTCATCAGGTCGTGTGATATAATGTCGGTCCATGCACGAAGAGTTCGACATCGACATTACCACCCTGCCCGACGATGTCGACCAGCTGAAACAGCTGCTCGTGGAAATTGCCGCGGAGAACCGCTTTCTGCGCGAACAGTTCAATCTCGCCATGCACCGGCGCTACGCCGCCAGTTCCGAACGCTACCGTTATCCCGGACAGGGCGAGCTGTTCGACGAGGCTGAGGCCAGCGCCGATAGCGGGGCGGATGGCGGCACCATCGAAGCGGTGCTTGACGATGAGATCACGGTACCGGCACATACCCGGAAACGTGGCCGCAAGCCGTTGCCGCCGGAGTTGCCGCGCATCGAGGTGATCGAGGATATTCCCGCCGCCGAACGTGTCTGTGCCGCCGACGGCCATCCCCTGCATCACATTGGCGAGGATATCAGCGAACAGCTCGATATCATCCCGGCGCAGGTGCGGGTGATCCGCACGATCCGCAACAAGTATGCCTGTCGCTACTGCGAGACCGGCGTGGTGAGCGCACCGGCAGCGCCGCAGCTGATCCCGAAAAGCATCGCGACCCCCGGTCTGTTGGCCTATGTGGCGGTCGGCAAGTATGCCGACAGCCTGCCGCTGTACCGGCAGGAGAAGATCTTCGAACGGCTTGGTATCGAGCTGTCACGATCGACGCTATCGAACTGGATGTTGCGCCTGGGCGAGCTGCTCACACCGTTGCTGGCTTTGATGCGCGCGGAGATGAAACGCGCGCGGGTGGTGCACATGGACGAGACCACGGTGCAGGTACTCAAAGAACCCGGCAGGGCGCCGCCGACCAGGTCTTACATGTGGGTGACCATGAGCGGTGCCGGTGATCCGGCGATGGTGCTGTACGACTACGCAGCCTCGCGTGGCAGCGATGTGCCGCTGATGCTGCTCGAGGGCTTTAGCGGTTACCTGGTCAGTGACGGTTACAAGGGCTATGCCGCGGTCAATGCCCGGGGCGGCATCACCGGGGTCGGTTGCTGGGCGCATGTGCGG
>JBHHXO010000373.1:0-1762 GCA_046757125.1 Thiogranum sp.
GTGATCTGCTGCCGATCCTGGAAGGCGTTGCCAAGTCCAGCCGGCCGTTGCTGATCATTGCCGAAGACGTGGAAGGTGAAGCGCTGGCCACGCTGGTGGTCAACAGCATTCGCGGCATCGTCAAGGTCTGTGCCGTCAAGGCGCCGGGCTTCGGTGACCGCCGCAAGGCCATGCTGCAGGATATCGCCATCCTCACCGGTGGCCAGGTGATCTCCGAGGAAGTCGGTCTGTCACTGGAAAAGACCACTATCGAGGACCTGGGTTCTGCCAAGCGCATCCTGGTGACCAAGGAAAACACGACCATTATCGATGGTGCCGGCAGTCACGACGAAATCGAGGCCCGCGTCAATCAGGTGCGTGCCCAGATCGAGGAAGCGACATCCGATTATGACAAGGAGAAACTGCAGGAGCGTGTTGCCAAGCTGGCCGGCGGTGTTGCCGTCATCAAGGTGGGTGCCGCGACTGAAGTCGAAATGAAAGAAAAGAAAGCCCGCGTCGAGGATGCCCTGCACGCGACCCGCGCCGCAGTGGAAGAAGGCGTGGTAGCCGGTGGTGGTGTTGCGCTGATTCGTTCGCGTGCAGCGATCGTTGATCTCAAGGGTGATAATCACGACCAGACCATGGGTATCGACATCGCACGTCGCGCCATGGCCGAGCCGTTACGCCAGATCTGCGCCAATGCCGGTGACGAAGCCTCCGTCGTTCTGAACAAGGTGGCAGATGGCGAGGGTCAATTTGGGTTTAACGCTGCGACGGGAGAATACGGCGACATGCTGAAGATGGGTATCCTGGATCCGACCAAGGTAACCCGCGCGGCGTTGCAGAATGCCGCGTCCGTTGCCGGCCTGATCATTACCACGGAAGCCATGGTTGCCGAGATTCCCAAGGAAGAAGCCGCCGCCATGCCGGGTGGTGGTATGCCGGACATGGGCGGCATGGGCGGCATGGGCGGCATGATGTAAATCAGGCTGTCTTTACGGCAAAAAAAGCCCGCCTTTTGGCGGGCTTTTTTTATGGTTGTTGATAAACCGGCCGGACAGTCCTGCAAACCGTGGGAGCGGGCTAGACGTTGATATACACCCAGCCCTCGCTGAGCCGGTTGAGAATATGCTCCAGTGCGGACGGTGTCACATCCACATCGGGCAACAGGGTTACATCGGTTTCCAGGTCTTCCAGTTCGCGCACGTGATCCATGGCATCCTTGCAGGCCAGGAAAGTCAGGTTCAGGTAGCGTTCCTGCAACGCGCGCACGCGCTGGGCGTAGGGGGAGTAGCCGGTACGCAGCATCTTGATGGCGCTGGCGTTGGCGACCACTTCCACCTCCGCGCCCATTTCGTTGTCCGCATAGGTTTCGAGTAACTGCTCGGCGGTATCCAGCGCCTTGTCGAACTTGACCGCGCTGGACGTGTTCAGGTGCACGATGATTCTCTTGGTGCCCCGCTGGCCGGTTACCTTGTTGAGGTCGGTGTTCTGGAACGAACGGTCCTTGTCCCAGTACATGGCGTGCATCCCGGGATCGGTCTGCTGTCCGGCCAGTGGCGGTTGATGACCTTCCCAGCCAATCAGTACTCCGAGCCCCAGCAGCAGCAAAGCGGAAGCGGCCTGTCCCCATATACTCATGCGGCGGGGTTCCGGTTTGTCGTATTTTCCGCTTTCCGGCGGTCTGTCGTAGGCGTGCCGTACCAGTTCGCTGAGTTGTCGTAATTCGCAGATCTGATGGCTGAGTGCACGGTCGTTGCCCAGTGCCTCGAAAACCTCGCTT
>JBHHXO010000374.1:0-1753 GCA_046757125.1 Thiogranum sp.
GCTTCGATATCGCCAAAACAGGCCTGTTCTGTCTCGCGATTTATCTGCCATTGCTGGTATTGGTTTTCACCGGCCCGACGGCAGTATCGGTGGCGGAGCAGCGGCGGCTGGCGCAATGGCCCGGCATACCAGAAACGATCGCTGCCTGGCAGGCGCTGCCCGACAAGATCTCGAATTTCGTTGCGGATCAATTCGGTTTCCGCAGATTGATGGTGACCCACTACAATCGCCTGCTGCACCGGCTTGGCAGAGAAAACCCACGGGCGTTGGTTGTCAGGGGCAAGAACGGTTGGTTGTTTTACGCCGGTGATGGTGTCCTCGAAGATGTCCGCGGAACATTGCGTTTCACGCATGCGGAACTGAAGGCATGGGCTGCGGCACTGACGCACAGGCACCGTACTTTGCGACAACGCGGTATCGCCTATCTTTTCGTGCTTGCTCCCAACAAGCACAGCATATACCCGGAATACCTGCCGGATTGGCTACAGCCGGGTCATGCCGGGACACGGACCGACCAATGGGTTGCATTTATGCGATCCCGCACGTCGGTGCCAATCGTGGACCTACGGGGCGTATTGGCGGCGCAAAAGTCACTGGGCCCGCTGTACCGGAAATATGATACTCACTGGAACGCTATTGGTGCGCATCTGGCGCAGACCGCGATCGTTGCGTCCCTGTCGTTGCAGGTGCCGGTACCGGCAGCCGAATCGGTGACGGCGGACAGTTTCCGCTGGCAGCCGCGCAAGGGGGGTGACCTCGCCCGTCTGCTCGGCGCCGGTGACCTGGTCGAAAACCTGCCTGTGTCGGATGGCCACCGGTCGCAGTGTCACTGGGGCAAAAAGCGCAACGAGAAATCAGGGCAACCGGAAAATCGGATACGCGTTGACTACTGTGCGAAGAACAGGCTGACTGCCTGGGTATTTCATGACTCATTCATGAATCAGGTGCGGTGGTTCCTGTCGCCGTATTTTTCAGTAACCCGCTATGTCAGGAATGCCGCCGGAGATTGTAGTCTCGTCACGCAGGCTGTCGCCGCCGGTGCGGATATTGTGATTGAACAACGGGTCGAACGGTTTCTGTCCGTCGTCGTGCCGACAGACTGCTGAAAATCGTTTTTGAGGGGTAATTTATATCATGCGGGTTTCTGAATGCGTTGAGTGCGATGCGATCGATCCGGCAACTTCGGTGCGCAATGGCGAATTCCCGGCAGGCGCATTTACAGCCTGTGCCGCGCCAGTCGTGCAACAACACGGACCGCGGCTCAACGCCGTCCCGGAAATATTTATGGGCATGGCCGCAGATGCATACCGGGAGGGGATGACCAAGAGTGGCCCGTGTTCCGGCGTACCGGTGCCAGGCAAGGATATCGGCAGTGGTGCGTGCGGGTGTCTGCAGGAGAGTGCAGCGCAGGTTCCGCGGAGTAGTCTCCGCACCTTGGCGGAGCTTGTAATCAATTGCCATCGTGCACAGTGGACAAGATCCAATAACAAGCCATGACCATCCGTCAGAATCTGTTGCTTGCATTTTTAATGTTCAGTACTGTTTTTTCGGTCTTGATGACCGTGCTCGCATACTCGCGATCCCGCGCTGCGCTAAGCGATGAAATCGGCATTAACCTGGAAAATCAGGCCTCAACCCTGATGCAGCAGATTGACGCGATGCTGTTTGAACGGGTCACGGAACTACAGGAGTGGCGCCGGCTGGATATAATGCAGGAAGTCAAGGTCGATGATGTGGACAAGCGCCTGGCCCG
>JBHHXO010000375.1:0-1738 GCA_046757125.1 Thiogranum sp.
TGAATTTCGGTGAAGCAACCTCGCTCAGCAGCGCCAGCGCTTCCTCGACAGGATACAGCTTGCCGCGCTCGATCTTTTCAACGATCAGTTTTGCACGTTTGCTCAGTTTGGCCATGACTAGTTCACCCCTTCCGTATCCAGACCCATACTGCGCGCGGTACCAGCAATGGTCCGCACGGCGGCGTCCATATCGGCCGCTGTCAGGTCAGGCATCTTGACGTTGGCAATTTCTTCCAGCTGGGCGCGATTCACCTTGCCCACCTTGACAGTATTGGGCGTGCCCGAACCCTTGGAAATACCGGCCGCCTTCCTCAGCAGCACGGCTGCCGGAGGCGTCTTGGTAATAAAGGTAAAGCTGCGGTCACCGTAAACGGTAATAACAACCGGAACCGGCATACCTTTCTCAAGGCTCTGCGTCTGCGCATTGAATGCCTTGCAGAACTCCATGATATTGACACCGTGCTGACCCAGGGCAGGGCCGACAGGGGGACTGGGGTTGGCGTCCTGGGCCGGCACTTGCAGCTTGATGTACGCCTCGATTTTCTTAGCCATGAATTACACTCCTGTGGGTACAAACGCCTCGCGGCTCCCCGGTTTTAAATCAGCCTTTCTCGACCTGGCCAAATTCCAGGTCGACCGGCGTGGAACGCCCGAAAATCATAACTGCAACCCGCAGCTTGCTCTTTTCGTAGTTAACTTCTTCCACTACACCGTTGAAATCATTAAACGGTCCGTCGGTAACACGCACCACTTCACCCGGCTCGAACAGTACCTTCGGCCGCGGCTTCTCGGTGCCTTCCTGGATACGCTGCAGGATGGCATCCGCTTCCTTGTCGGTGATAGGCGCCGGATGGTCGGTGGTGCCGCCGATGAAGCCCAGCACCTTGGGCACGTCTTGTCGTTATCCATATCCATCTGCACCAGCACGTAACCGGGGAAGAACTTGCGCTCGCTGCGGCGTTTCTGCCCCTCGCGCATCTCCACGACTTCTTCTGTCGGAATCAGGATTTCACCGAACCTGTCCTGCATCCCGTTACGCTCGATGCGATCGAGCAGGGATTGCTTGACCCGATTCTCAAACCCGGAATAGGCGTGCACTACATACCAACGCATCGCCATCTGCTCAGCCTCCCTGTCCTGTCAGCAAACGAATTGCCCACAATAGAACCATATCCATCAACCACAGCACGACGCCCATCAATACCACCACGAACAACACAGCCAGGGTGGTCTGCACGGTCTCCGCACGCGTCGGCCAGACCACTTTGCGGATTTCGGTGCGCGTGCTGCCGATAAAGGACCAGGTCGACCTGCCCAGCGCGGTCTGCGAGGCAACAAATACCGACAAACCGGTTATGGCCAGCAAGCCCAGCACGCGCATGAGCAGCGACTGGTCCGCGAACCAGTAAAAGGCCAGCACGCCACCGCCGAGCATGACCAGCGCCAGCGTCAATTTTACCGTATCCAGGCCGGATGCCTGTGTTTCTGTATTCATTACGTCCTGTCTATAAAGATCCGGGACAGAATTCAATTCTGTCCCCCGTCTTTACTATGGCAGGCCAGGAGGGAATCGAACCCCCAACCTGCGGTTTTGGAGACCGCTGCTCTGCCAATTGAGCTACTGGCCTAACTAACACATGAAGCGGGGGCAGCACACGATGCCGCCCCCGCTCGCAAACAAAATTACTCGATAATCTTCGAGACTACGCCGGCGCCAACCGTACGACCGCCTTCGCGG
>JBHHXO010000376.1:0-1672 GCA_046757125.1 Thiogranum sp.
TGGCCTGCCAGCCTACCTGTTCGGCAAACCCTTTTATGAAGCGGCGCAGCGCTGGTAAAAAGCCACCATTAGACCAATCCAGAGGGCGCAAGGCAAAGATAGTACGACGCACATCCCGGATCACCTGGCGCGTTGTCTGGCCGATTGTTTTGAGTTCGGCCGTTACCTGGTCCGGGTTTTGCCTCATTTGCTGGCGGGCCATATCTGCCTTCAACGCTAAAAAGTAGAGGGTCTGGGCTACGCCGTCGTGCAGATCGCGGGCGATGCGTGCCCGCTCCTCTTCACGAATCGCCTCGCGCTCCCGACGCGTCGTCACATCACGCATGATGATCAGGCTGACAGATAACGCTTCGTCTGCTTCCGCCAGGCGCGTTTGTGTGAGATCAACGGTGAGGGAACGGCCGTCACAGGTGCGGGCCGTCGTCTCAAAGTTTTGCACCACGCCATGCTGTTGCAAGCGGGCGGTTAGCGTATCGGCTTCTGGCAGCAATTGAGTTAGCGGCTGCCCTATCATCTCGGAAGCCGGACAGCCCAGCATCCGTTCCGCCCCCCGATTCCAGGAGGTGATGCGCCCCTGCGCATCTAGGCTGAGGATAGCGTCAGCAGAAACGGCCGTTAAACTGGCCAGTTGCTGGGTGCGAGCCTGTACCTGCCGTTCCAATCGTTCCTTTTCCGACAACCTGCGTTCCACCCAAACCAGTGTCAGCCAGGTCACCAACGGCCCGGCCAGGCTGTAAAAACCGATTTCCACACTGTAGTGAACAAAATGCCCATAATTGCGTTCCAACGCCCGGGCTACTCCTAATTGGTAAATGACCACAACGAATACTAAGACAGGTGGTAAGACGTACCGCAACCAGCGAATACGCTCAATCAAAGACAGTTCTTGCCAGGTAAATCGAGTCATTTTCTCTTCCTTTTGTGTCACGCCAGTTAAACGTCCTATGGTCAATCTTTGCTCCTCGGTAATCGGTGGACGGTAATCAGTCATCAGTCATCTGTCCCGTCCTGCTTCTCCCACGCTTCCCGTTCCACCATCCTCTTTGCCAACGCCCAGATAGCTAGTTCTGGTTGCCTGCCACCGTCAATTCAGGTTTCTTGCATCGTGGAAATAGCCTGGAAACCTGGCTCATCTCTTTTGCTTTGCTGTTCGCTTGTGCCATCCTTCTTCGTCGCCGCTATCAATGTATAATATTCTGGACATGAACACAACAAAATCTGTCAGTCAATCAGGGTTACGAGCTAAATCTGGATAAAATACCCACCGCGAGGAGATGTGGCCGGGCTGTTTCGGTGGCTGACTCAAGCTGGCATACAGATCGCCATAGCTACCAGTGATAACCGGGCGGCGACAGAAGCGACTTTGTCCTTGCTAAACGTCAAAGAACGGGTAAACCTCCTCGTTTGTGGCGATGATAAAATCCCCAATCGAGTTAGGGACGCTTAATTCCGGGCCGCACATCTCCCGCAAGCGTTGGATGCCAGGCACAACCCATTCCTTGATCGTCTTTACATTCAACAGTGGCACAGATGCGGTGGCGTCAGAACCGGATACTGAGGCGGCGTTGGGGAAATGCTTTTTCTGGCACAAAATCCAGGGAGCCAACACTTCTTCGATGATGCGGGCAAAGAAATGGCGGACAAAGTCCGGTTCCACCAACATATCCATCAC
>JBHHXO010000377.1:0-1631 GCA_046757125.1 Thiogranum sp.
GGTTACTGAAATCAACATCTACCCGATCAAGTCCACGCGCCGCATTGCCCTGACGGAAAGCGCTGTCGTGCCGCGCGGGCTGCCCCGGGACCGGCGCTGGATGCTGGTCGATACGGACGGGAAGTTTATAACCGCGCGCCAGCACCCGACGCTGGCCGTAGTAGAGACGCAGTTTGCCGGTGACGTGCTGCGGGTCAGTGTCGCCGGTCGTCAGCCGCTGCAACTGCCCTTGCAGGCCCCGGACGTGGAACCGCGCAAGGTTACCATCTGGCGTGACCAGTGCGATGCGGTCCCTGTCGGCGCGGAAGCGGACGCGTGGTTTTCGGACTACCTGGGCATGGCCTGTCAGCTGGTACGGATGACGGATGAACTGGTGCGCGGTGTGGACACGAATTTCGGGCAGCCCGGCGATGAAGTGAGCTTTGCCGATGGTTTTCCCCTGCTGCTGCTGTCTGAAGCGTCGCTGCATGATCTCAACGGCCGGCTGGACCAGGCCGTGTCGATGCGCCGTTTCCGGCCCAACCTGGTGGTCGACGGTGAACAGCCCTACGCCGAAGACAACTGGCGGCGTTTGCGGGTCGGCGAGGTCGAGTTCGAGGGGGTGAAAAACTGTTCACGCTGTGTGTTTACCACCATCGATCCGGATACCGGCGTCAAAAACCCGGACAGGGAGCCGTTGCGCACCCTCAGCAGCTACCGGCGGCGTCCCGAGGGCGGCGTGTTTTTCGGGCAGAACCTGATCCCGCGCAGTGGCGGGGTCATTCACGTCGGAGATGTAGTGGAAGTCGAATAACAGGGGACAGACCACGTTTTTCTTGAAAAGAAAAACGTGGTCTGTCCCCTGTTATTCTCCCGCTTGGCGAAGTCCGGCTGGCAGGGTATAGTCTGCGCTCGATCTCGTACTGCTGCGGGAGAGAGCCGCCGCGGAAGCTTTCCACGGTCGGCCGCCGAAGGCGCAACTCGCTCGGAATCGCTCAGGCAAAAGGACCGTGGCAACAGGTCTGGACAGTGTTCAGGCCGGATTGACTCTGGAGAGCGGCCTGGTTCCCATGCCCGGCCCACCGAAGGGGAAGGTGCGTTTCCCGTGCCTACACTCTCAGGTTTCCGGACAGAGGAGCGACGGTTTTTTTGAGCCGTCGCCCTGCATGTTTCCGGGTGACGAAAAACGCAACGTTTTCGTGGTACAGAGTCACTTAATGAGTAACAAAACCCCGTTGTTCGAAGCGCACAGGGCGCTCGGTGCCAGGCTGGTGGATTTTGCCGGCTGGGATATGCCGATCCACTACGGTTCACAGCTCGAGGAACATCATACCGTGCGTCGCGATGCCGGTATGTTCGATGTTTCGCACATGACGGTGGTTGACCTGATCGGTGCGCAGACGCGTCCTTTTTTACGCCACCTGCTGGCCAATAATGTCGACAAGCTGCAGGACGAGGGCAAGGCGCTGTACAGTTGCATGCTCAATGAACAGGGTGGTGTGATCGATGACCTGATCGTGTATTTCATGCACGAAAGCTGGTTCCGCCTGGTAGTGAATTCCGGTACCCGGGAAAAGGACATCGAGTGGATCGATGCACAGGCCGGATCCTTCGGCATAGATGTCGTCGAGCAGCCGGAGCTTGCCATGATC
>JBHHXO010000378.1:0-1618 GCA_046757125.1 Thiogranum sp.
TAAACCGTCTCCTCACCGACAGCCGCAACGAGTCTTGCCAGCGCCTGCCTGGCTTCACTCAACACCTGCCAATAACTTATTTCGTAGTTGTATAAAGTGATCTGTGCGCGTACCAGATTAAGAAAATCGACTTTGTTGACCTGATATCCGGCCAGCATGGATGCGACTGTCTGCCGTGCCTGGGGGAGGATCCCGGTCCTGAACAGTTCGAACTGGTCGCGGGAACGCCGGTAGTCCGAGACGGCCGCCGATATGCTCGCCTGTATCGTGCTGCGCAGATCATGCAGCTTGAAATTTTGCTCCAGCAGGTCGCTGTTGCGTTGATCCACCGCCTTGCGCTGCTTGCGGTCGATAAACAACGGCACGTTCACACTTATTTTGACGGTGGCGAAATCAGCACGGGAACCACCGCCAAAATTCTCGCCGCTGCGGATACCGTAGAAGGCACCAACGCTAAAATCCGGGTAGAGGTCCTTTCTGGCCAATTCGACCCGGGTTCGTGCTGCTCGAATACGATTGTTTTGCATGGCGAGCAACGGCCGCGATCGCTCGGCAAGGTCAAACAGGGTCGGTTCAGCGGCCAGACCCGGCAGCTTCTCGTCGACCTGCCGGGGCAGACGCACAGCGTGATCCGGGGAAATATTCAACAGCGCATTCAGGCGCGCCTCCTGGGTACGACGTGCCCCACGCAGACGCAATTCCAGATCCAGCAGTTTCGAAAGCTCAAGTTGGGCCAGCAAAACATCCTGCTGCAAACCCTGACCGACACTGTACTTGGTCTGGGCGATCTCGACGAACTGACGTAACAGACCTTGATTCTGGATGACGATAGCCAGGGCCTGATCGAGATTATAGAGACTCCACCATGTCGCCTTTACATCGCGAACCAGGCGAAAACGGGTTTCATCGACATTGTCAGCCGCCGCCTCCGCTTCGAACCGTGCCGCTTCCTCACGCAGAGACAGTTTCCCCGGAAAGGGAATGACCTGGCTGATACCAAACTGTGCCTGGGTCATGGCCTCCTGGGAGATATCGAACGTATCGGTGGGCAGGTTCAGCATATTGAAGCTTAGCCTTGGATCGGGGAGCGTACCGACCTGTGATGGAATGGCGGCGAAAGCGTCGGCACGGGCCTGCATTTCTGCAAGACCGGGATTGTCCATGAGCGCGATATTGATGGCCTGGTCCACGGTCAGCAGGTCAGCGCCCGGCGAATATTCACCTTGTATTTCCAGTGCAGTCACAGCGGGACCCTGACTGCCCTCGGATCGCCGGGCCATTGTTTCGATGTCATCTGCAGCCGCGGAAGCCACCGTCACTCCCGCGGCGAACACGGACAATGGCCTAACAAACAACGAGATATAGAAAACCACGAATGATCGCCTCCTCAAAAATCCGGCTGAGCCCTGTAAACATCCATTCCTGATGCCTTGGCCAGCGCCGGTGTGTACTGTTCCGGTTATGGACACCGACTTGACTTGAGACCTAAGTATAAAACCTAGGAGCTACACCTAGGTCAAGAACTGGATTTAAGACGGATGTTCGCGCCGGCAAAATCTACCGCAGACACGCTCAATCCGGTGTCAACCGGTGTCCGGATGTTTGCCGTTGCAGGCGG
>JBHHXO010000379.1:0-1589 GCA_046757125.1 Thiogranum sp.
GCGGTCGTCCAGGTCACGCTCACGCCCGCAACCTATCAAAAGGATCCGTTCTGCCAGGGTACCGGGCACGCCATGCAAAAGCAGGGCCTGACCACGCTTGCCGTCCATGTCGCCACGGCGCACCAGATTGGAAATATATTTCTTGCTGACATGGTCGATTACCCTGGCCGCATTGGACAGCTTTCTTGGCTCGCTGACACCGATAATCAGGCAATGGGTGCGTTGTTTCTCGGGGGTGCCACTCTTAATACTGAATTCCATAATCTGTTGTTCTGTGCGACGATGTTGGCGATGCACCGAATAGCGTTTTCGGGCTTGTTAATCCCGGGTCGGATGCCGTTTCGATCCCGGCGTGTCTTGCATACCGTACAGCGAGAGAGTGTATTCATTTACATCGGTGAACGCAAAGTACCCATTAATGAGTAGTCTTCCGTGATTCTGGAAAGGTACCTGTATCAGGAAGTCCTGGAAAAACTGCTTTGGATTATCGGATTGCTGATCCTGATTCTGACCAGCAACCGATTCGTTGACTACCTGGCCGATGCTGCCGCCGGCAATCTGCCGAGCGAGCTGATTCTGCAAATGTTGTTCAGCAAGATGATGTCTACGGTGCCCCGTTTGCTGCCCATTACGATCTTCCTCGCGGTGATTCTCGCGCTTTCCCGGCTTTCCCGTGACAACGAATTGACCATCTTCATGGGAGCGGGTCTGGGGCAGTGGTTTCAGGTGTTGTCGGTGACGAAGTTTGCGCTTGCTTTTTCAATACCGGTTGCGATAGCCAGTTTCTATATAGCCCCGTGGGCGGAGTCCCAGGTTGCCGACCTCAAAGCGCGAGCGCGGACGGAGTCGGATATCAGCGGAATTACCGCGGGGCAGTTCAAGGAATTCAGTGAAGGTGACCGCATCGTTTACGTCGAGCGTCTGGCAGCCGACAAGGGCTCCATGGAAAATGTCTTTTTGCAGGTTCGCCAGGACCAGAAGCTCGGCGTGCTGGCCGCCAGCAGCGCGCGTTACGTTTTCGCCGACGTGTCCGGCAGCCGTTACATACTGTTCAAGGACGGACGGCGCTATGTAGGTAAACCCGGCATGCTGGACTACCAGATAATAAGGTACCGGAGTTATGGCGTGCTGATCGAAGAAACTGATCAGACAGCGAACACCACGGATCTGGATGCCGTACCGACAAAAGAACTGATTGGATCAGGGTTGCCCAAGTACAAGGCGGAATTGCAATGGCGCCTTTCCTATCTCATCTCGACCCTGGTATTGCCATTGCTGGCCATCGCCCTCAACCGTTTCTCATACAATGAACGGCGCTATGTACCGGTTTTTGTGGCTATCCTTGTTTACTTTGTTTACAGCAATATGCTTGGAATATCGAAAACCCTGCTGAAGCGTGACGATATTCCCGCGTTTATTGGATTGTGGTGGGTACATTTACTCATGCTTTTGCTTATAGCGCTGATTCTCAATTTTCAATCTATCCGGTATCGGTTAACACGGGGCTCTGCTGTACAGATTTTGCCGGCTCAGCGATGAAGACGATTCAGAAATATGTAACGCGAAGCCTGTTCTGGAATACAGCATTG
>JBHHXO010000380.1:0-1574 GCA_046757125.1 Thiogranum sp.
AGGACGATAGCGCGGCTAGACAAGAGACCCGTAGCATTCTGGATAACCGGGGGAACAGTCCCGGAATTACAAGAACACGCTTGTCTTCCTGGCAGGAGACGCAACTCGTCTCAAGGAACTGTACACGGCCATCCGGCATTTCATGGCCTGGAAGTCCATCTGGAACGAACGGGAACAATTAAACCTGGACCCATTCCAGTCCAAGCAGGCAGAAACAAAATGCAAAAGTGCCGAAGACACCGTGAAGGCTCGTATTCCTGAGGCCTACCAATGGCTTTTGGTCCCGAGCCAGCCCGACCTCAAGGGCACACTGGAGTGGACGGAGATCCGCCTGCAAGGCACGGATTCGCTTGCCTTGCGCGCCACCAAGAAGCTCAAGAACGAGGAAATGCTTCTCGTCCAGATGGGTGGCATCCGCTTGCGGCTTGAACTGGACCGCGTCCCGCTCTGGCGTGGCGACGATGTGACGATCAAACAATTGGTCGAGGACTTCGCCACCTATCTCTATTTACCTCGCTTGCGCGATCCGGACGTATTAATTTCCGCCATTCGGGAGGGACTTCCCTTGCTGACATGGCAGTTGGAAACATTCGGCTATGCGCAGTCGAAGGAGGCTTCGGGCCGCTATCTCGGCCTGGTGGGGGGGGCCGTAGCCGCAATCCAGGTAGAAGGTGGCGCACTGGTCGTGAAATCCGATGTGGCCGCCGGGCAACAACTAAAGGATGCGGAGGCGACTCAACTGCAATCGGGGGGAGCCGCCACCGGGGCTTCGTCGATGGACCAGACAGGCGGTCAGGATCAATCCTCGGGTAGCGATAAGACCACTGAGGCCAAAACGGGCGGGCCAAAGCCGCCTGCCGCGCCGACTTATCGCCGATTCCATGGATCGGTCCAGTTGGATTCCCTCAGGGTCGGCCGGGATGCTGGGCGGGTGGCAGATGAAGTAATTCAGCACCTTACTAAACTCGTCGGAGCAGACGTCGAAGTGACGCTTGAAATTCAGGCTCGATTACAAGAGGGTGCATCTGACAAAACGGTTCGTGATGTCACTGAAAACTGTCGGACGCTTCGCTTCGACTCCTTTGATTTCGAGGAAGAGTAGACTGCGGGTTTCAATGTTGGAGGAAAAAAGTTTTGATGTTGTGTCTTCCTCAATCATATACCTTCCGCTGGACGCATACTGATGAACGACCAGTAGGTCAACATCATGTTGTGATACTTGCAAGTTAATATTGAATGGGGAGGCTTTTTTATTGTCCATCAATGACAAACGGAGTTTCTTCAGATCCTCCTCTTCCCTTTAAAAATCAACTCAATCTTCCTTCCATCTGCCCGGTACCAGGCATTATACAAGCCGAGATGGTTATCAATATTCTGTATCGTGTTAAAAAGAAAGTAAGGCACAAGCTTTGTCATCGGCCGACTTTCGATGACCGCACGCTGAAGCCTCGCCATCCGGTCGGAGGTGTGCGCCACGATCAGAAACCCCACAGGCTCCTTGGCGCCAACCGGGGCCAATACTTTTTTGATCTGCAAAAAGACAATCAATTTCTGGATGAACTCCGGCATATGCG
>JBHHXO010000381.1:0-1559 GCA_046757125.1 Thiogranum sp.
GGCCCGACCCCGCCGCTCGAGCTGATGCCCGCGAAACAGGCGCGTGCGTCCTGCACCACGCCGAACACGGCCAGGGGAATCGCGATCAGCAATATGGTCAGCGGAAACTGGGCGGTATCGGCATCGTCGAACGCCTGTGCGGCGGCATATGCCCAGACAAAAAGCACGAGCAGCGTGACTGCCAAAGCCAACGACATGAGTGACTCCGGAGGGCCGGCGTTACCTGCATCCCTTGGCCGGACCGATTTTGGCTGACTCATCCCGCGAGCGGCCAGAAAGACGGTGACGGCGATCGCGATTTCAATGCCCACGACAATGGGTCTGCGGTACATCCAGCTGACACCGTCGTAAATCTGCATCGTGAGTTGATAGTTGTTTTCGATCATGGTCCCGAGGACGAGCGCCAGGATCAACGGTGGCCTCGGCCAGCCCCCCTGCTTCATCGCGTAGCCCAAAACGCCCATGGCGAGACAGGTCCACCAGTCACCCATTGAACTGCTTGCAACCCAGGCCCCCATGAGCAGGACCACGATGACCCCAGGTACCACAGAATGTGCCGGCAGAAATGCGACCTTTCCGATCTGGCGGCTGAGTAGCATCAACATGCCTGCGGCCAGAATGTTGGCCAACGCGATGTCCCAGATCATGCTGAACGTGAGGTCCAGGTTTACGGTCAGCATGTCTGGACCGGGTTGCAGGCCCTTGATCACCAGGGCGCTTAACAGAATCGCTGCGCCCAGGCTGCCGGGTATGCCAAACGCGAGCGTTGGAATGAGTGCACCCGCTCTGGATGAGTTGTTGGCGGCTTCCGGAGCTATAACCCCGCGGATGTCACCTTGACCGAACTTCGATTTATCTCTGGCGCTCTGTACCGCGTGGCCGTATGCAATCCAGTCAACGATGGCCCCGCCCAGACCGGGCAGTATGCCGACGTAGGCGCCGACCAATGAAGAGCGAAGCGTCAGCCAGCGGTGCTTGAGAACATCCCTGATGCCCCGAATCATGCCGTGCTCCCGGGTTTCGAGCATTGCAACGCGGGATATGGGCGTGTTCTTGACCGCCATCTCCAGCAGTTCCGGAATTCCGAATAGACCCAGCGCGATCGGGACGACGGGAATGCCGTCAAGCAGGTATTCGGTCCCAAGGTGGAATCTGGGCACGCCGGTTGCCTCCGCGTAACCGACGGTGGTCAGCAGTAAACCGAGTACCGCCACCGTCAGGCCCTTGGCGATGGAAGGCCCGGACAGCACGCCCACCATTGTGAGTCCGAGTAGCGCCAGCATCAGAAACTCAGGCAGGCCGAACGCAAAAATGATCGGCAAGATGAAAGGCAACGAGGCAGCCATCAGTACCGCGCCGAAGACACCCCCGAAAGCCGAGACGGCATAGGCCGCGCCAAATGCGCGAGCAGCCTGGCCTTTTTTCGCCAGTGGATAACCGTCGAGGATGGTCGCCTGCGAGGCAACGCTTCCGGGAATCCCCAGCATGATGGCCGGGATGGTGTCGCTGGTTGAAGTTACGGCGTAAAGACCCATCAGCAAGGCGAACGCCGGTACCGG
>JBHHXO010000382.1:0-1503 GCA_046757125.1 Thiogranum sp.
GTTATTGATCCTGTCCGGACGGCGCGCTACCCTTTGGCAAACCGGTAACCCGCAAGCAGGAGCTTCCATGACCGATTGTCTGTTCTGCAAAATGGTGTCGGGCGAAATCGCGCCGGATACGGTTTACGAAGACGATGATGTGCTGGCATTCCGTGACATCAATCCACAGGCGCCGACGCACGTGCTGGTGGTTCCCAAACAGTACGTATCCACTATCAATGACCTGGACGCTGACAGCGCGGCGCTGGTCGGCAGGATGATGCTGGCCGCTGCAAGGATCGCGCGGCAGGAAGGGTTTGCGGAGCAGGGCTATCGCACCGTTATGAACTGCAACGCCCACGGGGGGCAAACCGTATTCCATATCCACCTGCACCTGCTGGGTGGCCGGGTCATGGGCTGGCCGCCGGGGTAGTGCCGGCTTCGCTGAGCTACCCCGGCTACCGTTTTGACGAGGTGTTCATGGTGTTCACCAGCCGTTCGTAGTTTTTGAAGCGGCGCTCGCTGATTTTGCCGGAGCGTACGGCATCCTGAACGACGCAACCCGGTTCGCTCACGTGCACACAGTTGTGGAAGCGGCACCCGCCGAGGAACGGTTCGAATTCCCTGAACCCCTTCGCCAGCTCACTCGCCGGCACCTGGCACAGGGTGAAGTCGCGTACGCCCGGCGAGTCGATCAGGTCGCCCCCGTCGGGCAGGTGGTAGAGCGTGGTTACCGTGGTGGTGTGGCGCCCCAGCCCGGTCACCTGTGACAGCGCACCGATGCGTATATCCAGATCGGGCAGCAGCGCCTGTACCAGTGATGACTTGCCGACCCCCGACTGGCCGACGAGAATACTGGTGTGGGGTTTGAGCTGGCGGTGCAGTTCCTTGAGACCGTCGGTGGTGCGGGTGCTGGTAAACAGTTGCGCGTAGCCGATGTCCCGGTAGATGCCCAGGCGTTGTTCCAGCTTGTGGCGGCTTTCGTCGTCCAGCGTGTCGGATTTGTTCACCACGATCACCGGGGCGGCATCCATCAGCTCCGCGGCGACCAGGTAACGGTCCAGCATACCGTACTCAAAACTGGGCCGGGTCGCGATCACCACCACGATCTGGTCCAGATTGGCGGCGACCGGGCGCACCCGGTTACTGTGGTCGGGGCGGGCCAGGGTGGTTTCGCGTTCGAGTACCTGGTTGATTACGCCCTCGCGCGGGTTGCTGGCCTGCCACAGGACGCGGTCGCCACAGACGGTGCGCGGCAGGTTCTTGCGCGTGGCGCAGCGGTACACCTCGCCCTGTGCATCTTCCACCAGGCTGACCTGACCGAAATGGGCCAGCACCAGGCCGGGTTGCCCCTGCGCTTTTTCGGGCTTCCGGGTGGCAGGTGAATGGGCCTGGCGGCGGCGGGCTCCCACGTGATCCCGGTTCAGTTGTCGCCGGCGATGAGCGCGTCGATTCTGGCCGCGCAGATGAAATCGTTCTCCGACAGGCCGCCCACGGAGTGGGTGCTGTAGTGAACGACACAGC